>CAYMUX010000041.1:0-26569 GCA_964393845.1 uncultured Nitrospiraceae bacterium
TTTAATATTGCTATTAATGCGGGTAGTTAGGGTAGTTAACTTGATGTTATTTACCAGCCATATATTATGTTGAAGCCTTTGAACTCACCAGAGAAATCATCCCATTTTTCATTAATTTTACTAACTCTTGCACCCGGAGGGCCTTCACGACACCATTCAACACATTCTTGAAGCTTATTTATCGGACCCTCGAAAACAGCCTCGACATTTCCATCAGGCAAATTTCTAACCCATCCTTTTAATCCAAGTCTCCCGGCAGTATCCCTTGTACCGGCACGATAAAACACTCCCTGAACAAAACCTGATATTATTAAATGTACTCTACCCTTTTCCATAAATTAATTATAATACGAAAACAGTGTCATTTGAGAATTCTTTTATTGATTTATTAACTTTTCTTGCAAGCTTCCTTTTTTATTGTTAGAATGCTTATACAAATTCATACTGGGGAGGTAAATGTGAACAATGTAGAAATAAAACCGGACATCTATTGGGTAGGTGCTATTGATTGGGCTGTGCGGGATTTTCATGGTTATGTAACACGTGATGGAACAACGTATAACAACTATCTGATATTGGATAAAGAAGTTACTCTTATTGATACGGTTAAATCAGATTTTTCGGGGCATACTATAAAAAATATTAGAAATTTAGTAGATCCTTCAAAGATCGTAAATTTAGTTATTAACCATATCGAGCCGGACCATGCAAGCAGCATAGACAGCATTATGTCGCTTGTGCCTAATGCTACTATTTATATTACCAGTAAGGGCAAAAAAGGCCTTGACAGGCATTTTGATACATCGCAGTGGAATTTTAAAATTGTTAAAACAGGCGATACTCTCAATACAGGCAAATATAATCTTCTGTTCCTTGAAACACCGATGCTCCACTGGCCCGATTCAATGATGACATATGTTAAAGAAGCCAAGCTCCTCATTTCTCAGGATGCCTTTGGACAGCACATAGCAACATCGGCCAGGTTTGATGATGAATTTATCGAGTACGCATCTAAGTCAGAGCTGGAAGATTCTGTAATTGATTACTATGCAAATATCCTTATGCCCTTTGGACAGCTCATCAAATCAAAGATTGCGGAAGTTCAAAAACTCGGCCTTGAGATAGATATGATTGCCCCGGACCATGGAATAATATGGAGAAAAGATGCTGGAAGTATTATACAAAGATATGTTGACCTGGCAAGTGGAAAGGCTAATCTGAGTGTGTCCATAATTTACGATACCATGTGGCACAGCACTGAACGAATGACAATTCCAATTATGCAGGGGATTAAAGATGAGGGAATTGAGTGTAAAGTAATAAAACTGCGGGCAACACCAATGAGCTTTGCAATAAAGGAATTTTGGAAATCACGAGGCTGTCTTATAGGGAGCCCTACCCTCAATAATATCTTATTTCCATCTATTGCCGAATTTCTGACCCACTTAAGAGGATTGCGTCCTAAAAACCGCATAATGGGAGCCTTCGGGAGCTACGGCTGGGGTGGCGGCGCGGTAAAGGAGGCTTATGAAGAATTTAACAGGATGAAGTTAGAAGTCGTTGAACCCGGAGTGCAGGTGCTTTATAAGCCTTCATCGGATGATGAATTAAATTGTTATGAATTTGCCCGGTCATTTGCTAAAAAAGTTAAAGAGTATCACCATAATTTCAACTAATATTTGTTAAGAAAAAGTTATTGCTGTTTCTGAAGTTACAGGGCTTTCTTTCTATAAGTCTAAATTGTTAATATACCACGAACTAATGTTTTATAACAAAAGGGCTTAATAGAACAATTATAACTCTTAAGGAATTGACATTTTTGGCTGAGATCAACGAGGATTAAAAAAGTACATTAATTTCAATCTCGAAGAGGTATATGGACGAAATCGAAGAACAGGTTATAGAAGTCCTGCATAATCTCAACTGGCTCCTTGAAGCCCATGATAGTTTTGCCGAATTAATTGAAATCAGAGGCAACAAGGTAACTATTCGCTGTATAGGGCATTGCCGCAATTGCGATACCGACTGTGTAGGAGTGGCATTTAAAGAGAGAATACCCGATATTGAACTGGTTTATTATAACGGACACAGAAACCCGTCATAGTGTCACCTCTTAAATCAGTAAGACCTGAATTATATGATTGCTGAATCATTATCTTCAGTCTCTGAGGGTATATGTTTGTCGGCAAACCAGTTTTTCTCCCATTGATTAGTATCAATTAAATATCTGAAGCTATATTCTCTGTCACATGGTAATTCCAGGGTCAATGTGAAGTCTCCGTTTTTGAGCCTTTTCATCTTTGTTTCAGTAATATTCCACTTATTGAAATCGCCAACAATTGAAACAGTTTTAGCTCCAGGAGCTGCTTCTTTAGGTAACCTGAAGATCACCTTGCAGACAGATTTAGGACTGACGTTCTGTTTATTCATGCTTTTCCCTTCTGATATGATTGATGCCTTGATTATATTCTTTCCTGGAGCACTTGCTCTTCCTGAAACTTTACTTTCATTTTTTTTCATATTAGTCCTCACGATATTAAATATGATATTTAATTATTATTTCCTATATTTTTATTTAACATTAAAAGAACTATGTGTCTACTAAAAAGGTTTAATTCCTTCATTAAATAACTTAATAAATTTTGAAGTCACATGTCATTAAATAGGCATCTGGGTGTACCACTCCTTGATCTACTTGACATCTCGCACTGCTTTGATATACTTAGAATTAAATACTTATAAAGGAGGGAAAAAGTGGCTAAAATATTTCATTGCAAGGACTTCGGCGGTTCGTGCAAATGGAAAGGGCGCGCTGAAACATTAGAAGGGCTTATGAAAAAAATTGAGAAACATGGGGCAATCAAACATAATATGAGGGGAATGTCGGAAGATATGAAAACAAAAATAATCAGTACAATACGAGAGAGATAATATAAGAAAAATCATATCTGTACAAGATAAATATTATAAGAGACTGAATACCTCACAAACACGCAGTTTGTTATCCATATGAAACCGCTATTGCCGGGGCTGCTTCTATGATATATATGGACTCGGGTATCCGGATGCAGACTATTTTTAGAGGCGGCAGTGAACAGTCATGGGTATTAAAGACATCCGAAGAAAAACATTCATCAGGAATCAAAATAAAAACGGAAAAGAAATTTGGTTTAGCAGAAAATCATTTCATCGTATGTAAAAACTGTAGCAACAGAATTACGACACCGGAACGAATTATATCCGTAAATAGAGAGCATACTCATACTTTCACTAATCCCGAAGGATTTGCTTATGAGATCAGTTGTTTTTCCATTGCAGAGGGATGTGCCGTTTATGGAGACCCGACACTTGAACACACCTGGTTTAATGGTTTTAGCTGGAGCTTCTGTATGTGCTCAAGGTGTCTTATTCATCTGGGCTGGCATTATGAACGAGGGGGAGAAAGTTTCTTCGGTTTAATCCTCGCTCTATTAGCCGATACTGCAACAACACACTAAAGCTTGTCTTTTTTATATATCTGATTCCCATGCTGTAATAGAAACTCTTTACGCGCAACAATAATAAAGGCCCTTCCCTTCTGTTTCATATGTCCTGCAATTAACTCTGCTTCTTCCCCATTTCCAAAAAATATGTCAACACGCCCATGATCACGGATTGCCCCCCCTGTGTCCTGCACTAATACAAAGCGTTTGACAGCCTTCCAATCCATTATCCGGCCATCATCAAATACGGGCAACTCTGTTTCAATATAAGCCAGACTGCCTGCCGGAATAACTCTCCAGTCCATTGCAATTGAACGGTCCGGGGTAAGAGGCACTTCGATATTACCAAGGGGTCCTTCTTCTATTTCACGGAAAAAAGTATAGCTTTGATTATAACTCAGAATATTTCTCACTTCCTCAGGGTTGGCATATAAGTATTCCTTGATAGATTGCAAAGATATTTTGTCGGGTAGAATTTTATCTTTAAGAATACTTCCTATAGCTTTGTAAGGATGCCCGTTTCTCTGTGCATAATTTACGCGTTTTACTCTGCCGTCAGAAAGTCTTATCAGTCCTGAGCCCTGTATCTGGAGAAAGAACAATTCGATTTCTTTTACATACGCAATCGGCTCAGCACGGCCTTCAAGAGAATTGTCATAAACTATTTTGTCTCTGCTGTCATAGGGCACCAACCGCATCCCTTTCAGACGCCCGATAATTTTTTCATTTTTCCATTTTTCAGAAAATTGTCCTAAATCCACCTCAATCAAATCATCCGGTATTTTATAAAGAGGTTCCGTGAATTCTTCTGTCGGAATAAGATTGCCTTCAAGTGTGGGTTCATAGTAACCTGTAAAAAAGGCATTACGTTCCGAATTCATGCTTTCATAGAACAGAAATTTTTCTCTTAATTGCTGCATCCGTTCCTTCCCCTGATAATTTTTCATTATCATCATGAAGAGATTAAGTGACTTAGCCATCTCTTCGGGGGAATAGATTAAATTATCATAATGAAAACTTTTATTTTGAGGGAGTCTTCTATAATATCTGGTTGACTGCGCAACAGCCTGTTCCAGGCCCTCAAGATCAAGATCATCCAGCCACTCATATGAATGCACTTCCTTAGCGGTCAACTGTTCAAGGCGTTGTTCAGGAGGTTTCGAAATAAATAAGGCACAGCTGTTTAATAAATGAAGCAGACTAATGGAAAAGAGAAAAGCAAAGAGTAATTTTCTTTTCATGGATGATTATAACAAATATTCTTATTGAACATTCATCAGAACACATAAGAATTATAATCAGTATTTCTGTCGCAAACCTATTCCAGGACTTCTACTTTTTTGGTAGCAGAAAGTACTACAAATATGCGTTCGTTATTACTTTCCAAGTCGGCAGGTGTAAGGAAAATTCCGTTACGGTCAGGAGAGTAGTTCAGAGTATAACCAATGATTACTTCACCGTCATTAAACTGCACTTTGACTTTTCTGCCGCCCCCGGCAATAACGTCTTTATAGGCTTCCCGGCGTTCTTTATTCCCTTGAAAATCTTTAACAAAGAAAGCGGCCTTCAAATTCTCCGTATCAATCTTTATATCTTCAACTTATTCAAATCAACTTTAATTACTTCGCCGCTCACAAGTTCTAAATGGAAATACGATTTACCAGGAGAGAAATCATTAGTTGTCCCCTTTATTATTGAACCGTCCTTGAATCTTGCTACGACCTTGTTTAATATTATCGAACGGTTATCCATATTGTCTTTTCAGAACCTCTTATTCAATAATAGCTAAGACATAAGTAAGATGCAAATAAATATCAGGTGAGTATAGGCACAATTAAATTCTATTATGCGGCGCTAAAAATCATTCCCTGTCTTTTTATCTCTCACTAAATAAAAAACTATAACAACTATAGAAAATATATTTGCAATGTAATTAAACATCATCCAGTGGACCCATCCGAATTTCATCAGGACACTAACGATATAACATACTTCACCGATTAACCATAGTCCGATAAATACAGGACTAATCCCTCTTGCGCTCTTGTTCTTAAAGCATTCCCATGCCTGCGGAATGCCGCATATTGCAAATGCTACGGAACCGATCCATCCTATAAAATCAGCAGTGAGCATGCGACTCTCCTTTAAAGCTCTATTAAACCATATTTAAGCCGATAGCTGACAGCTTATGGCTTATAGCTGATTGATTGTATTATTATTTTGATACGCATTGAACATTACAGGAGGGAATAATGGACGCAATCGAATGTATTAAGACACGAAAGAGTATCAGAAAATTCAAATCTCACCCGGTGACGAAAGAAATTTTATTGGAGATAATCAATATAGCCGGACGAAGTCCCTCATACAAGAACAGCCAGCCCTGGGAGATAATAATCCTTTCCGGCGCTAAAAAAGAAGCGCTTTCAAAGATGTTGATAGACACCCTTGAAAAGGGGATAAAGCCAGGCCCCGACATCCCCGAGCCGATGTCCTGGCCCCCGGCAGAAGATGCGCGCATTGCCGCTCTCTTCAGGAAACGGGCTGAGGCAACAGGAATTAATATGAATGACCCTGAAGTATTGAAAAAGGCAAAAGCCGCTAACTTCAATTTTTATGGCGCACCGCATGCCGTTTATCTCTTTCAGGAAGCGTCCCTGCCTCTGTGGTCGCTGTTTGACCTCGGTCTGTTCGCGCAAAGTCTGATGCTTGCAGCGCATGCCAGGGGCCTCGGAACCGTGCCCCAGGCATTTGCCACTGATTATGCGCAGGACATAAAGAAATCCCTCGGCATCTCTGAAACCAAAAGGCTTGTCCTCGGCATATCCATCGGATACCCTGATTTGGATTCGTCGGTGAATGCCTTCAAAACCGACAGGGTCGCTATCGAGGAGTTTATGCGGTGGGTTGAGTAAATAAGTTTTGTTTATTAGAAACATATTATCAGATGATGGTGACAGCAGGGTGTCAGTGGGAACAGATAATAATTTTGAATAAATTATGGGATGGTATCAAAACCCTGTTCTTTGAAGTGCGGATCAAAGGCAAAAACCGTCTTGATTCCATGATTGCGCATATCAATAAAAACCTTCATTTTCCGAAGGCCTCTGCGAGATATTTATCATGCTCCTTGGAGATGTCCTGTTTTCCTGAGCCGAATTTTCCCGCGATACTCAGCGCCCTCATCCGTCTTTCCTCAATATCAATAACCGTGCTCGATTTGATCATAGCGTCAACCGCCTGCCTTATAAGCTCCACGCTTAAAGTGGCTGTTAAGAAGATTTGATACAAAACAATTATATTTTGAAAGGATAAAACTGTATAATACAGTATAAAAATATCAAATCTGTTTCAATGTAAATAAATTAGCGGCATGAACTTAAAATAAATATGGGATTAAACAAGAGCTTTATTCTCGATAGTATTAAGAAAGACAGATTCAGGATTACAGAACATGCTACTATTAAGAGAATAGAACGAGGTGTAACAGTAAAGGAAATAAAGCGGGTACTGCTTAATTGTGAAATAATAGAAAGAAATCCTGAGAGCAAACCATATCCATCCTGTTTAGTTTTGGGATGGCTGAAATCAGGCGACCCTTTACATGTAAAGTGCTCAATGGGACCGAACGAACCAAAGCTGAGGATTGTTACTGTATATGAGCCGTCAGATGAGGAATGGGAATCAGATTACAAAACAAGAAAAATTGTAAGGAGATGAAATCAATGAAAGGGAAAGACCTTTGTGACCTTTGCGGCGGGGAGTTGAAACATAAGAAGGCAGACGTGGAACTCCATATCCAAAAAGAACTCGTAATTTGCAAAGACTTACCAGCTGACGTGTGCCGGCAGTGTGGAGAAAAATATTTCAGCGCTGAAGTTTCCGAAAAGATCGATAAATTTATCAAAAAATATCGGGAAGAAAAACCATTGCGCTATATTCCCGTTCCGGTATTCTCCGGGGATCTTGTATTGAAATAATTCAAACGAGCACACCTTCCTCTTTAACTGCCTGTGCGAGAAGGGAATAACGCCGAACAGGATCATTTTATGCAGTGAAAGGCGTTATAATTTAACAAGTCAGCCCTTATCTTTATGGCTGAAAGAAATATTTTCCCCTGTGATTATGAACATCTCTTCTTGTTATAAAGAAGCTGTGAAGAGGATGAGAACAGCGTTAAAAATCTTCAGTTATAATTTATTTCTTTGATGCACTATCAAGTTTAGACCTTACGGTTCTTGTGTATGGATGGTCACTGCCGTATAAGGCATCAAGTATTTTCAGCGCCTTCTCGTAATATTCAATCGCCTTTTTGTATTCCCCTAAGCGGTCCCACGCTGAACCGAATGTTGTTGTAAATGCGTGCAACATTGGGATGTCTGACTCCGTAAGCCTCAAGACCTATCTGCAGGGACTTTTCGTAATACTCAATCGCCTTTTTGTATTCCTCTAAGCTGACCAACGCTGAACCGATGTTGTAGTAGCTGGCTGCAACATCAGGATGCTTGTCTCCGTAAACCGCAAGACCTATCTTCAGCGCCGTCTCGAAATAGTCAATCGCTTTTTTGGAGTCCCCTAATTTGATCCACGCTGCACCGATGTTGTTGTATCTAGTTGCAACATTGGGGTGTTTGTCTCCGTAAACCTCAATATCTATCTTCAGCGCCTTCTCGTAATACTCAATCGCTTTTTTGGATTCCCCTAATTTGTCCAAAATATAACCGTATTGATTCAGGTAGTCGCTGTTTTTAGGTTCAAGCTGTACTGCCTTCTCATAATAATCCCTGGCTTCCCGGTACTCCAATTGAAGCTCCTTGAGAGAGCCAAGCTCATAGGCGTCAGATGCGGCAGCCTTTCTCTTTTCAGTCAGAGCTTCCAAATTCTTCGAGAGAGACTCTTTCAAAAGCGTTTCCGCGCCCTCCAAATCCCACGACTTTAATTTTTCCTTGGCCTGCGCAGTGAGGGTGTCCTCAGGAGAACGCTTTTCAAGACGGGTCTCCAACTCTTTCTGCTTTTCGATTATTTGCCTGATAGTGGCGTCACGTTGTTCTATTGCTACATTCTTTTCATCGAGGTTCTTGAGTAGGTGAGATACTGTTCTGTTCAAGGTAGCTATAGTATCCTCTTTCCCTCTTAACGATTCTTTAATGCCTGCTGTGATGGCCTGAACCAGTTTATCGAATGTTTCCTTTGATAAACCGTAGTTATGGTAATTGATAGTTATAGTTTCTCCAACGACTGCAGGGCTCTGATCTCCGGTGGTTGTCTGCTTAATCGTCTTTTCAGCAGAAGAAGATGTCACATTAAAGAGCGTCAGAAGGAGAAATAACAGAAAGGGGATTATATTGCCGGATATAAGTAAATGTTTTTTTGCTATTTTCATTTGTTTTCAAACGTTATATTCACTTCACTGCCGGAGACAACAGCAGGGCTTTGATTGCCCTCCGTCTTCTGCTCAATATGATGTGAGGATTGAGAAGCGGCATCATCTTTTCCTTCATCACTGCCTTTAGTTTTCGTCCGCCCCTCTTTTTCTTCTTTAGAAGGACTGCCATAGGTTATATTTACGGAAGAATCCTTCCCCTCTGTTATCACAGCAGGGGACTGTTCACCTTTTGTTTTCTGTATGAACGTCTCTCCTTTTCCATCATGGCGTCCGTCTTTTTTAAACGCAAAAACAAATTCTAAGAGGATAACAACGATACTTAAGATAAAGACATACAAGAGACTCTTTTTTATGAGTTGTTCGGAAGAATTCTTTGACAATCGAAGCACCTTCGTTTTCAGAAGGGCATGAACGACTCCCGCAAAAAGCATGACAACAAATCCGGCCAGAACAAGAGGATCATTCAGGTGTTCTGCCCATGATGATAAATGCTGCATTTCTTTTCCCATTTGCCCCCCAGCATGAAAATCATATTACGTGAATATATCTGAGTTCGTGGTAAGATTTTATAAATTAATGCGTAATTATGCAACCATTAACTCAAAAAGGGCACGGGTACCGTGCCCCTACAGCACAACCATCGTCACTGCCTCTCCCCCTTCATCCTCATTCCCCTTTCTGAAACTCTCAACAAGCGGATGGTCTTTGAGATAATCCCTTATCGCCCCGGCAAGTATCCCTGCCCCTATTCCATGAATTATCTTTACCTGATTGACTCCTGCCATTGACGCATCATTAAGGTAGCGTTCGATAATGGAAAGGGCGGGATCGACACGCTGGCCTATTACGTTTAGTTCCGTCGGGAGATTAATGTTTTCGGATGTAGCGGCGAACGGCCGTCCGCCACTGCGGATTTCAGCAGGCGCTTGCTTCCTGATATCAGGAGAAGGTTCGGAAAGCTCGGCAAAGGAAGTCATGATATCTTTGCCTTCAACAAGCACCTGACATTTTCTGGATTTCTCATTCACGGTCTGAACAATGCCATGCTTTCCCAGCGTGTTTACAAACACGCGCTGTCCTTCTTTGACTTCATCGAGACCGATCTTTTCAGGGGCATATTGCCTCCGGACTGTCACGACTTCATCAAGCTTTTTATCAAGTCCTTTAATGACCTCTCCGGTTTCGGCTGTAAGGGCGAACGGCCGTTCGCCCCTACTTGCCCGCTTTAAAGCCTCGATAATTTCTCTTGCCTCCCTCTTTGTCTTTCTCAAGATATCTTCAGCTTCTCTCAGGGCTTGTGCGAGAGTCTCCTTTTCCATAGTCTTAAGCCTTGTGAGCTCTTCTTCCATATTCAGCCGCAGACGCTCGACCTCCCCTTTCACCTTCTCCGTCTCTTTCAGCCTGTTATCCAGTTCGCCTGTTTTTTGTCTAAGCTCTGAAATAAGTGACTCGACAGCCGCGTCTTCATCAGATATAAAATCTCTCGCCTCTCTGATTATGTCCTCATGCAATCCCAGCGAACCCGCAATCTCGAAGGCATGTGATGTGCCGGGCTCGCCGACTACTAATTTATAAGTCGGTTTATATTTTGAAATATTGTTAACGTTAACCTCTTCCATCTCCATGGCGCTATTTATCATCCCCGGTTCAGTATGAGCAAATGCCTTAAGCATGCCGAGATGTGTGGATACTACCGACATAGCGCCCTGTTGTTTAATCCTTCTCAAGATGGCACATGACAGCGCCCCGCCCTCTTCCGGCGATGTCCCTGTTCCCAGTTCATCAATAAGGATCATTGTATTATTGCCGCTTTGACGGACAATTTCCGATATACGCTTGATATGCGCGGAGAAGGTCGAGAGGTTCTGCTCGATGGACTGTTCATCCCCGATGTCGGCAAGTACCCGGCTCAGGAAGGGGAATGATGTCCCTGATTCGGCGGGTGTATGCATTCCGGAGAGCGCCATGAGGCTCAACACCCCGATTGATTTCAAAGCGACTGTTTTCCCGCCTGCATTTGAACCGGTAATAATCATACAGGAATAGTCCCTGCCGAGCTCCAGGTCAAGCGGCACAAGATCTCCCTCGCGATTTTCCTTCCTGAGGGTTTTCCATAAAAGCGGATGCCGTCCATTGATAATGTTTATATATCCCTTTTCATTTATCTCAGGGGCTGACATATCCATCTGATCAGAAAATCCTGCAAGGGCCTGCAGTGCGTCGATTTCAGCAACAATATCATAATCCTCTTCAATCTCCGGCAGGCGCTCCCTTAAAAGAGACGAAAGCCTCCGGAGAATCCTGTACTCTTCAAGCTTCTCTTCAGCCCTGTGGGATTCAAGCTCATTGCCGAGGTGCTGGATTGAATAGGGTTCTACATAGGCCGTCTCACCCGTATTTGAAATGTCATGGACAATACCGGGAACGCTTCCCCTGGAGTCTATTTTTACGGGGACGACCCACCTGTTGTTGCGTTCGGCCAGATAAAAATCCTGCATGTGAGGCAGCAGGTCCTTCTGTTTCAATATCCCCTCCAGAGTCCCCTTGATCCTCTTTTCGCAGGACCTGATGCTCTGCCGAATGTAAGATAGTTCCGGTGAGGCCCCGTCAATGATCTTCCCTTCTCTGTCAATGGAATTCTCGATTGCCTTTTTTATCTCCGGATGGGTTGTCAGTTGTGATACAATCGTGCCAATTCCCGCACATGATAGATCGCTGCTCAGTATTTTAAGATTAAAGGCAGAATAAAAAAGCGGCAGAAACAATCTTAATTCGAAAGGGCCAAGAACAGAATCAGCCGGTCTGATCCTTTGAAACAGTGATGAGAGATCGTCAAAGTTCTCAATACCGAAAGATCGTCCCCCGGACATAAATCTTCTGCACTCGGAAACAAGGGCAATCCGCCGCTTTATCTCTTCGGAATTATTTAGAGGTCTTGTTTTTTGAACAATTGCTCCACCGGGAACCGTTACGGCAAATGCAGCAGCCATGCGGAGTATTTTGTCGAATTCAAGAACGCGAAAAGTTTGTTCGTCCATAATTCAGGAAGTGTTCAGCCTGTCAATCCGGGATCAGCTTTTTGTCCTTCATCTCTTTCAGCATATGTTCGAACTCATCCGGATATGTACGCCAGAGTAAAATCATCGCGTCGTAAGGCGTCATAATCCCTTCCGGATCAACCCGCAACAAGTATCGGCTGAAAAAAGTATAAAACATCTTCCGCTGCTCTTTGTCAGGATACGAGTCTTCAAAGGCAAAGCTGATTTCCTGCGCGATACGTGCCGCCCTTTCATACTTATCTATGTCCATACTCATTTCTCCTTACCGGATCAGGGGAATATTGGTCAAAAGTGCTCGCTGGAATATGCGTCACCGCTTATCCCGGCTTCAAGCTCCCTGAGATCATCCTCTGTAATATGCAGGACTTCAAGAGATGAACGATCAAGCGGATAATTGGGGTCCTTTTCCGTTGGACTAAGCATTTTATTTGTTGTTATATAATCAGCAAGATGTGTAACAGCTACACGTTTTAAATTCCTGTTGGCAAGCGACGGCGTATGATGGTATAAGGTTGTGTCTAAGATGGCATGGGGCAAGTTCCATTTCTCGGCGAGCCAGTTGCCTATCTCCGCATGAGTAAAACCCAGGACTGTTTTTTCTGCTTCAAGAAGGGAATTTTCTTTTTCGAATAAATCCAGCACATCATGATAAATTTTGGGGAAATATTTATTAAGAATTAAATATCCCAGGTCGTGCAGCATACCGTTCATCATAATCTCTTCAGCAAAATCCAATCTGAGTTTCCTTGAAAGGAGTCTTGCCACAAATCCTACGTTAATGGAATGATTAAATATCCGTTTATAAGCAAGAGCCTTCCCGCTTTCCCCGTCCTGAAGAACAGTCATCAGAGATATTCCAAGGGCGATGCTCTTCACATTACTGAATCCTATACGCATGATTGCGCTCTCGAGTGTTTTGGTATGAACTTTATGGCCGAAAAAAACCGAGTTGGCCACACTTAAAATCTTTGCGGATATGGCAGGGTCGTTCTCAACAACCCTTTCAATTTTGCTAACTGACGTTAAGTCCTCACTGACAAGGGTCAATACTTCCTGGGCGACAACAGGCAGTGTCGGAAGTTTCTTGATCTTTTGAACATATAGCTTTAATGAATCATTCATGGTCACATTATACTTTATGAGCTAAAGCTTGACAATGTTACTAATGCGGTCATAAGCAAAGACATAAAGAAATCAATCGTCATGCCCGAAGTTCTTAATCGGGCATCCATGGTTCGACAAGCTCACCATGACAATTGTCGCCCTGAGCTTGTCGAAGGGTAGATTCCCGCTTACTGACTGCGGGAATGACCATTTTAGATACTCTACTTCAATTCTCCCAATGAACGGAAATCTTTGTTAGTGATTCCGGTAGAAGAAAGCTTATCATATATATGCATGAATCCAATACCCGCAATGCAAATTAAAAGCAGTATAAAGAATAGTTTGGGCTTCTTAATGAGCAGGAAAAGGAGGATCACCCCTGCGGCAATGGAACCAGCTTGATTAGCATGTATGTAATTCGTAATATCATTTAATATCTTATCAATTCCCATAATGCCTCCTAAGTTGCGTCCTTCTTTTTTGCTGCCATTTCATATACCTCCTCAATGAAAGGGTTAATAAAATTCTTTTAATGTCTCAGTTATTCTGGATTCATCAAAAGAATGTCTTACAAGCGGAGCTTCCCTGATTATAGGAATCCTCTCCTCTAAGATAGGGCGATTATTTTTATAAATAATACCTAACGGTATTCTATCTTCCCATTCGAGGGCTTTGCTGAAAGCGCCTATCCTGTCTTCGGGATTATATTCAGGTTCTATGTGATAGACCCTCTGTTTGTACCATTCATAGGTGTTAATCTTATTGAAGGAAACGCAGGGCTGCAGGATGTCAACAAGCGAAAATCCCTTGTGATTATATGCTGCCTTAATCATTTCTTTTAAATGGCCCACGTCCCCGGAGAAGGCCCTTGCCACAAAGCTGCAATCGAGGGCAACTGCCATTGCCATCGGATTCAGTTGTTCCGAGAAAACACCGAATGGCTGGTTTTTGGTCTTCATGCCTTCCATGCTCGTAGGAGAGGCCTGTCCCTTGGTAAGGGCGTATATTTGGTTGTCATGTACAAAGACCTTTATATTTAAATTGCGCCTGATGTTATGCAGCAGGTGGTTCCCTCCTTCACCATAACAGTCTCCGTCGCCTGTAAAGACCATGACTGGGAGTTCATGGTTTGCAAGCCTCATTCCGGCTGCAACAGGCAGCGCCCTTCCATGAAGGCCGTTAAATGTGTTGCACTTGACGTAGTGAGGAAATTTGGCCGCCTGCCCAATGCCCGAAACAATCGCAAACTGATGCGGCTCAATGTTCATGTCGATCATTGCGTCTTTAAAAGACTTGAGAATGCTGAAATTGCCGCACCCCGGACACCATGCCGGATGCTGTCCTCTATAATCCTGCAATGAGGGCATTTATCTCTCCTGACAAGCCGTCTACTGTAAAAGGACGGCCGTCGTACTTATTGATCTTATTTTTAAATTCAAAACCTGTTTCAGCTCTTACAAGACGCGCAAACTGGCCTGTTGCGTTATTTTCTATGCAGATGGCTATTTTTGCATTATTTAAAATTTTCAGATAATCGAACTTCTCTGTTGAGGGGAAAGGATAAATCTCGCTGAAATGAAGCATGGAGATATTTTTATAAGAAAATCGCCCCTCGCCCCTCTTTTCCAAAGAGGGGGAAATAAGTCCCCCTTTGGAAAAGGGGGATGTAGGGGGATTTTGCGAAAGAACATCTACAACTTCTTTGATCACCCCGTATGTAGAACCCCATCCGGCAATTACTATTTCCGGCTGATTGCTTCCATATAAAGTCGGCGGCCCTATTTCCTGCCTGATAAGCGGCATTTTTTTAAACAGCCTTTTATCAAGCATTTTTATTCTTGTCTCTGCATCTTCTACCATATGACCCTCTTCATCATGCTCGTCACTGTCCGTAACGACCAGATGATGCGAATCTCCCGGAACTGCCAGAGGCGTCACTCCTGTTTCTGTGTATGCGTGCCTTTTATAATCAGGCATGCCGGATAAGGCATCGCCCTTGAGCCTACGGTCGGAATATAGGATTTTCTCAAGATCAAATTTATCAAAGGTCCATTCAGAGTCGGCAAGATACTGGTCGAAGATAATGATAACGGGGACATGGTATTTTTCAGTCAAATCGAATGCCTTATTCGTAAGCTGAAACGCCTGCTCAGGTGTGCCGGGCGCTAATATGATCCTGGGGAATTCTCCGTGCGCCGAGTAAAGCGCAAACTGTAAATCACCCTGCTCTGTCCTTGTAGGAAACCCGGTAGCCGGCCCGGGTCTCTGACCGAGAGCAACAACGATGGGCGTCTCTGTCATTCCTGCAAGCGAAAGTCCTTCCACCATGAGGGCAAAGCCTCCGCCTGACGTTCCAGTCATTGCCCGCACGCCCGCGAAAGAGGCACCGAGGGCCATGTTTATCGCTGCTATCTCATCCTCCGCCTGTTCAACGATGATACCGTATTCCGCTTCCTTACCGGCAATATAATTCATGATCCCGGTCGAAGGCGTCATGGGGTAAGCCGAATAAAATTTAACGCCGGACGCAATTGCGCCGAGCGCTATAGCGTCAACGCCCGCAATCAACATTTTAGGTTGCAGGGGCGATTCATGAATCACTCCTATATTGAATGAACATCTCTGGCAATTCTTTACAGCGAAATCATACCCTGCTGTCGCGGCATTTATGTTTCCCTTTATGACATCCTCGCCTTTCTTCCTGAAAGTGTCTTTTATTATTTCAAACAGAATATCCAAATCAGCGCCAAGCATGCCAAGCACTGCGCCGACAGCAACAGTACTTTCCATTATTTTGTTGCCCCCGTGTTCTACAGCTAGGTTTACAAACGGAATATCAAGAAAATGGGGATTATCATGCTTTAGTTTTAATGCCGCAGAGTCATAGATAATAAGACCGTTCTCTGTAAGTTCTTTTTCATGCTGTAAAATACTTTCCTTATCAAGCGCAACCACAATATCAATCCTGTCTCTGCATGCCGTGACAGGATCCCCGGATAATCGAACCTGGTAGAAGTTGTGGCCGCCTCGTATGCGCGATTCATAGTCCTGGTGAGTAAACACGTGATACCCTGACCTCGCAAATACCTTTGCAAGGGTGACTCCAACTGTCTGGATGCCCTGCCCCGCCTCACCGCCTATTTTTATTGTATAGTCCACAGACGCTCACTTGTTAATGGTTTTCCTGAATTCACTCAGCCACACAATATGGCTCTTTTCTTCATTGATTAATTTATCAAGGATATCTTTTTCTCTTATAAGTTCTCTCAGGCTGTGATAATAAAGGAGTGTTTCCTTTTCAAAACCTATTGCATACCGGACAGCGTCTTCTATATTCTCCAGATGTTCAATCGACGGCAGCGCTTTATTATTGCCAAGAAAAAACTCCGACTCAACAATGGCCTTTAAATATTTAGAGACCTCCTCCCAGTGCTCTACCCGCCTGTCATTAACTTTCTCCTTAAGATCGGTAAATGTTTTTTCATGTTCCTGCTCTTTTACCGCAAGAGTTTCAAAGAGTCTCTTGAGCTTTTCATCTTTTTCAAAGCGATTTGCCATTTCCAAATATAATTCATAACCCAGCTTCTCTGTTTGAATGGCCTGTTCAAGCACTTCTCTTATAGAATACCTTTCCATATCTTCTTTCCTTTCCTGGCTCTCAGAATTATTCTTTTATTCATACACCTGGTTTTTGTTATGCTTTCTATTATTCATGAAATCCTCCGCCGACCTGATCGTAGAAACCTCCAGCAGCCATGGATTCAAGGGTCTTCCGAACGACGAATTCAATGGATTTTTCCCCGGTCAGATAATTTCTGATTAGCGGAATGTTTCAGACAGGCAGACTTTTCCTCTGAGAGTCTATTCATAACCTTGCTCTTGACTGAGCGTTAATCAAGCAGTCCGGGCAACTATTTTAACTACCCCGTTAGTTTAATAATTTAACCGGCATTTCCGTTAGTAACGACAACTGAATCATCACTTCCATATTCATTAGGGATATATTTGTCGGCAAACCAGTCATTCTCCCAGTGGTTGGAATCAATCAGATACCTGAACCTGTATTCCCTGTTGCAGGGCAATTCAACGGTTGCCGTGAAATCGCCGTTTTTCAACTTCTTCATCTGGTGTTCTGACATATTCCAGTTATTAAATTCCCCGACAATTGACGCCGTACTAGCACCCGGAGCAGCATCCTTTGGTAATCTGAAAGTTACCTTGCATAGCAGATTTGATTTCAAATACTGCTTTTTCAGACTTGTAACAGGCACTGGTTTTGGTTTGCTTTTGGTTGCCTGCTTTAATGTTTTTTTAACTGTCGACGGTCCTGTCGTTGCGCCTTTTGTGCTCATTTTACTATAAGCAGTTTTCTTTAAGGTCTTTTTCATTTCTTCCCCCTATTGTTTTTTTGATGAACCGTTATTTCTTCATCCTTGATTTTAGTTTATTACTGCCAAGCAGTGTTCCTAATTGCGCAAGATGCGCTTTTTCATCTTTAATGAGAACATTAAATGCCTTTTTTGTTAATTTATTATCTACTTCCCGGAGTATTTTAATGTACAGATCAAGAGAGTTTGCTTCAATTTGCATGCATATCTCCAGAGTATCCTGAAGCGTTGTATATCCGTTCTTGATCAAGTCTACAACTTCTTCAATAGATATTCCACCTTCAATATATCCTTTCAATGCCTCTTTTTGTATTGTATCATCCGTAATTTCTTTTCCTTTGATTTGACTGTAAGCTTCCAGCAATTTTGATTTATGGCTTTGTTCGGCATTTATCAGCAATTCAAATATCTGTTTGGCCTCTATATTATCCGATAAATCCTTCATCCGTGAATAAAAAAGTCCGGTTCCGTCTTCAAGAGACCATGCGAGAATTATCAGCTCTTCCGGTGTTTTTCTGCCTTCCAGCAATAACAATCCTGTTTCAAATTGCCCGGATGCCGCTAAACCATTCCATGCATCAATTCCGCCCTCCATGTAATAAATATTTTCAAATCCCTGACGCTTTAACAGTGCGGCAGCAGATTTACTCCTCGGCCCCCTTCTGCAATAAGTTATAATCGTTTTGGATAAACTCAGCTTATTTAAATTATCCAGCAGGCTTGAAAGAGGCAAGAGCAACGCACCGGGGATATGCCCCTCTTCGTACTCGGCCGGTTCACGCACATCAAGCAGAATTGCTTCATCATAACCTCTCTTATCTACTAAATTCCTGACTTCATCAACAGACAATTTATCGATTCTGGTAAATAGATCTGAAATTCTCAACTGAATCTTTCCTCTTTCCGGGGATCCGCCGGTATACAATATCCTCTCTGTGCAACGCGCCTTTAAATTAGAGGCCGTATTATATTCAAAAGCAGCAATCACGTCAATATCCCTTAATGTTTTAAGATGGCATATGAAGCTTATCCTTCAACAATACTGTGATCTTCCCACATAAACCAGTTCCCCGTATCATTTAAAAAGTCATACGTATTGGCAAAGATATCATAGTGTTGTTCTTCTTCATATAATAATTTCTTAAATAAAGCCTTTTCTTTTTGTGACACTGCTTCCGTCATTATTTTCTTATAGAACTCAACTCCTTCTTTTTCCATCTTCATTGCTATCTTGAATGCTTCAAGGTCATCGGACGTTGCTTCGACTTTCTGCATCATCTCGTCTTTCATTTGTTCGAAGACCGTTTTTATATTTTTCATGGGGTGTACATCCTCTACATGCACATCAAGTCCCTGAAGAAGTTTGGTCAGAATTTCAAGATGCCTTTTTTCATCAGCTGTTATTGTCTCAAACATCTTCCTGCCTGCGGGATATCTTGTTCTTTGAGCAGCCTCAGTGTAAAACTTGATTGCGTCCGTTTCCATTTTCCTGGCTATTTCAATGGCATTCATTTCCTTCCTCCATCCGTAGAATATATTTATAGAATAATTTTCATTGGCGCTTCAGCAAATTTATCATAGCGCCTTATCCGGCTTTATAAACATCGGCAAGCTTAACTCTCAGCGCTTTTAAATAGTTGACATGCAGATCATAATGAATTCATTTAACTTCATATGCAAATTCTATCAAATTAAAACAGGATGTCAATCAGTTTATGCTTTATTTTCGGGCCCTCAAGCTTTCGTAATCTCGTACCTGTAATTTCTTACAGGTGATTAATAAATAAATCAATGTTTATTATATCTACTGCCGGGATTAGGATTCAGCGACTGCATCTTTCTTTTAATTCTAAATTATTTTTTGCGGGGGTGTTTTTTGCATAGTAAGAAGATTCTTATAATTGATGATAATGTCTCTGTAAGCACAGTAGTAAAATTGGCTTTAGAATATAAATATGACGTATCTTCAACAACCTCCGCGCTAACTGCATTTAAATATCTGTCCGAAAATAAAGTTGATCTTATACTGCTGGATATCAAAATGCCCGGTATGAACGGCATAGACGCTCTTAGGGAAATTAAAAAGATACGCCCTGAAACCGTTGTTATAATGCTGTCGGCTTATGCATCAGATAATAATATTCATCAATCCAGGATATTAGGCGCATACAGTTTTATCATTAAGCCTTTTGACATTGACGAACTTCGTGATTGCATAGATAGTGCGATATAAGGAAATCGACATCATTATAAAGACCCTTTTGTTTCAAGATATCTGATATTACAAGTGTAACAATAACTCAGCGTTGGTATTTGAATCCAATTCCCCACTTTTTCCGTGTCGAAATAACCAAAATCAGCAATAAAATTAATTGCGTCTGAATACGATACAACCTCTTCAATTTCGCGGTCATGAAATCGAACGACGATTTTATAATTATTGTCCTTAGGTACAGAAATAGAGAAATTTCCTTTTTTATCTGCCTTGCCAATGGCTAAAACAGTATCGTATTTGCTTTTTATAATAACTTCTGCATCCTTTGCAGCAAAAATATTTGTCTTAAAAGTTTTTTCATATATAATTTCTTTGATATAAAAGTAACCATGTTTTTCCATATATTTCGATAAAAGTTTGCACTTAAACTGAGCTGATCCATTTATTGTTGTCACTTCAAAAGCATTTGCCGCATGATTAAAAGAAAGCAGCGTCAATAAGGTAAACAAGATATATAATGATATATGTTTCATAATATGTTCCTCCAATACGCTTGACATCCTACAATCATATTTAACGTCAGTATCGTAAAATCATATTAAGAGTCGGAATCACGTTTAAAAACTTAAGGGGATTTATATCACAACAGATTTTTGACCGATCAGAAACAAAACTTACAATATTTGCTATATAATATATCGTAATTAATCTAAAATTGAGGCTCTCGCTATGGATAATAAGCCGGATTACAAGAACATATTTAAAGAAAAGATGAAAAATCCCCAGTGGAAACTGGGGATAGTGATGTTTGCTTCTTTTCTAATCCTGTTCCTCTGGAGTCTGACTCAGAATGTTGGGGGACCGAAGCAGTATGACATCAGTTACAGTTCGTTTCTTGATCAGCTCAATTTAAATAATATTCACTCAGTGACCATAAAAAATCTGAATGTCAGGGGTGAGCTCAGGAAAGAAACCGGCATATATCTTACAGAAGGAAAGACGCCGGTGACTGTAAAGAATTTTCAAACTAATTTACCGGCCTTCCAGGGAGAAGATCTTCTGGATAAATTAAAAGAAAAAAATGTATTGATAAACGTTGAGCCGCCTGAGCATCTATCACCTTTTTGGCAATTCATAGTCGGACTTTTACCGTGGGTTATAATCATCGGGGTCTGGATATTTATTATGAGGGGCGCGCAACGTGTACAGGGCGGCCCTGGCGGGCTTTTCTCGTTTGGCGCAAGCAAGGCCAAGCTCCATGACATTCAAAAACCTTCAATAATGTTTAAAGATGTCGCCGGTATGGTCAATGCAAAAAAAGATCTGCAGGAAACTGTAGAATTCCTGAAAGATTCTTCCAAATTTAAAAAGCTCGGCGCAAAAGTCCCTAAAGGCATACTCCTGTTTGGTTCCCCCGGAACGGGGAAGACCCTGCTTGCCCGTGCGGTGGCAGGTGAAGCCGGGGTCTCTTTCTTCAGCATAAGCGCATCGGAGTTTATAGAAATGTTCGTTGGGGTAGGAGCATCACGAGTCAGGGACATGTTTCAGAAGGCAAGGGCTTCGCAGCCCAGCATAATTTTCATAGATGAACTTGACTCTGTCGGCCGTACCCGTGGTACGGGTTTAGGAGGAGGAAATGACGAAAGAGAACAAACACTTAATCAGCTTTTGAGTGAACTTGACGGATTTGAACCCCATGAAGCAGTTATAGTCATAGCAGCAACAAACAGGCCGGATGTCCTGGACCCTGCGCTTCTCAGGCCCGGTCGTTTTGACAGACATATAATAATAGACAGGCCTGGATGGAAGGACCGTAAAGCCATCCTTGAAGTTCATACTAAAGATAAGATACTTGCTGAAGATATCGATTTGGAAGATATAGCTAAAGGCACTCCCGGAATGACGGGCGCTGACCTTGAAAATCTTGCAAACGAGGCCGCGCTGATAGCAACGCGGGAAGATAAAGATAAAATAGACAGTCAAGACTTTGAAGAGGCGCGTGACAAGATTCTGATGGGTGCGGTCAGGGAAGAGACTATCAATGATCTTGAGAAGAAAATAACGGCATATCATGAAGCGGGCCATACTTTAGTAGCGCACGAACTTCCGGGCACTGATCCAATACACAAGGTAAGTATTATTCCCCGTGGAATGGCTATGGGTGTAACACAGCAGGTGCCTGAAGAAGACAGGCATTTCTATCCCAAAAAATATCTGATGAACAGATTAGCTGTTATGCTCGGCGGCAGGATCGCGGAAAAAATTGTTTTTGATGACGTAAGCACAGGCGCCCAGAATGATCTGAAAGAGGCGTCTTCTCTTGCTGAAAAGATGGTGGCCCAATGGGGAATGAGCGATAAAGTCGGTCCGTTGAGCCTCGGCCGGGGCGAGGAACATCCGTTCCTTGGCAGGGAACTCTCTCAACCAAAACGCTACAGTGAAAATATGGCATGGTTAATGGACGAGGAAATACGAAGTTTGATTATTGAAGCTGAAGCTAAGGCTGAAGAGATATTGAAAGCCAAACAAAAAGTGCTTGATAACTTGGCTGAGGCGCTAATAAAGGACGAAGTTCTTGACAGGGAAGACGTTGACCGGGTCATCCGGGAAAGCGCTTAATTCTTCTCTTCTGAAAAAATTCACATCCCCGCCACCTCCTTGTAAAGAATGAGAAAATAAATGATAGAACTTATTCAAAAAGAATTTAACCTTCGAAAAGGGCTTATCTACCTCAACCATGCCGGTGTCTCCCCATGGCCTTTGCGTACTGCAAAAGTTGTACAGCTATTTGCAGAAGAAAATACAATTCAAGGTTCACTTCGTTATATGGAATGGATGAAAGTTGAAGCAAACCTGCGTGTTCAGGCACAAAAGCTTATTAATGCACATTCAGAAGATGATATTGCTCTACTTAAAAATACATCTGAAGCCCTTTCAGTTGTTGCTTATGGATTAGAATGGAAAAAGGGAGACAACATTGTCAGCAGCAATCAGGAATTTCCTTCAAATCGTATAGTCTGGGAATCACTTTCTGATAAGGGCGTGGAATTCAGGGAAGCAGAGCTGAACGGCGCTGATTCACCTGAGGGCGCCCTCTTCTCTTTAGTTGATAGTAATACAAGATTAATCACGATAAGCTCTGTTCAGTTCTCAACAGGATTAAGAATGGACTTGGAGCGCATCGGTGAATATTGCAAAAGACGGGGAATTCTGTTTTGCGTTGACGCGATTCAAAGTATAGGCGCCGTTCAATTTGATGTACAAAAAATCCATGCCGATTTTGTCATGGCAGACGGACACAAATGGATGTTCGGCCCCGAAGGACTTGCAATATTTTACTGTCATCCTGAAGTGAGAGACCGATTGCGCTTAAATCAATACGGCTGGCATATGGTTGAAGCCATGGGAAATTTTGACACTAAAAACTGGACTGTCGCAAAAACATCCCGCCGCTTCGAATGCGGCAGCCCCAACATGCTTGGAATTCATGCTCTGAGCGCAAGCGTTTCGCTTTTACTGGAAATGGGAATGGAGAATGTTGAAAAAAAAGTATTAGAAAGAAGCGAATACTTGTTTGAAAAGATCAAATCCATACCTGAACTTAAATTAATAACTTCTACTTCACCAAACCGATATGCCGGAATCGTAACGTTTCGCAGAAGCGATGTAAACAATGCCGATCTTTATCAGTATCTGATGCAAAACAATGTACTCTGCGCCCCTCGCTCCGGAGGTATCCGCATATCGCCTCATTTTTACACACCATATGAGCAGCTTGATCGGGTCATTGATCTGGTTATAAAATACCGTCCTTAATTGATTTCTCTGCAAATGCTGCAGAGTTTTTTTCTCCCGCAATTTAATGAAGCTTCTTTATAAATTCTCTGTATTCAAATGGCGGATCCAATATCTCAAGACCGACACTGTTTGTCAGATCCTCTTGTGAATTGTCATATGCCCATTTCACGTTGCAATATAATTTTATAGTCTCACCGTTTGCAGTTTTAAGTTTTATCTCAACCGCTGCACCGGGGACAAATACGCTGGGGTTCTTTGCTGGAGCAGTAATCATTTGAATGCCGTTTTCTGAAAGGTTCTCTATAAAAACTGAACAATCTTTATTGCATGAAAGTCTTTCAGCTTTTAAATTAACTGTTAATCTCTTTGATTGTCTTCTTTCCATATCGTTTCATCCCCCCTTAAGTTAATGTAATTTTAGACAAAGTATAGCAAAACAGGTAATAAAATTAAAAGAATATTTTATGCCGCCGGCAGACATTGTTCTCTCACGGAGTACACTTGTGATGCGAAGTTACCTGAATGATTTAACCCAGTGGATCAGGCTTTCCGTATTCATGGCTTGTTGACAGACTTATAAATCAGGCGCTAAAATAATTTTTATGAAATATCATTATATTTGGAGGAATAAATGCCTATATATGAATACATATGTTTAAAATGCAACGAGAATTTTGCACTTCTTCAGAGTTTATATCCTTCTGAAAGAAATACAGAATGTCCTAAATGTTTTTCCACTGAAGTCAAAAAGATTCTCTCATCATTCAGCTGTGCTTCAGGTTCAAAAAGAGGGTCTTCTCCTTCAACGCCGGCACCCGGCTTTGGCGGAGGGGGTTGAGGAATATCTTCATGCTGAATAGTTGATTCGGCTTTTCAAAAAAGACTGCCTCATCATAAATTGATAAAATTATTTTCAGCTTATATTTTCAATGATCACTTTCTTCCAACCATTTTTTTACAGTATTGATCTCGTCTTCAGTGAGCAATATATTTGGAGCTAGTTCTTTATCTTCCATTACAGCCATCGCCTTGTCAAACTGCATTCTGTTAAGTTCAAAAATATCCGTAAATACCTTTGTATTTGATTTGGATATAATGATAGCAGTCTTAATGTCTCGCGCTGCTTCGTATTTATTGCCTATCTGAGCATACGCTGAACCTCTTGCAAAAAAAGCCGTTCCAAGTTCAGGTTTAAGTTTGATAGTTTTATCAAAATCCTTGACAGCTCTTTCAAAATCCACCTTTACCATGTAAGCAGTTCCACGATAAAAATATGCCCGAACATTTTGACTGTTCATATCTATCACCATCCCAAAATCGTCTATGGCCTTATCAGTTTGCTCTGTCTTGAGATATGCCACACCGCGGCTGAGGAGCGCAATTTCCGTCTTTCCTCTGACATTCATAAATTCTGTATAATAATCGATGCTTTCCTTGTGTTTTCCCTCCATGAATAGACGCTGAGCCATCTGAAATAATTCTCTGGATGCCAAACTGGCCTGCCCGTTAAATTCTTTAAAATCACTCATTCATTTGACTCTTCTATGAAAAAATATGGGTCATTGAAATACAACATCATCTTCTTGTCCTTAGATTAAGTTAGAAATTGTTCCTTTACTGAAATCATAAGACGGTTAATTCCCATCCAATATGATTTAAATCATATTCTTATTTAATCCTCCTCTATGAAAATAATCAGTTTGAGAGAAAATGAACTTATTATCTATAATATGCAATATTGTGACTAAACAAAGAATACCTAAGAGAGCGGGTGCAAAAAAGAAAACTTCGAAAAATAAATCTTCAGTTGTTTGTTTCAACAAGGACTGCAAACTAAGGAAACAAAAAAACTGTAAGGGGTTCGAAGCTTGTCCGGGTTTTAAAGGTAAGTAAAAATTAAAACCAAAAGCGGTACACACCAAGCCATAAAAGACATCCGGAGACCGAGATGGTCTTCTCGGTTGTACTTAACCGGTCGGATTTTATTATCGCGTAAAGACTAAGCGGTGATGTAAGAAAGCATGCCGTAATATAAACCCATTTTGGAACGCAATTCTTATGAGTTTGCTCATGAAACGCTGAACAGAACGGACATTCAATCTCTCCTTCAAGCCGGTGACCGCAACGCGCACATCTGATTATACCCAGTATATCATCCGTATCATTTTGATTCATGATGGTGGGCCGTCATAAAACCCGGTCTTCAAATTTAAGATAATATCGAGTCGGGCGGAAGTTCATTTTTATCAAAAGGCATGATGCCAAGCTGAGTCATTACGAATTCTATGTTCTTAACAATATCAGAGTAATCATAAGAAGACATGTCCTTTTTTAAAGCAGTGTCCACCAATTCATTAAACGCATCATAGCTGAATCCACGTTCAATTACTCCTGATCGCATTAACACATCAAATAGATTGCTGTCGTCATTTAAATCGTCACTCGCCATTATGCGCAACATCTTTTTGTGTTCTGCAAATGTGACATACCATTGCATTGCAGAATTCAGGGCGTCATATAGAGTTAATATACCTAATGATATTTTCCCCTCTCGCAGTCTTCGCTTGCCGCCACGAATATGAAGTTTGACCCTCATAAGTAATTCCTGACCGGGTTCCAGGTTTTTATTATACGTATGTTCAAAATGTGGCATGATCGTATTCTCAGGGATAGATTATCATATCATTCGATTTAAAACACGTTATTGGGCGCATATGCTTGTGATGTTGCATGCCGGCCGTATTTATTGTCAAACAATGCGTCTATCCCAAATTGAGAAACAAGCAAATAATATCCGGCGGAAGTGCCTGCAATGCCAAAGGTAAGAAAAACCATTATAAGACCGATAACAATTGCCTGATCATAGATATGAAATTTATCACTCCTTTGGACCATCTAGAATAGAAATTATTGATCTTTAAACTTTATCACGATCTTAAACATGATATAAATTATATGATCCAGCCATTATATGCAATATTAAAAATGCCCTATGGAATTTGGGTTTAAGATGATCCATGTTTTTTTTGATGATCTAACTAGTTCCTGTTGCGGATACAAAAATACTCTATCCGCAACAGGAACTAACTAGAGTCTGTTTATAAACTCAAACGCCATATACTACAATAGGTTACAAC
>CAYMUX010000042.1:0-23067 GCA_964393845.1 uncultured Nitrospiraceae bacterium
AGCGTCCCCATCAATCCGAGGGCTGGCCCAACCCTAATGGTAAACCTGATTTTGTCGAGGGACTTAATGAGTTCAAGCTCCGCACTTTGCAGAAACCTTTCAAACTCAATATCCATGACAGCCGGCAACGAAGAAACCTTAGACTCAAGGACTTTTTTATATCTCATTAAAGCAGATGATTCTCCCTGTCTTCTTTCCAGATACTCCCTCAGAAAGCTGCCGAAGGAGATAACTGTCCAGAATGTAAGAAGCACAAGCCCGGCAACTACCGGATAAAAGAGGGCGGATGATATTACATACAGAAATGTCTCAAGACCTGCAAGGATATTCATTTTTCAACCTCCGATTTTTTATTTGCAAAGTAGCCAATGACAAAAACAACAAAAAGTATCGCAAATACACCGATGCTGTTATTCATGTCAATATTGGCGCCCTCTGTAAGAAATGACTGATACATCCCCCTTGCCTCCTCAATCTTTGCAGGAAGGACTAATGATGCCATGAAATAAATTCCAATACCCATCATGCTTAAGCCGAGACTTATCCGAGGAGACATAGAGCTTTTAAACCTTGTGATTCCCAAAAATAAAAGAGATAAACCAACAAAGACTATTCCCAGCCCAAGACCAACAATATAGGCCGGAAGCTTAATCACATTCAATGCTGCCCATGTGGAAAATGTCATGGCAGTCAGACAGACAGGGCAAGGGACTAACAGCAGTAACGAGTTAAGAGTTAATCCCCCCTTTAGAAAAGGGGGGTAAGGGGGGATTTGAGTCTGTGTTCTGTGCTCTGCTCTCTGTTTTCTCAACAAGACAATCCCCCATACTATCATCGCCATCGCCATCAATGCGTGAAGATACGGTCCTTTTCTCAAGACAGGCTCAAGGAGTTTTATCAACTGCCCTGAAAGCACGGCTACAACAACAAACAGCATAAGATACAGGGAAAGGGTCAGAAGCACGCCCTTCCATTTCATTCCGCTAAAGCCAAGACCAAATCCGACCTTAACAGCAAATATGCCCAGACTGAAAAGCATACCGCCAATCCATAAAATGATGTTCAAATCCATAAATTATTCTCCTTTTTTAATCAAAAACATCTCCGTTATCAAAATCTCATCTGAATACCGGCGGCAAAACGGATACCATCATCGGGATAGCCGAAATGGCTTTGAAAGGCCGTATTGAAGAGATTATCTACCTTGATGTAGCCGTCGACGGTATTGCCTCTTATCGAGAACGGCTGAGTCGCCTTGATGCCGACAACAACATATTCAGCGAGCCGCTGAGAAGGAAGATTTTCCGCCTGGCTGAAACGACTGCCTTCGTACCGCACGGTTCCCTCCAAACGGGTTTTAAGCCGTGGTACTGAATATTTTATTGTCTGTTTCAGTTTTATCGCCGGTGTATAGGGGAGTTCTTTTCCGGTATCTTTATTTCTCGAGCTCTGAAGGGTAAAAGACGTTTCGGCTGTCAGTCCATTATCCCAGGCGTACTTCCCGGTTATTTCGATCCCCTGCCGTTCGGCCTCAGCAAGGTTCACCGGACGATAGATCTTGTCCATGTCCCGTTCGGACGTAATCAGGTTGCGGGTGTCTGCCCTGAAGAGGGTAAACTGGAGAAGCCGGTCTTTTCCAAAGTTGTGCTCGATGCCCAGGTCATATGACCATATCTTTTCTTCTTTCAAATCAGGGTTGCCGCGGCTCTGGTCGATCGAACCGTGGCTCGTCTGGTAGAGCTGTTCAAAGGTAGGCACATTTACCGTGTAGCCCGCTCTGGCTTTAATAAGACTCTTTTCCGAAATGCGCCAGCCGAGTCCGCTGGAAAAGCCGGGATTGAACCCGAAATCGCTGGTAACGTCACCTCGAAAACCGACTGTGCTGGTGAGCGTGCCGAAAAGGCGATCGTACTGGCTGTTAATGCCGTTCCTGATACGATGATGCAACCCTGTCAACGTATGGTCAAGGTCGTTCCATTCCGACATACCGCCAAGTCTCAAGTCCCACCCACCTTCTTCCTGTGACCAGGTCGTATCGAACTTGAGACCAAGCTTCCTGTCATCCAGGCTGGAGGTAAACCCGGACTGGGATTTGTCCGCAAGAGAGATCAGGTCTCCGTATGCAGTGACTGCAAAGGTTCCGGATTCGCCAATTATTCCGGTATATCGAGTGTCAAGAGAGCCTTTTCGGTACTGTTGCCTGGCGTCGGGTGTGAGATTATCGATGGGGCCTGGAGAGCCGTACCCGGCCTGGTAGTATCGTCCGTTAACCTCATATCCGGTCCCATTTGATCCTTCCCGGTTCCAGTTTAGACCGAAAGCTCCGTCGCTTCTGTCGCTGTTTGTCCGTTTACCATCCCGGTGTGTCGCTGTTGCGGTAAGCAGGGCGCTTCCGGCGGCTATTGGCAGAAGGTGGCTCAGGCTTCCTTCGACGAACCCGAAGGAACCACCCCCAACCTTGACAGTGGTGCGGGGTTTCTTCTTATCCTCTACGGGTGTCAGGTTGCGGGTAACAATATTGATGGCTCCGTCACTCCCGCCGGGACCGAGCCACACGGGAACGGGGGGCTTGAATACGGATATTGATTGAATGCTGTCAACAGGGATGGAGTTCATATCCGGATTGCCGTGCTGGTTGGTGTTCAGAGGCCTTCCGTTTAACAGCACGAGAACGCCGCCTGACTTTCCCGAACCTCTGATGGAAATACGCGATCCAATTCCGGCGGTGGAGTAAACTTCAACTCCGGGCATGGTTTTCAGGACTTCTTCCACATTAAACAGATTTTGTTTAAGAATCTCTTCCCGTTCCACTACCGTTACATCCTGGGGGTGATTCTTGATGTACTCCTCGATTTTCTCGGAGGTGACCACTACTTCATTCAGGGTGAATGACGCGGTGTCCCCATCCTTTGTTTCCCCAAATCCGGGTACTGCGAGCAATGGCGAAATTATCATAACCAGCGCCGGAATTCTCCAATAATGCATCCGTAATAACCTTAAAAACATTTCTCAACCTCCCGTTTTTTCTTTCTCTGTAACGATACTGTAATTCCTCACCCCGGTAAGCCTCACTTCATCTATAACGCTTATAAGGGTCCCGACATCTGCGTCCCTGTCAGCCTTTATCCTCAAAAAGTCTGTCTGAACATCCTTCATATCCGCATTAATTGCCGTTTGCAGATTTCTCAAATCCACCCTTTTGTCCATGAAATAGATTTCACCATCTTTTGTAATCAAAATTGTTTTAACCCTTTCATCCTTTGCCTCTGCTGTCTTTGATTCAGGGAGCTTTATCTTTATCGCAGGCTCCTGCATGAGATGCGATGTGAGCATGAAAAAAAGCAGGAGCAGAAACACCACATCGACAAGCGGGGCGATGTCCATATGCGAGTGATTATATTTTTTTCTTTCAAACTCCATCCTTACACCTCATATAAAGGCTCATTGTTATCTCTTTCATCACAAATGCTATCTCATCGGCCTGTTTCTCGAGATAGTGGTGTCCGATATGGACTGGAATGGCAATAAGCAGCCCTGCTGCTGTTGTAATCAGCGCCTCCCAGATGCCGCCTGCAAGCATTGATGGATTTACGCTTGTGCTTACTGCTATTACCATGAATGCCTTCATCATTCCGGTAACTGTGCCTGTAAGACCCATGAGCGGTGCGATGGTAGCAATGAGTCCGAGCCAGCTCAATCCTTTTTCAATCTCTCTTACCTGCCTTGTACCGATTACGGAGAGTTCTTTTTCGTCACAACCGTTTTTAATCCCCTCTAATATGGGGATTATGATGGCAGGCCTTGCCTTGAGCGCTTGTTCCAGAGGCATTTCTATACTTTTCAATATCTTACGGTACTGGATAAATTTGTTTATAAGCACCGTAAGCCCTATAACAGAGCACAACGCTATGGGGTACATCAAAAATCCGCCTTTTACGAAAAACTCAAACATCAATCCCTCCTCAATGTAAATTTAATAGGCAATACCGCCCTTGTGGTAACCAGCCTGCCATCAAGCATTGCAGGCAAAAAAGTCGACTTCTTAACCGCCTCCACCGCCGCCTCTGTAAATCCATAATCCGCCTTTTCTATCACCTCGATATTTATGAGATTTCCCTTCTCATCAATGGTAAGCCTTAAAATTACCCTGCCCTCTTTGCCGAGTCTGCGGGCAATCATCGGATACTGTGGCATTTCCCCATGTAAAAATTTGGGGCCTGAATCGCTGTCGAATTCCGTATCCCTTGGTCCGGATGGCTTTTGTACAGGCATGGCCATAGGTTCATTAGGGACACCCTTTTCCCTTACCATTCCAACCTTCATCTGAACAGGCTCTTCCACGGGCTTCGGCAATGCTGTTGCCTTCGGTGATTCAGTCCGCACAACCGGCTCTATTACCTTCTCCTGCCGCACCGGCTTTTCAATCTTTTTTTGAGGCTCTTTTATCCGTTGCTTTATTTCAGGGGTCTTTTGCACGGGCGCTGTCTCATTCGTTACAAAAAGCTCTATCTCCTTAAAATCAAACCTCTGTGCGATATTCATGGAGACAGGGATCAGCAGGATAAGGAGATGAAAAATCCCTGAAACCAGAAAACCGGTGTTACAAATCCCTGCCATCATTCTGTTTGTCAAATCAATTTCCCTCTTTCAAATCTATCCACAAAGATAGGCATCACAGTAAATATGATTTTTATACAGTAGCTTTGCGGTCTTTGTCGTATCTATCAGTAACTTATCAAGTGGATTCAGGATGGCAGCATCGAGCCCTGCGCCTGTTAGAATACCCAGCGCTGTGCTGTTAATGATAGCCCTGTTTTCTTTCTTGACACCCTGAGATATGTTACTGAGGCCTGTCAGAGTTTTTGTTTCTGGAAACATCTCTTTAAATAGCCCTATAATTTGAGCCATTTTGATGACAGCCTTAGAATTAATAGAGAAAGAAATTGCTACCGGATCAAGAAATATGTCTGATGGACTTATTCCTCGAGCCTTTGCCTGCTCAATGATGTCTATAGCTATGCTGCATTTCTCCTCGATATTTTCTGCATATCCCCTTTCAGGAACGGTCATCCCGACAATCATGGCATCATTTTCCCTTGCAAGGCGGAGTAACCTTTCCATTCTTTTTCTGTCACCTGTAACACCGTTTATGATTGCCCTTCCTCTGTGTACCTTAAGACCTGCCTCAATCATCTCGGGAGAGCCGTTCAGGCATAGCGGCACATCCACATATTGCTGAATAGCAGTTACCACCTCCTGCATGATTTCTTCTCCCCGTGTTATTTCAGGTCCAAGATTCACATCAAGCACATCTGCCCCTGCCTCAACCTGCAAGAGTGCAAGACTCGTAATCGCTGCCATCTCCTTAGAGGAAATGGCCTCATATATAAGTCTGTTTAAGATATTTATCTTCTCTCCTATTATCAGCATCTTACTCCTTTTGAATCCGTTTCCAAATTTTTTTGATGTTTTTTATCGAGGTTCTTCCCCCTTAACAATTCCTCAATTTGCCTTATCCTTTCCCTATATTCACGGCATTTTTCCTCGTGTTCCTCCTGCATTGCTACTGCTCGTTGCCCTCCAATATGCACGGAGCACTTGTTAAAAGTGAACTGATAGAGTTCTTCCACGTCCCTTAAGCATTCCTTTGTAAACTCAAGCTCTTTTTTCAGCTCTTCCACTGTCATATCTTCCAGCTTTTTTCCTTTACTCATTTTTATCCCCCTGTGAAAATACGGATGCGATGCGAACCATTCGAGATTGCCCACACCACATCCGTAATAAAGACAGCCTCTTATTCTTTGTCTTTCCATTGTTTTTGAAACCCATTCTGTTTCACCAGCGCCTTAACAACCGCCTCATAAACCGCTTTACCAATCAATTCACCGATGCGGCTGTGGCCCCCTGTGTAAGTTACCCTCGGCCCTGTTGTGCCTGACACGACAATAACGCTGTCCGTTCCTGTGCCTGTTGCCTGAACATCCTTTGTGTAGCTGCTCGGAACTTTTAAGTCCTCAAAGGCTGCTGTCTTTGCCTCGGTTGCCGTTACTATTGCCCTTGCCATGGCGCCATCTGTAAGCCTCGTATTTGTAAGGATAAGGATATTCACTGTTCCCTTTGGCACTTCACCTTCAATATGTGTGCCTTCGTCAAGACCTGTCCGCAGGGCATTTGTCTTTGCCCCTGCTGTTACCAGCGCTGTAACAGTAAAGGGTTTATAGGTCTTTGTTACCACTGCAAGGTTATCCATGTCGGCAGCAGTCGCCATCTGTGCAATGTCTTCACTTCTTATGCCAAGCCTTTCTGCGTTCCCTTCCTTTATCTTTCTCGAATAAACCTTCCCACCAACTTCATCCTTTGTCTTCATTTCCTGACATACCCTTTTCCATAGTTCTGGATGGGCAGAATGGTTAACAACGGCCATTGCATCAACAAAACCATCATTTGTAGAAAGGACACGCCTCCTTGCTGGAAATTGGACAATCAGACTCTTTTCCCAAAACCCATCTCTTTCAGACCTTATTACAGATGCCTTTGCATCGATGCCTTGCGGCAAGGGGATACTCTCCCCTGCCTGAAGCAAAATAGGCATAAAGAAAATCAGACAAACAACAAAAAGACTCTTAAAGGCTAATGATTTTCTTTTTCTTAAAATAGCCATTTCACACCTCCCACAAATGTCCTCGCCGGCATGGGATAACCCAGAACATACTCGTATGCCCTGTCAAAGAGATTTTCCACAGAGGCTGTGATCTCAACATGCTTTATAGGTCTATATGAGCCTTTTAGATTTACAACTGTAAAGTCGCCTTTATCAACAGCCTTTCCATAAGTTGGCGATTTAGAATTCCAGTCCTGCACCTTCTCATCACCGGTATAATTTGCAATGAGCCTTGCATCCCATTTTTCATTTCCCGTTCTGATTCCAAAGGCGCCTGTCCATTTTGGGGTGTAAAGGAGGGGCTTTCCGTATTTATCTATTTCAAGTTCATCATTGCTTGAGTATCTTGTGTGATATGTGATGTTAGTGAAGGGCTCTATGGAAATAGTTAACCCTGACGCCAGCCCAACATCATAAGAGGCATTGGCCTCTATACCTTGGATGGTTGCACCTTCAACGTTCTTAAAGGTCTGAGCTGACAGGGTGCTATCGTAGTAGCTCAATATCTTGTCTTCAAAATCTGAATAGAAGAATGTCAGATCGCCCTTAAACAAATCCCTTGAATACTCAATACCCGCATCATATGCCGTGCTCTTTTCAGGCTTCAGATCCGGGTTGCCGAGATAGCGTGTTTTCCACGATGACGTATAATCCGCTGCAAGCTCATCGGCGGCAGGGGCGCGGAATGCATTGCCGATATTCCCTTTCAGGCGAAAGGCTTCAGTGATGTTGTAAACAACTCCGCCCCTTGCCGTAACATGATCAAGGGTGTCTTTTTTTGGTTTAAGGCTTGTGATGCCCGGGGTCTCCAGTATCTCATTTTCGAAATAATCGTATCTAAGTCCGGCGCTTAAAAGCAGTTTTTTATTTAGAAGGCTGAGCCTTCCTTCTGAAAAAGCACCGTAAGTATCATATTGTGAATTGGGGTTATACGGCGCGCCGGTGTTTGTTGAGCTTTCAACCTCTATCCTGTCCCACTGGCCTCCCAGGATTACCCTGTGTTCTCCTATAGGAAATATCTTCTGAAGGCCTGCCCCCTGTGTATCCGTCTTTTTTATTGTTATGTTTGAATTTCCGGGGCCTGTGACCATCCCTCCATGCGACTCATCCTCGTCTTCGATCAAATAGTATTTAGCTTTAAATGTTTCAGTCTCATATCCGATGTCATAGCCTTGCCTTTTTTTATCTGAATAATTGTCCGGGTCTGGAGAGTATGTCGGACCGGGAGCGCCTATCTTCCATCCCCTCCAGTGCTGAAAGCCGAGGGATATATGATGGCTGTCAAAAAGCTTGTAACCAAAACGGGCTGATATTGCCTCATCATCATAGCTTGTATTTTTGCCGTAATCATTACCGTTTTTGTCCTTGACCTTTGCCTCAAAATCACCTGAAGAAGAACGGCTGGCTGTGAGATAGAGATCAAAAGGCCCTTTCTTTCCACTCAAATCAGCCTGCGTCTTCCAGTATTCCCATGAGCCAATCTCACTACCGATAGAGCCATGAAAACCCTCTTTGCCCTCTTTGGTGATGATATTGATGACACCGCCCATGGCAGAAGAACCATAAAGGACAGAGGCGGGACCTTTGACTATCTCAATTCTTTCGATGTCCTCCGCAGGTATCTTTGCAAGATTCACGGTGCCTGCACGATGGCCGTTAATGAGCACAAGAACCCTGCTTTTCGTATCACTGAAGAGGTCTGTTGTTAATCCTCTCAATTCAATTCTGCCTGTTAATGCTCCAGGATACTTGTGGACATGACCAATTGATGCCTCTGAAATAAGGTCGCCTGCATCTTTTGCAGTGGAATTTTTGATGTCTTCCTGAGTGATTATCTGGACGGATGCAGGGACATCTTTTTTGGGTTCTTCAACCTTTGTTGCGGTAACAACTATTTCTTCCAATGAGGCGGATTTTTCTTCCGCAAACAGAGACGTGGTAAATAAGATTATGGTGAGTGATACAAAAATCGTGATGCGTAATGCATAATGCGTGATGCGATTGAATAAAAATAAAAGTCTTTTCATTTCTTCCTCCCTCGAGAATTTTTTGGCTTGTTATGTTTCAGAGTATTTTGTTCGTGTTTTTTTAACTCATAACTCCGAACTCATAACTCTGAACTCTCTTTTGGTCTGGACAGGTCTTCCGGCTTAGGGCATCTATTACCTGATTGCTTCATGCCTTCAGGTAATCCTTTCTACTTGCCCGCCTTCCCATCCCGACGATTCGGGACAGTGGCTTCTTTCGGGTTTTCGTTCCCATCACGGCTGCGGGGCAGCGGAGGCTTTTTACCTCTCTTCCCTGACATCCAGCCACTTTTGACTATTCCAACTTTTCACATCTTACTTCTTACTTATCACTTTTAAAAAATCACCCCCTTCCTTACTGACTATGTCCGTCAAGCCGGACTTGATCCAAAATAAAAACCCCAGCCTCCGTAAGGAAAGCTGGGGATAAAAGCCGAAACCTTTACCCTCACAACCTCTAACCACGAAGGCTTTCAGTGAGGCTTTGTCCAGGCAGGTCTTCTGGCTCTCCCGACCTCTACCTGCCTTCCCTTCCTGAAACACCGGGAAAGTGGCTTTAAAACGGTAAAGGTTTTTATTCCGACTTTATCGGAATCAGGATTACAGCGGCGGGTCCGCTCCAGTTTCCAACTGGATTCCCCTTTAAGCCCTCACGGGCGCCTGAACAGCACAAAAGATTATAAACGATTCTCTTTATAAAAAGTCAAGACAAATCTTCCCTTCTGTTTTCCACAAGAAAAAAAACTGCGCAGTTTGCCTCTGTAAGATTCACACAATTTCTGATATATCAAACACTGAGGCTCTCCATCTTTTCTTTCTACAGCCCGTCTGACGGTGATTATCTGTTAAACCCGGAGGTCAAATGCAACTTCTGCGATTCCGTGTGGGCGGCGGTTGGAGCGAATGTATTTGGCGGCGGAGATGAGTGGAACCAGTTCGGGAGTCTTGATGAGAATGATAATGTTTATGTTCAGGTGAGGTATGAGTTTTAAACCGTATCAACTTTCTTGATCTTAAATAGTCAGTTGCCGTAATATATGAAAGTATGAATGATTTATTGATGCGTGTAGAGACTCTGAAATTAGTGGCCCATCCTGCGCGAATAGCCATACTGGAAGAACTTTCCAAAGGCGTGAAGTGCGTGACTGACCTGCAGGATTTTGTTGAAATAAGCCAGTCTAATATCTCCCAGCATCTTTCAGCATTGAGACATGCCGGTGTTATCGATTATTTTATCGACGGCAGGCTAAGATGTTATTTTCTGAAAAACCCGTTTATTCTTGATCTCCTTGAGATAATCAGGAAAGACTATCCCGACGCATTGCAGTTGCCGGAGTGCTGCCCAGTCACTAAGAAAGGCAAGTATCCCGGCAAAAGAAAAAATTAGATAACTGCTGTGGATGGACTTGGCCTTCACGCTGTCGTTAGCATGGTGCAGGTCAAAAAATCTCACTGAACGGATTATCTGCGATACTATTTCACAATGATCTTCCCTTTCCCTTTTATCACCTCCCCGATAACCCAGTAAGATATTTTATCCTTCTTTGCAATACGCTCGAACTTTTTTATGCCCTTTGGCGGAAGCGCAATGAGCAGGCCGCCAGATGTCTGAGGGTCTGACAGAATTAATTGATCATCATGTGAAAAGTTTTTAGTAAAGATTATATCTTTACTGCAGAAGTCATAATTTTTGCGGGCCCCTTTAGGAACTATCCCTTCCGCAACAAACTTTTTTACTCCATTCATTACCGGCACTTTGTCATAGAAAATAACGAGGTCTGCCCGTGAGCTTTTTGCCATATTCAATCCATGACCCAGCAAACCAAATCCTGTCACATCCGTTGCAGCCCGTGAGCCTGACAGGACAGCGGCCTTTGATGCGGCCTTATTAAGCTGAAGCATTGAAGCAATGACCTTATTTAATGCAGAGCCTTTCACCCTGCCTCGTTTAGCAGCGGATGTAAGGATGCCTGTGCCGAGGGGTTTCGTAAGAACAAGAATATCCCCCGGAGACGCACCCGCCACTCTCAAAATTGTCTTCCTGTCAACAACTCCTGTTACAGCAAGACCGAATTTTAATTCCTTGTCTTCAATGCTGTGTCCGCCGACGAGGCATGCGCCTGCCTCGTCGAGTTTGTCAATGCATCCTTTCAGTAATCTTTTAATAACAGAAGAACTAAAATCACAGGATGAAAAACCGAGAACAGCGAGCGCAGAAAGTGGCGTCCCTCCCATTGCATAAACGTCACTCACGGAATTTGCCGCGCATATCGCCCCAAATTCATAAGGATCGTCAACAATCGGCGTGATTACGTCTACTGTTTCCACAAGCATAATGTCTTTGAAGCGTAAAACTCCTGCGTCATCACCGGGACCAACTACAATCCTCCGGTCTTTGCATTTATGCAGGCCTGTCAGAATCTCGGTCAGGTCCGCCGGACCCAGCTTTGCTGCTCAGCCGCCTGCTGTTACGTTCTGAGTCAGACGCACTTTTTCTATGATACAATTTGCACCAGCTTCCTTAACCTTAGCGGATTTTGACTGCTTTAGTTTCTGCATAATATCGCCTCCTTGTATTTAAAGCATGTAATACAATTTCAAAGATTCTATTTTATGATCTTTACAGCGCATGCCTTGTACTCTGGCGTGCCTGCAATTTCATCTCTAAATTCCGAGGTCACGAGATTTGTCAATGCATTCTGATAGTGAAAAGATAAAAATAGCATTCCCTCCTGAGAACGGTCTGTTATTTTTACTTTTACCTGAATCTCTCCGCGCTTTGAAGCAACTTTAACCATATCTCCGTCCTTGATATTCAAACGGTTTGCATCTTTGGGATTGATCTCAAGAAGTTCTTCAGGGCAGAGCTCCATTATTCCTTTTACTCGCCTTGTCATAGACCCGTTATTGTAGTGTTCGCGTCTTCGTCCAGTTATAAGTATGAAAGGGTAATCCCTGTCGATATTTTCCCCTGAACCTTTATGGTCAAGGGGGATAAATGCGGCAAGTCCTCCAGGTCTTGAAAACGACTCTTTATAAAGTGTTGTTGTCCCCTGATGGCCTTTGGCAGGACAGGGCCACTGGAGACTCTCTTTCTCAAGACGTTTATAGTTGATGCCGCCGTAGGCAGGCGCAAGACTTGCAATTTCATCCATGATCTCCGAGGAATGATTATACTTCATGGGATAACCCATCCGGGTTGACAGCTCACAGATGACCTGCCACTCAGCCATTCCCGATAAAGGCTCGATGGCTTTTCGTATCCTCTGAACCCTGCGTTCTCCGTTTGTAAAGGTTCCATCTTTCTCCGCAAAGCTTGCTCCTGGCAGGATAACATGGGCAAACTGTGTGGTCTCTGTAGGAAAGATATCCTGCACCACCAGAAATTCAAGCGCTTGCAGCGCCTTCCTAACGTGATGAAGATTCGGATCAGTATGTGCTGGGTCTATTCCGAGTAAGTACATCCCTTTGAAGTTCCCTTTCAGGGCTTCATCCAGCATCTCAACAGTCTTGAGTCCAGGCTTACTGCTGACTTTAATATTCCATGCCTTCTCGAACTTTGCCCTGCTTTTTTCATCAGTGACATAGTGATAACCCGGCAGTGCGTTTGGAAGAGGCCCGACATCACATGCGCCCTGCACATTGTTCTGCCCTCTGAGAGCCATAACTCCTGTTGAAGGCCTTCCAATCTGTCCGCAGGCAAGCGCAAGATTAGCGATTGCAATTGCGTTCTCTGTGCCGGTCAGATGTTCGGTAACTCCAAGACCATAAAGTATCATTGCGTTCTCTGCCTTTGCATACAACCTTGCGGCTGTTCTTAGTTTTTCTCCTGAAACGCCTGTGATACTCTCCACTCTGTCCAGTGTGTATTCACTGACCTTTTTCTTTAATTCTTCCACTCCCTCTGTTCTTTGAGAGATGAAATACCGGTTCTCCCAGCCCTCTTTAAAAATGATATGGATAAGCCCGTTGAGCAAGGCTATATTGCCTCCCGGACGGAGATTAAGCCAAACGTCGGAGTATTTCACCAATTCTATTCTTCTTGGATCAGCGACAATAAGCCTCGCCCCGTTTTGCAGCGCCTTTTTGAGATGCAGGGAAACGATCGGATGCCCTTCCGTCGTATTTGAACCAATTACGAAAAGTGTGTCCGCTCCGGCTATCTGATCGAATGAATTGGTTGCGGCCCCTGCACCGAAGGATTTTGCAAGTCCCGCTACTGTTGGCGCATGACAGACACGGGCGCAGTTGTCTACATTGTTGCTGCCGAAACAAGCCCTTACCCATTTAGCAAGCAGAAAGTTTTCTTCATTTGTGCAGCGCGCTGATGAAAAAGCTCCGGCAGCATCCGGGCCGTATTTTATTAGAAGCTTTTTGAATTTGTCCGCGACAATATCCAGGGCCTCATCCCATGAAACAGGATGAAATTTATTCCCTTTGCGTATTAATGGCGTAGTCAAACGGTCAGGGTGATGAATAAATTCATATCCGAATCTTCCTTTAATGCACAGATTTCCTTTATTCACAGGAGAATCATAATCGGATGTTACCCTGACAACCTTATTGTCTTTTACGTTCAGATAAAAATTGCATCCTGTTCCGCAATATGTGCATGTGGTCTTGACCTTCTTCATGTCATAACTTCGTCCCATCCCTTTTGACGGCTTTGCCGTAAGCGCTCCAACGGGACAGGTTGAAATACACTGTCCGCAGAACTCGCAGTTATCCAATGAATGAGGCTTGCCGAATGCAGTGCCGGGCATAGCGTTAAATCCCCTTCCTGTCATATCAATGGTCTCTGCCATTACAATCTCATTGCATATCCTCACGCACCTTCCGCATAAGATGCATTTTCCTGGATCAAATGTTATGAACGGGTTGTCTTCTTTTAGCGGGAGTGTCAATACCTGTCCTTCAAAGTGATCCCATCTTACGTTGTATCTGTATACAAGATCCTGCAGGCGGCAGTCGCCTGTCTTTTCACAGAGCATGCAGTCATTAGGGTGATTTGAAAGCAGAAGCGAAAGTGTGCTTCTCCTCAGCAACGTCAGTTTGTTGCTTTCCGTAGTAACTTCCATCCCTTCTGTTACCGGAGTGGTACAGGATGGGAGCGGACGGTTTATGCCTTTTATTTCAACGAGACATAACCTGCAACCGCCGTAAGATTCCAGCCTTTCGTCATGACAGAGAGTAGGGATGTCAATCTCTGAAATCTTTGCCGCTTCAAGAACGGTCTTCCCTTTTTCGCAGATGATCTCTTTCCCGTCTATTGTGATTTTCAGTAAGTCCTTATCGTATGAAGGCTGTACGTTCATATCTTAATGTTTTCCTTTCTATGTCTATCAATTGGAGGGGGATAGTGAGAATTGAACTCACCAGGACATTTTCTCAATATCCTGTCGCTGGTTTTGCAGACCAGGAGGGACACCAGTCCCATACCCCCCGATAAAATCTTCAAATGCCATATGCCAATCATCAATGGAAAATGACGAATGACATTTGCCGTATAGTCAATTACAATGGATTATGGTTATCTTGCGACTGGTAGACTGAGTGGATATGATCGTGAAGAGAGAAGCGTTTTAAAAGATTCGGAACGTGAACAGTGAACCGTACAGTCTCCTCAGCCGAAAAACCTGGACCAGGTTTGCAAGACTACTTCAGCCTGAATCTGTGTTGAACATATTAAAACAGGAAACTGTAGGCAATCGGTTCACCTCCCTCTTGTTGAAGTGTGATTATCATATTCAAATAATCTAAGAGATGTCAATTTTACCGATCAGGCGTTTTACCGATCAGGCGGGGGCAGTGATCAGGAAACAGTTGATAGTCTGAAAGACATGGGCTATACTTTCCTTTATAAGGAGGTCGGATTTATGGAAAAGGGGAAATACGGATCTGTGCTTGTTGTAGACGATGACCCGTCGGTTCTTGAGTCTTCTTCCCTGCTTTTAAAAGAATATGGATATAATGTTGTTTCTTCATCAGGCGTAGATGATGCAATCGAGCGGTTTCAGATAAACAATATTGATGCCGTTTTGACCGATATTGTGATGCCGTCCAAATCAGGGATTGAACTTCTCAGGCTGATTCACGACATTAATCCAACGACACCCGTAATCCTTATGACGGCATATGCTGATATGGAAAAAGTGCTCGGTGCATTAAAAATAGGGGCCTTCGATTTTATAATCAAACCTTTTACTTCCGAGCTGCTCGTTCATTCAGTCGAGAAGGCGGTCCATTTTAATAAATTAATGCTGATGGAAAAGGATTACAAACATTTACTTGAAGAATACAACCAGGAAATGGTAAGCCTTGTTTCGGAGAGGACTATGAGCTTAATGGCATTGACTCTGGCGGACAAGATCAGAAACCCTGCAGCTGTGATCGGATTAACATGTAAGAGGATGCTTGATAAAGAGGACGTGCCGGAGAGACTGGTATCGAAACTCGAAAGCATTATCGATGAGGTTGAGAAACTGGACAATATTGTTAAGGACTTTCAATCTGTGCTGAAAGGCAAAAAGTCCATGTTCAGGTATGAAGATGTCAACGAGGTTGTGGAAAGTCTTATCCCTATTATTGAAAATATGATAGCAGGTAAGAAAATTGAGGTAGTTTTTAATCCTGCAAAGAATCCATTGAAAGCCAACGTCCAGAAAAACCTGTTTCAAATTGCTCTTTCTCATTTGATAAAAAATTCTGCTGAGGCAACTCCTGACGGAGGGAAAATAACCATCTCTGTCTATGAGGGGGATAATACTATTAATCTTGAAGTTTCAGATACAGGCTACGGCATTCGTCCGGAAGATATCGGCAACATATTTAATCCGATGTTCAGCTCAAAAGATAAACGGTACGGCATGGGCTTGCCGTTGGTAAAACGTATCGTATCGGAACATATGGGTGAGATTGAAGTAACAAGTAAACCTGGGGAGGGTACTACTTTTATGATTAAACTGCCTATGAGATGGATCCAGAAGGAGTGAACTTTAATGTTGCATACCCGGCATCGAGAAAGAAAGTTGTCCTATTCTATGCCATGTCGATTGAAATTAAAACATAATCGTTTTTTACCTTGAAATATACTACTGCCCGTCCGTCTTCGTTTTCATATAGAATAATGTTATTGTTGAATTCCTTTACCGGATGCAGCTTCATATTCTCCGTTCTTATCAACTTGCCGCCCTCAATAATTTGTACTTCAGCGAACATAAGCCCTCCTTTATAATTAGAACTATTTTTAGCTAAATTATATCACGAAATTAAGTATTAAACGGCGGTCTGTTTAATAATAACAAACTTCATGCAGCTGCTTAAAGATACTAATCACTGTTGTAAGAAGAAAGCATGTTAAGAAGCAGGTATATTAGTATCTTCTCTATTGAGGGATATTAAAACCCAGGAAATTGAGAAAATCAGACTTCCCCCCTTTTTCAGATCGCCTGTTCCATTGTTTAATTTTTCCCCAGTAAGAGTCAGTCTCGTTTCCGGATTGTAGCGCTTTAAGTCTGAAACTTTTGTAAGAATCAGATTTCCCGTAATAATGTTTACATTTAACAAACTTGTCACGAACAACATCTGAGAGTTCAAAATCAGTTACTTTATTTTCGTCACCAAGGATAACGTCAATCGGAAAAATGCGGCAAGACATAGGCCTTGCTTCGTATGCCGTACATTGCCTGTTTTCCGAGAGAAATAAACACGAGCCATTTTTATTCTTTCTTAAGGATATTTTTCGATTGCCATATGATAATCTTATTAAATCACTGTCATCAACTGATTCGAAGTCGGATTTGGCATGCAATCTTATTAGTCTGTCAGCAGATATGCCGGTGTGTTTAACCAGTCTCCTGATGTCATAATGTGTTACTTCAATGATTGGATCACAGCAGCAGGAGCCGCATTGTGAACAACGGATCTTCATTAATTTTGATATCTTTTTGCTTTTTTTGATGGGTAATACCTCCTGTAGTGATAATTGATGACAGCACGATATGTATGCAGGAAAAATTATACTGCAAAATACGTATATAATCCAGTTGAGTGGACCAGCGAGAAACCAAAGCAAATTTACAGTTAATATTTAAGCTTCATGAATTGACTATTTCAAAGTGTATTTTGTAGTATTTCGGATACATCTATTTATTTCTGGAGGAAGCGTGACAATAACGGAAAAAATTCTTGCAGTGCATGCAGGCAAGGACAAGGTATCAGCGGGAGAGTTGATTAACGCAAAGGTTGATCTCATACTTGCCAATGATATTACAGCGCCGATTTCAATCACCGAATTTAAAAAAATCGGGACCAAAGAAGTCTTTAATAAAGACAGGGTGGCTTTAATACCTGATCACTTTGCGCCCCAGAAAGATATAAAGGCCGCAGAGCAGTGTAAGATGCTCAGGGAATTTTCAAGGGAATATGGTCTCAGTCTGTATTTTGAAGTCGGCAGGATGGGTGTGGAGCATGCGCTTTTACCAGAACAGGGACTTGTCGTTCCGGGAGATCTTGTGATAGGCGCTGACAGTCATACCTGTACTTACGGCGCGCTCGGGGCTTTCTCCACCGGTGTCGGATCCACGGATGTTGCCTCGGCAATGGCAACAGCTGAATGCTGGTTTAAGGTGCCTGAATCCATGAAATTTATCTATTACGGAAAATTAAACAAGTGGGTCAGCGGCAAGGATTTAATCCTTCATACAATAGGCGATATCGGAGTTGACGGCGCTCTTTACAGGGCAATGGAATTTGAGGGGGAAACCATCAGCTCGCTTCAGATGTCGGGCAGACTGACAATGTGTAATATGGCAATAGAGGCTGGCGGCAAGAACGGTATTATTGTCCCTGATAAAATAACGGAAGATTACGTAAAGGGAAGGGCGAAGAGAGAATATAAATTCTACGCTTCAGATAAAGATGCAGCGTATGTGGATATAAAGGAATATGACTGTTCAAAGATAATGCCCACGGTATCATGTCCTCACCTGCCGTCCAATACAAAGCCGGCAGCGGATTTATCATCCGTGACAATAGATCAGGTTGTTATCGGCTCATGTACAAACGGCAGGATTGAAGACCTCAGGGAAGCGGCAGAAATTATAAAAGGGAAAAAAGTCAGTCCCAATACAAGAATGATAGTTATCCCCGCTACACAGCAGATCTTTCTGCAGGCCGTTAAAGAAGGACTGGCCGAGATATTTGTTAATGCGGAAGCGGTATTTTCGACCCCTACCTGCGGGCCTTGCCTCGGCGGCCATATGGGAATTCTTGCAAAAGGTGAGAAGGCCATTGCAACTACAAACAGGAATTTCGTAGGCAGAATGGGTCATCCTGAGAGTGAGGTTTATCTTTCGAACCCGGCTGTAGCAGCGGCATCGGCTGTCCTTGGCAGAATCGGAATTCCGGAGGAGGTAATATGATTTTAAAAGGCAAGGTCTGGAAATTCGGCAATAACATAGATACTGATGCGATCATACCTGCGCGCTATCTTAATACATCGGACCCGAAAGAGCTCGCAAAACATATCATGGAAGATGCCGATAAGGATTTCTCTTCCAAAGTCCGGTCAGGTGATCTGATTGTTGCAGAAGCCAATTTCGGCTGCGGCTCTTCAAGGGAACATGCGCCTATTGCAATTAAGGCTGCCGGTATTCAGGCAGTTGTTGCAAAAAGCTTTGCGAGGATTTTTTACCGGAACGCATTTAATATAGGTCTGCCCATCTTTGAGTCGGAAGAAGCATCCGGCAGAATAAAAGAAGGCGATGAGATTGAAGTTGATGCGGACGAAGGTGTTATAAAAAATATCACCAAAGGTGAAAAGTACACTGCGAAACCTATTCCACCTTTTATGCAGGAGCTGATTTCTGCGGGAGGTTTGATCGAATGGACAAAGAGGCGGATAAAGGCTTCATAGATGCTTTACCTCACAATGCCCATATGTATCGTTGACGCTTTTAAAGTTATCGATGGCCATCATTAATAATATCCTGCAGTGCTTTCTTGTTCATTAATCTGATTTTCCTGCCTCTGACCTCAAGCACCCCGTTATCGCTCAGTTTGCGGAGTATCCGGGAAAGGGTTTCCGGTATCGTACCGAGAAGGCTGGCAAGCTGTCCCTTGGAAATGTCTATCTCTACTGAATCACTGCATCCGGTCTGTTCACACAGATAAAGGAGATAGGCAGCAAGCCTTCCGGGCACTTCTTTTAGAGACAGATCGTCGATCATTCTGGTAAAGTGCTGCAAGCGCATCGCAAGGTTTGCCATCATATTCATTACAACAGAAGGTTCCTTTTTGATTAAGGCAAGAAAGTCCTTTTGAGGGAGAAAAAGGGCTCTCGTCTTTTCCATTGCATCAGCGAATGCTGGATATGGATTGCCCGCAAATGCAGAGACCGCGCCGAGTAATTCCTTTGCCCCAACGATATGAAGTATTTGTTCCTTGCCTTCTGCCGATAGTTTAAATACCTTTACACGGCCCTTAAGAATAATATAGAAGCCGATAGACTTGCTGCCTTCGGTAAAAATATTTTCTCCGTTTAAAAATTCCCGCTCTTCAAGAATATTGTCAAGCAGACTGAGGGCTGACTCAGAAAGTCCGTGGAAAAGAGGTATGGTTGATATACCTGATAGATGATCGGATGATTTTTTGCCCATCTTGGATACATTAATACCATTAATTATGCTTTCATGTCAAAAATTCCAGTTTCCCCCTTTTTGACATAAGTCAAGGACATCAAGGACCACTGGTGATAAGATAAGACCAGATGATGAAAATTAACTTACATTAACAACCCAATTAAAAGGAGGTACATTATGTTTTGTAATCAATGTGAGCAGGTATCAAAAGGAGGAGGATGCATTAAGATCGGCACTTGTGGAAAGAAGCCGGATGTGGCTGCGCTTCAGGATCTTCTGGTCCATGCGCTTAAAGGGCTCTCTCTTTACGCAGTTGAGGGCAGGAAGATCGGTATTACCGATGCCGAAGTTGATGAGTTTACCGTAAGCGCGCTATTTTCCACACTGACGAATGTAAACTTTGATCCCGAAAGATTTGTAACAATTATTAATAAGTGCATCGAATTGAGAGAGAAACTCAAGGAGAATGTCAAAGCAGCCGGCGGGAAGGTTGAGTTCGCTGAAGACCCGGCAACATTTTGGCCGGAGAAAACTCTTGACGGCTTGGTCAGGCAGGGTGAAGAAACGATCATTACACCTAATGAAGTCAATGCCGATATTTTATCCCTTGAACAGACAACGCTATATGGTTTAAAGGGTATCGCTGCATATGCATATCATGCACAGATTTTCGGTCATAAAGATGATGCCGTATATGCTTATGTACATGAGGCATTGAGGGCCATGCTCAATAAGGGACTTACCCTTGAAGAATGGATTGCTATTGCGCTGAAATGTGGAGAAATTAATTTAAAAACTATGGAACTGCTCGATTCAGCCAATACCGGTAAGTATGGGCATCCGGTGCCGACAAAAGTGCCTCTGGGCGCCAAAAAAGGGAAGGCGATTCTGGTATCCGGTCACGACCTTCATGATATCGAGGCAATACTCAAACAGACCGATGGACAAGGAATTAATATATATACCCACGGAGAAATGCTCCCGACTCACGGGTATCCTGAGCTAAAGAAATATCCTCACTTTTATGGGCATTATGGTACAGCGTGGCAAAATCAACATAAAGAATTTGCTACATTTCCCGGAGCCATTGTAATGACGACAAATTGCATCCAGAAGCCGCATGAATCATATAAAGAGAATATATTCACTTGCGGATTGGTTGGCTGGCCCGGTATTACCCATATTCAAAACGATGATTATAGCCCTGCGATCAAAAGGGCGCTAGAGCTGCCTGGCTTTAACGAAGATGTTCCGGGTAAGACCGTCATGACAGGATTTGCGAGAAATGCAGTTATGGAAGTTGCGGATAAGATAATAGATGGAGTAAAGAGCGGCGCGATCCGTCACTTCTTTCTTGTTGCCGGATGCGACGGCGCCAAACCAGGTCGAAATTATTATACCGAGTTTGTTGAGAAAGTCCCCGGAGACTGTGTGGTATTGACGCTCGCATGCGGTAAGTTCAGATTCTTTGATAAAGAATTGGGAGATATAGGAGGCATACCCCGCCTGCTTGACATAGGCCAGTGTAACGATGCATATTCGGCAATACAGATTGCCCTTGCACTTTCAAAGGCATTTGGCGTCAGTGTTAATGAACTGCCTATATCTTATGTGCTGTCCTGGTATGAACAAAAAGCCGTGGCAATACTGCTTACCCTGCTTTATCTCGGCATCAAGGACATAAGGCTTGGCCCGACACTGCCATCCTTTTTGTCGCCTAACGTAATCAACTTTCTGGTACAGAATTACAATATTAAACCTATTACCACTCCCGATGAAGACCTTGCGGCAATTCTCAAAGAAGAGGCTGTTGGAGCATAGTAAGATAAATATTAAAGGGGGAAGTTATCTTCTTCCCCCTTTTTTTAATCCCTCTATGTTTCTAAGATATGACCTGTCTCAGCAATTGCTTTCAATGACAGTCTTGTCAATATAATGGCGAAAAACAAGATTTATTTAATGCTGACATTTGTAGGTATAATTTTTTATTATAAAAAACAAGTGGTTATGGGCTATATTGATTGAAATCGAGTATGGCATATTATTTGCATATTAATTTAATATGGAGAGAAGATCTTTTGAGAGAGTCGATATGTGCTTGCCCGTAAAGTATGTTTGTGATAACAGGCTGTATTCAGGAACAGTTAAGAATCTTTCAGAAAACGGTATGTTTATAAGCACAGGCAATTTCCTTCCTTGCATTGTCAGGATTGAGATTCTTATTCCCTTAGATGAAGAGATTTCAAGGTTTTATGTCAGGATTAGAAGGATAGAAAAAATAGATGATGCCAACTACAGCATGGGAGTCGAGCTTATGGATTCTCCAGAGAGCTATTTGCAATTCGTTAAAAAGCATAAACTTCCTGCTGCACCCTTAAAAATTCTATAGCTGTGTGATTTCACGCACATCTGCGCTAATTTTCTAATTATCAAACAGCAGAATATTCAACCTCTTGATTAATATGTTATTTGCATACTGGTATCTTTTTTGCGTATTCAAAGAGATTAAAATAGACCTTTTTGTAAAAAGACATTTGAATTATCAAAGAGAATTAAATTTTTATAATTAAGCGGGCAAAATGAGGGGAAGTTGGAAGGAAAAAAGGGCTTGTGAAAGGATACCTGTCAACATAGCGATAAGATTTTTCTGTGTTACTTCATTAAACGCTGTTTACTATGGGACTGTTAATAATATTTCTGAAAAAGGTATGCTCATAAAGACAGAAACGTGTTTTCCAAGAAATACAGACATTAATTTATTTATCTATAAAGAGAAAATCATACAGGTCGATGCAAAAGTTAAAAGGTGGATCAGGACGGAAGGTTTATATGAAGCAATGGGCATTGAAATAATAAATCCAGATGAAGAATATTTCCAGTTCATACATAATTTAAAAAGAGAAGCGGTTACATCCGGTAATATTTAAATTTATTTATCTTAATAATTACGGTTAATTTGAGAATCTAAATTGTTTTCCAGCCTCCTTTAAGTTTATTAAGACGTTCTTTTCTCCAGAAAAAGTGTTAAGTAAACTACAAATAGTGTAAGGAAATAATACATTTATTGGTTTTAATTTTTTGACGAAGTCTGTAAAATCAAGGTGTTAAAAAATGGCATTAAATTTGCTAACGTATTAATGACAAATCTAATATAGATATACTAATATTAATTATCCTGTCATCTTGGCGTAACAAATATGAAAGATTTAAGATTCCTATTTTTCTTGATGAATAAGATAAAATTGCAGTTAGTTATCGCTTTTGCTCTGGTGCTGTCCATTCCTATGGTATCGTTAGCATCATCTTCTAAGATTGCCGCAGGTTTTGCACATACAATATCGCTTAAAGCAGACGGGACATTATGGGCTTGGGGAAATAACTGGTACGGCCAATTAGGTAACGGGAATAGAAATGATGTTTACGCGCCTGCACAAATAAGCCCGGACAATAGCTGGAGATCTGTTTCTGCAGGGACCTATCATACAATATCGCTTAAAGCAGACGGGACATTATGGTCCTGGGGATATAACGAATACGGTCAGTTGGGATACAGTACAATCGAAACGTGCAATAATTCACCATGCTCAACCTCTCCGGGACAGGTAGGGAGTGACAATAATTGGGTTTCTATTTCAGCAGGAGCTCATCATGCTGTTGCCATTAAAGCAGACGGTACATTGTGGGCCTGGGGATATAACGAATACGGTCAGTTGGGATACAGTACAATCGAAACGTGCAA
>CAYMUX010000042.1:23167-26426 GCA_964393845.1 uncultured Nitrospiraceae bacterium
TGGTTCGCCCTGCGCTACCTCTCCGGGACAGGTAGGGAGTGATAATAAGTGGGTATCTGTTTCTACAGGAGATTTTCATACGTTTGCCCTTAAGGCAGACGGTACATTGTGGGCTTGGGGACGTAACGAATACGGCCAATCAGGAAATGGGACGACAAATGATATTTATACGCCTGTACAGGTCGGTACGGATAGAGACTGGGTGTTAGTTACTGCAGGAACTTATCATACCCTGGCTCTCAAATCAAACGGTACATTATGGGCTTGGGGATATAACGGATCCGGTCAATTAGGATACAGTACAACAGAAACGTGCAGCGGTTTACCCTGTGCGACTTCGGCGGGACAGGTAGGGAGTAGCAATAAGTGGGTTTCCGTTATGGCAGGAGATTTTCATAGTATAGCTCTTAAATCGGATGGGACGTTATGGACGTGGGGATTGAATGCAGGAGGACAATTAGGAGATGGGACGACAGTTGAAAAGTATTTTCCTATACAGGTAGGTACGGATAACAAATGGATTCCCGATGGAACAGGCGGAAACAGCTTCACCTTAGTTCTTAAATCAGACGGGACACTGTGGGCATGGGGCTCCAATTTATACGGGCAATTAGGAGACGGTACAACAACTGACAGTTTCTCCCCAAAACAGATAGACAATGATAATAATTGGTATTTAATTTCTGTGGGTACATGGCATACCTCGGCCCTTAAAACAAACGGCACACTGTGGGCATGGGGCTCCAACATGGATGGACAGTTAGGAGACGGAACTACAATTGACAAACTCTATCCTGTCTTCATAGGTAATGTATGGATTTACATATCTGCAGGAAATCATCACACTGTAGCACTGAAACCGAACGGCACACTGTGGACATGGGGATATAATTATTGGGGCCAGTTAGGAGATGGCACTACATCTTCTAAGTCCTCTCCTGTCAGGATTGGCTCCGACAATGACTGGGTCTCCATTGCCGCGGGAAGTCATTATACATTAGCCCTTAAATCAAACGGGACACTGTGGTCATGGGGAGGAAACTTCAGAGGCCAGTTGGGAGACGGAACTACAACTAACAGATCCTCTCCCATGCAGATAGGCTCAGGCAGCAATTGGGTCTCTATCGTATGCGGGCATGATCACGCAGTAGCCATGAAGTCGGACGGCACGCTGTGGACATGGGGATCCAACGAATTTGGACAGTTGGGACGCAGCTCTTCTGGCACATGTAGTGGTTACTCCTGTTCGAAATCGCCGGCACAAGTAGGTACGGATAATGATTGGAATTTAATTGCAGCAGGGACATGGCATACGCTGGCCATTAAATCAAACGGAACATTATGGTCATGGGGATATAACAATTTTGGTCAGTTAGGAAACGGTACAATAGTTAACAGTCTATCTCCTGTTCAAATTGGCGCGGATAACAATTGGAGTTCCATTACTCCGGGAAGAGGCAGTTTCACGATAGCTCACAAATCAAACGGTACAATATGGTCATGGGGAGATAACAGTGATGGCCAGTTAGGAAACGGAACAACAATCGGCGTTCTTTCCCCTGCACAGATTGGTACGGATAATCACTGGATATCCAGTGCAAAAGGGGGGCATAGTACGTTAGCATTGAAATCAGACGGTACACTGTGGGCATGGGGGTCCAATGCTTATGGCTCGTTAGGAGACGGGACTACATCTGACAGATATTTCCCTGTTCAAATCACTCATATAGATTCAGATGGAGATGGATATCCTTCGGGTCCTGATTGTGATGATACTAACGCTTCTATCAACCCCGGAGCAGTCGAGATATGTGACGGTATAGACAATGACTGCGATACGTTAATTGATGATGCAGACCCTGGGGTAACAGGACGTAGCACATGGTATGCAGATACAGATGCAGACGGTTATGGTGGTCCTGCAAGCTCAACAGCAGCCTGTACACAGCCAGTTGGTTATGCAGCTAATAATACAGACTGCAATGACGGTAATGCAGCTATCCATCCGGGAGCAGCAGAAGTTTGTAACGGAGTAGATGACAACTGCAACGGGCAGACGGATGAAGGCGGCGTTTGCGGATCCAAAGACCTCATTATCTCCGCTCTCACAGAACCGGCAACAGGAATACCCGGATCACCCATCAATATAACCGACACAACAAAGAACAACGGGACAGGCACGGCAGGGGCATCAACAACAAAGTTCTATTGGTCAGCAAACAATACGCTTGACGCAGGAGATACATTGCTTGGAAGCAGGGCAGTGCCTGCCCTTGCAGCAGGAGCTACAAACACGGGAACTACAACTGTAACCGTGCCGGCTAACGCATGCGCTGCAGGAGTAGGGACATATTACGTCATTGCCAAAGCAGACGCCGACAATGTAATTGCAGAAACAAATGAGACAAACAACACTAAGTACAAGACGATAAAGACCGGACCTGATCTTATTGTCTCTGCAGTAACAGCGCCTGCAACATCAGGCGCGGGAAAGGCCATCTCAGTGACCGACACGACAAAAAACAGCGGAGGATGTCCATCTGGTGCAACAACAACCAAAATATATCTTTCAACCAATAGCTCATGGGATGCATTAGACACATTGATCGGAAGCAGGGCCGTGCCTGCGCTTGCGGCAGGGGCAACAGATACAGGCAGTATATCTGTAACCATACCTGCCGGAACAACTTCAGGCACACGCTACATCATAGCAAGGGCAGACGCCGACAATGTTGTTGCAGAGTTGAACGAGACAAATAATAACAAGAGCAAGTCTATCAAAATAGGCCCTGATCTGACAGTGTCTACACTTTCCGCACCCACAAGCGCAGTCAGAGGCGCAACGATTACTGTTACAACTGCAATTAAGAATAACGGCGGAGGAGATGCTGGAGCTTCAACGACTAAACTTTATCTATCCAGCAACAATATATATGATGCAGGAGATACGTATCTTGGAGAGAGGGCTGTGCCGAACATAGTGGCTGGGGCGACAAATTCAGGAAGTACATCAGTAACGATACCATCGGGTATTACTGCGGGCATATATTACATTATCTCTGTTGCTGATGCGAATGCTGTGGTATTGGAAACAGTTGAAACAAACAACAATAAGTACAAGTCGATTACGCTAAATTAGCAAGAAGAGAGGTTTATTGAAATGAGGGGAAGACCTCACTCTGAAAATACCGAACTCACATTCTGAAAGACAACGTTCCCACAAAGAAGAAGACAATAAATTCATTGACGATATGAGCCT
>CAYMUX010000043.1:0-26178 GCA_964393845.1 uncultured Nitrospiraceae bacterium
GCGCACGGTTCGGGACCGTGAGGTCGGAGGTTCAAATCCTCTCGCCCCGACCATTTTTTTGAGGGATTCATGATGCTTCTACATCGGCATTTTGTTCGTACGGCAAAGAAATTTGGAAACAAGCTTGCATTTATAGACCGAAATACGAATAGAAGAATTACCTATTCAGAGGCCCTCATTGCTTCACTCATTCTCAAGAAGAAGTTCAGTAAATACCGGGAAGGTTTTATCGGAATAATGATTCCAACCTCGGCTGGTTGCGCCCTTTCTATTATCGCTTCCGTAATGAGCGGCAGAACGCCTGTTATGATCAACTACTCAACAGGGGCTGACAAGAATGCTGAATACGCACAGAAGAAATGCGGTTTCAGGACGATTATTACTTCCAGGACGCTTCTGAAAAAAATTAACTGCCCCCTTGTTGACGGCATGGTCTTTATCGAAGATATTATGGAAGGAATCAATAAGATCGAAAAACTTGCGGCAGCTCTCGAGTCAAAACTTCCGGCTGCGCTGCTGCAGAAAATGATCCATGCAGGAAAGGACGATGATAATGTTGTCATACTCTTTACAAGCGGGAGCGAAAAAGACCCGAAAGCAATACAATTGACACATCGTAATATCAGATCAAATATAACTAATGTCAGTACAATTTACGATCTTACCGAGAATGACAGAATGCTTGCGACCCTCCCTTATTTTCATGTCTTTGGGCTTACTGTAAACCTCTGGCTCCCACTTTATCACGGCATGACTATGATTCCCTATGCTAACCCGGTTGATTATAAGGAGGTCTGCACTATAATCCGTGAGGAAAAACCGACTATGATGGTCGGTACGCCGAGCTTTCTGTGGGGTTACCTCCGGAAGTCTGAGTCCGGGGATTTCGGGAGTCTGCGCCTGGTTGTAAGCGGAGCCGATAAATGTCCCGACGCACTCCGCGAAGGCTTTCTGAAAAAACATGGTATTGTGCTGTATGAAGGTTATGGGGCAACGGAAACATCACCGTGCATTTCGGCCAATACGCCTGCGCACAACAGGCCCGGAAGTGTTGGACAAGCGCTTCCTGATGTACACGTACGCATAGAGAATCTCGAAACAGGCAAGGAGTGTAACGTCAATGAGGTTGGCAGGATTATGGTCAAGGGAGACCTCGTAATGAAAGGATACCTTGGTGACCTTGAAGAGACTTCAATGCGTATCAGGCAAGGCTGGTATGATACCGGTGATATGGGTTCTCTGGATGAAGATGGTTATCTCTGGCACGCAGGAAGGCTGAAACGATTCGTAAAAATCGGCGGCGAAATGGTGTCCCTGGTCAAAGTAGAAGATGTACTCGAAAAATTTCTGCCTGATGATGTTTTTTGTTGTGTAGTCGAAATCCCCGATGCAGTCAAAGGATCCAGAATAGTTGCTGCAGTTACTCGGGAGATCGATGAAAAAGATTTACTGAAGCGTATGTCGGAACATCTGCCGAAAATCGCCCTCCCGCGAAAGTTCATTGTCATAAACGAACTTCCCAGGATGGGCAGCGGTAAGATAGATTTCCGGGCGGTAACGGATATTATCCATGATTTACTGAGCCCTTCTTGATTCACGGGATTATGAGAATAAACTATCTTCTGTTTTATTTGAAAAACAGGCTGGCGTGTTGCCTTAGTACATGAAAAAAATTATAATATGAATCTGTTTATTTAAGCTGAAAGCTGATCGCTCACGGCTTATAGCTAAAAAGCCCCCTTAGCTCAGGTGGATAGAGCACAGGTTTCCTAAACCTGGTGTCGCATGTTCGAGTCATGCAGGGGGCGCCATTTATTTTTCTCACTTCTCATGATCACAGGTACAGGCTTTTGACGAAGGCAAAGAGGAGAATGAAGCCCACGGATTTTTTATTTTTGAACCTCCGGGTTTCAGTACTTCAAGGCTATCGAACGGTCAGCAAATCTTCCAGCTCTTCCTCAAACTCTTTTGTCCTGTCTTCAATCTGTGTGCGCAGCACGTCAAGCTTTACAAAAAGAGATTCGACTTTGGATTTTGAATCGTGGAGTTTTTTTGAGAGTACTTTAATGGTTTCCCCTTCGCCCTTCAGTGAGGCCTCCATAATTGCCCGGTTGTCATGTTCGATCTTTTCTTCCATCTTTACAATTTCTTTTTCCGCTTCATCAATGCTCTTTTGCAAGGCGCCCATTGTCCTTGATTTTTTATTCAGCAGCTCAGCCCGTTCGCGCCGGAGTTGTTTTTTATTAACAGAATTATTCCTGGACTTATTTTTTTTGACACGCGGTGTGCCTGAATCATTCTCACTCTTCCAGCCAACCCGGTCAAGGAAGTCCTGATACGTTCCTTCAAATAAAGTTACTTTCCCGTCATCAAAGACAATCAGACGCGTAGCCAGAGCGTGGAGCATCATTTCACTGTGAGTTACTATAATTACAGAGCCGTTGAAATAATCTATGGCCTCAACCAGGGAATCGTTAGATTCCATATCAAGATGATTTGTCGGCTCATCGAGCATGAGCATGTTGGAGGGGCTGACAAGCAGCTTGCCGAGCAGCACACGGCTCTTTTCACCGCCGGAAAGGACACTGATCTTTTTTACCGCGTTGTCCCCGGGGAACATCATAATGCCGCATATCTTGCGGGCCGCACCCCGGTTGCCTTCGGGATGCACATCCATAATCTCTTCTTCAATGGTTTTGTGCAGGTTAAGGCGGTTTATATTAGTCTGGCCAAAATAGGCCATCTGCAGCTGATCATGATGACTGACATTCCCGGTCCTGGTTTTCATTTCTTTTGCAAGCAGGTTCAGTAGTGTTGTCTTTCCCTTGCCGTTTTTACCGATAATGGCGATACGGTCCTTCTTTCCTACTGAAAAGGTCAATCCATCAATCAGGGGAGGACGGTCATTGTCAAAAGAAAAAGATATGTCATCAACTTCCATAAGCCGCTTCCCTGTAAAAGGCGCTGATTTGAACGCAAAATCAAGGTTCCTTATCTCTGTCAATTTTTCAAGGCGGTCTTTTTTCTGCAGGGCCTTTACCCTCGACTGAACAGCCTTTGCCTTGGTTGCCTTTGCCCTGAACCTGTTTATGAATTCCTCTGTTTCTTTGCGCTTTTTATCATCGTTCACCCTGGTCTTTTCGTGTATCTCTTCCTCCAGCAGCAGCTGCTGATATACCTTTTCAGTCGGGCCGGCTTCTTTCCGCATTTTGCACCGGTGTATGGCCATAGTATGTGTAGTCACACCGTCCATGAAATCACGGTCATGGGTAATGATTATGAGCTCCTTTTTCCAGTTACGCAAAAACTGTGTAAGCCAGCGAAGGGAGATAATATCAAGGTAGTTGGTAGGCTCGTCAAGCAGGAGAAGATCAGGGTCGGAAACCAGCACCTTTGCAAGATTTAAACGGACCTGATATCCCCCTGACAAATCCAATGGATTGAGACTGAAATCTTCCATGGCAAAACCGAGCCCCATAAGAATAATTTCCGCCTTATACGTCTGATCAATGCCGTCCTCGGTGTCCCGGAGACTCAGGCACGCCTCCTTCAGCACAGTGTCCCCGGAAAAGCTGAGATGCTGTGACAGATGACCTATCTTATATCCGCTGGGGATACTAATACATCCTGAATCAGGGTGTTCCTGCCCCAGTATCATTTTAAAGAGAGTGGTTTTGCCGTGCCCGTTTCTGCCGACAAGGCCGACACGTTCACCCGGATTGAGGATAAAACCTGCCTTCTCAAAAATGACCTGCCGGCCATAACATTTATCTAAGTTGTTTACCTGGACCATTTTATAATTCGAAAGTCTCCTCATCGGGCAAGTCGATATCCTGGTCTGGAATGGAGATGGTTTCTTGCATCCTTCTTCCCTGTTTTGACGTACCCTTATTTCGACTCTTATTCCTGGCATGGATATCTGTCAATAACTCTGTGGAGCTATCACAAAACTGCGCAATCTTTTTATCCAGCAATGACAATTTCATTTCTGACATGCTACTCCCTTACCTCCTTTTTCTTCCGGAACAAGTTGTTATCGGTTTAAACAGCCCAGGCGGTTAAAACGGATGGAACGATCTTTTTTCTTTACGTTCACTCTCTTCCAGACATTTGCACCTTAATTCAGGCAGCAGAATAATATACATTAATCTGATGAAAAAAGGAAATAGAGGGCGGGAATTCTAAATGGGATGTTTATAATGACTGCGGTTTCCTTTTAACCGCGCAATTCTGCATCAAGATTAACCTGAAGCCGTTTAATTATTTCTGAATTCAATTGATCAACTTCGCTGTCTGTAAGAGTTCTTTCCGCAGAACGGTAACGAATTGAAAAAGCAAGGCTCTTTTTATCTTTTGGTATAGGCTTCTCTTTATAAATATCAAAAAGATTTACTGTTTCAATAATATCAGATTCCATACCAAGAATCACTTTCATTACAGCAGATACAGTCACATCATCATTCACAACTATGGCGGCATCTCTTTCAACATATGGATACTTTGGTAAAGAAGCATAAGTTGTTTTTGAAGGAATCATATTAAGTATTTTATCTATGTTATATATCTCTGCAACAGTTATGTCACCCTTAATATCAAAGGCTTCTGCAACGCCTGGATGTAGTGCGCCAATATATCCAACCTTTTTATTATCAATAAAAATATAACCTGATTTACCTGGATGCAAATACATTTCGGCAGCATTAGAATCTTTAATAAAAGAAACATTTGTTAATTTTAACTCTGCAAAAATGTTTTCCAGCGCGCCCTTTAAATCATAAAATCCATCATGCTTGCTTTGCCAGATGGAAGATCCATTTTCTTTATGGTAGACTGCAGCCATTTGGACAATCTCATCAGGCAGTTTCCGGTCTGTTGGTAAAAAAACTCTGGATATTTCAAAGAAACGCAGCATTTTTTCCCCACGGTTTAAATTCAAGTTGACATTATTTAACAGTGCCGGGATCAGTGTTGTCCTCATGGCTGAATCTTCTTTTCTCAATGGATTCTTAATATAAATGAGATTCCTCCTTTTATCATCAGAAGGTAAATTTAATTTATCAAGCACATCGGGATTCATAAAACTATAGTTTATAACTTCTGAAAATCCTGATTTAACCATGGAAGCTTTCAGGGTTTTAATAAGTTCCTGTGTCTTATGCTCGGGGGCAGGGCTCATTTGCATAACGGGCAGAGTAGAAGGAATTTTATCATATCCATAAAGCCTGGCCACTTCTTCAATGATATCGACGTCCATTTCTACATCATTTCTGAAGCTTGGTGGAATGGCAACTATGCCCTCCTCTGCTATTTCAATTTTAAATCCAAGATTTACTAATGTTTTTTCAATGAAAGATTTCTCAATATCTACTCCAATGACTGAACTGACTTTATCTACTGAGAAGGATATCTTTCGCGGTTCGAAAGTTTTAGGATACTTATCAGAAATAGCGGTTATTTGACCCCCGGTATTTTCAGCAATCATCTGTGCTGCTCTGTCCAGAGCGAAAGATACAGCCTCTAAATCAATACCTCTTTCAAATCTGTATGATGATTCGGTAGAAAGATTCAGCAACTTGGATGTTCTTCTTACAGAAGAAGGATTAAAATAAGCGCTTTCAAGCAATATATTAACTGTCTCTGCTGAAACTTCGGTATTCTGTCCTCCCATAACGCCTGCAATTGCAACAGGCTTTTCTCCATCCCATATAAGCAATGTGTCTTTTGATAAATTTCTCTTCTCATTATCAAGAGTCGTAAATGTCTTTACATCGCCGGCTTTCCTGACAACTATCTTCTTACCGGAAAGAGTATCGAGATCAAAGGCATGCATAGGTTGTCCTAGTTCCAACAGGATATAATTGGTAATATCAACGATATTGGATGTCGACCTTATGCCACAGGATTCAAGGCGCTTTGAAAGCCATTCAGGAGATGGGCCGGTTTTTACTCCTGATATAATTCTTGAGCAATAGCGAGGGCAGAGATCAGGGTCATCAATCTCGACAACAGGCCCCTCCCCTTCCTCTTTATCAATTTTTACCGGGTTGTCTTTAATGGGAATTTCAAGAATTGCCGATATTTCACGGGCAATGCCTCTTATACTTAAGCAGTCAGGTCTGTTAGGTGTAATACCAATATCAAAGATTGTATCATCTTCAACTTGTTCAACCGCTTCGACTTCAAAGCCGGCCATTGTCAATGTATGTGCCAATTCTTTCGGCGGCAGATCAAAGTCAACGAAATCTTTTAGCCAATTATAAGATGCTTTCATAATTATTTAGCGATTAGATATTAGTTATCAGCTAGCTTATTTAAAATTGTTCTAAAAACCTTTTATCATTTTCAGGGAATAATCTTATATCATCAATACCGAACTTGAGCATTGCCACACGTTCTATTCCCATGCCAAACGCAAAACCAGTATAGAGGTCCGGATCGTATCCTGCCTTTTCATATACTCGAGGGTTAATCATACCTGCTCCAAGGATCTCTAACCATCCGGTTCCTTTGCAAACATTACAACCTGAGCCCTTACATATAACACAGGATATATCGATCTCAGCGCTGGGCTCGGTAAAAGGGAAGAAGCTAGGCCTGAACCTGAGTGATGTATTGGGCCCAAATACCCTGTGAATGAAAAGTTCAAGTACGCCTTTAAGATCGCTCATACGAATATGTTTATCAACCATAAATCCTTCCAGCTGATGAAACATTGGAATATGACTGACATCTGCATCACATCTATATACCTTGCCGGGGGCAATCACATGAAGTGGAGGAGTATTCTTTTCCATAGTGCGCACCTGAACGGAAGAAGTATGTGTCCTCAATACTACGTCGTCACTAATAAAAAAGGTATCCTGCATATCCCTGGCAGGATGATCCTTTGGGAAATTCAGTGCCTCAAAGTTATAAAAATCGAGTTCGACCTCTGGACCCTCTTCAACAGAGAATCCCAATGAAATAAAAATACTAATTATTTCATTTAACACCAGAGTTATGGGATGTAAATGCCCCCACGGGATATAACATCCCGGTATGGTAACATCAATTTGCTGCGTTTGAAGGGACTTGTTTAATTCGGAAGATTTGAATATTTCTTCCTGCTTATTGAGCAGAGCTTCAATATATTTTTTTATCTCATTAAGTGAGGAGCCATATTCAGGTCTTTGTTCTTTAGGAATGGAGCCCAGAGACTTTAATTTATTGGTGAGTACCCCTTTTTTCCCTAGATATTTAACCTTTAAATTCTGAATGTCCTGAAGACAGCAGGCCTTTTCAGCCTCTTCCTGGACAGACTTTTTTATGGAATGCAAGTCATTGAGCATTCCCTTTTTTAACCATTTCTATAAGGTTGTCAAAAGCCATTGGATCATTATACGCCAGATCAGCCAGGGCTTTCCGGTTTAATTGAATATTCATATTCTTCAGCTTATTCATAAACTGGCTGTACGATATTCCCAATGCCCTTACCGCAGCGTTAATTCTTATTATCCATAGTGATCTGAACTCTCTCTTTTTATTACGTCTGTCCCTGTAGGCATTTAACAATGCCCTGTCTACAGCTTGAGCTGCAACTTTGTAAAGACGGCTTCTGGCGCTATAGTAGCCTTTAGCTAACTTAAGGAGTTTTTTTCTTCTCCTTCTTGTCTTGAATCCACCTCTTGCTCTCGGCATTTATATTTACCTCCTGAATATATCTTATTAAATGACCACTGATTATACAGTATATTTTATATTTATGAAATACTTAGAAGATCAGAAATTTTACCAATATGTTATTTACATCTCATCCTTGATGTCTCTAACTGCATATATGCTAAAATTACGATCAAGATATTTATTTAATTAGGGAGCATTTTTCTGACAGCGTCAAAATTTGCTTTGTGCACTAATCCGCTTCTTCTAAGCTGTTTTGTTCTCTTGGAAGATTTGTGAGTCAGAATATGACTCATAAAGGCTTTGCTCCTTTTAAACTTCCCTGTGCCCGTTTTCCTGAACCTTTTTGCAGCTCCTTTATGAGTTTTCAACTTTGGCATTGTATTCTCCTTATATTTAATCTTCTAACTGCAAGATGTTAATTATAAATAATGGATTAGAAAATTAACAAGTTCTCATGCCTCATCCCCTATCACAGGAGATAAGTAATCTTGATTTTCAAGGATGTTTGGATTTTATATCTCGGCGAAATGACAGGTTTTTACTGTCTGCTCACTAAATCCAATATCCAATTAATTTAAAAGATTGTTTCTTTTATTACTTAGGGGCAAGAACAATTATCATGCGGTTGCCTTCCATTTTGGCTGACTGTTCGACATTTGCAATCCCGGACAGATCTTCAATAAACCGATCTATAACTTTCTTCCCAAGAGATTTATGAACTATCTCTCGCCCTCTAAAAAACATTGTCACCTTGACTTTATGTCCATACTCCAGAAATTTTGTGGCGTTTTTTATCTTAAACATAAGATCATGTTCATTAGTCTGAGGCCTGACTTTAACCTCTTTTACTGTAATAGTCTTATGTTTAGTTGTATGCTTCTTTGCCTGTTGGTAACAGTATTTACCATAGTCCAATATCTTGCATACAGGAGGTTTGGCCTCCGGCGCCACTTCAACCAGATCCAGGTCCTTGTCGAAAGCATGTTTTCGGGCATTGAAAATATCCATAACGCCCAACTGACTACCATCGTAATCAATTACTCTTACTTCTTTAGCTTTAATCCACCGGTTGATCCTTAGTTCTTTACTTATAACTACCTCCTGTTTAGAATTTCATCTTTGAGAAAGGCTGTCAGTTTTTCAATAGTCATTTCCCCGACGTTTTCTCCGTTTCTCTTTCTTATATTAACGGTATTATTTTCCATTTCTTTATCACCTATTATACACATGTAAGGTGTTTTTAAAATAGTGGCTTTTCTTATTTTATAACCGATTTTTTCATTGTCATCATCAAGGTCAACGCGAATTCCTTCTTTTATTAATGAGTCCAGTATTCTTTTGCCATGATCTGCATGTCTCTCGGCAATAGTCAACATGGAAATTTGAACAGGAGATAACCATAGTGGAAAGGCACCTGCATAATGTTCTATTAATACCCCGAAGAACCTCTCTAACGAACCCATTAATGCCCGGTGTATCATAATGGGTCTGTAATCTTTACTGTCGGAGCCTCTGTAGTTAATATCCAGTCTCTCCGGAATATTAAAATCAACCTGTATCGTGCTGCACTGCCACTGTCTGCCGAGGGAGTCCCTGACCTTGATATCAATCTTAGGTCCGTAGAATACACCCTCGCCCGGATCAATTTCATATTTAAGTCCTTTATCTATAAGCGCCTTTTCCAGAGCGCCGGTAGCCTTTTCCCACCCTTCTTCCTTACCAACGTACTTATCCGGTCTAGTGGACAAGTATATATCATAATCAGCAAATCCAAAGGTTTTAAGAATAAAAAGTGTAAAGTCCAGCACCTTTAAAACTTCATCTTCGATTTGGTCTTCCCTGCAGAATATATGGGCATCGTCCTGAGTAAATCCCCTCACCCTGAGAAGGCCGTGCAGTACACCGGAACGTTCATACCTGTAAACCGTTCCGAGCTCCGCATAGCGCAACGGCAATTCCCTGTAGCTTTTCAAATGGCTTTTGAAAATAGCTACATGAAATGGACAGTTCATCGGTTTTATTTCATATTCAAGACCTTCTATCTCCATAGGTGAATACATGTTCTCTTTATAAAAATCGAGATGGCCTGTTTTTCTCCACAGATCCAGCTTTGCCATATGAGGAGTATAAAGTATCTGGTAGCCTGCTTTATGATGTTCGTCCAGCCAGAAATTTTCTATCACTCTCCTTATCGCTGCGCCTCTTGGATGCCACAAAACAAGTCCGGGGCCGATATCATCGTTTAAACTAAAAAGATCAAGCTCCTTTCCAAGACGCCTGTGGTCTCTTTTCTTTACTTCCTCAAGAAAGTCAAGATGCTCCTTAAGCTCATCTTTAGTGAGGAATGCCGTTCCATATATACGTTGGAGCATTTTGTTTTTTTCACTACCGCGCCAGTAAGCCCCCGCGACAGACAACAGTTTGAATGCCTTGACCTTGCCGGTTGATTCCAGATGCGGTCCCCGGCAAAGGTCTATGAAGTCACCTTCTTCATAAACACTCACTAAATCGTTTTCCAATTCATTCAGCAATTCAACCTTGTACGTTTCTCCGAGGTCAGTGAAGAGTTTAACAGCATCGTCTTTTGGGAGTTCCTTCCTCACAAACGGTCTCCTGGCTTTAATAATTTCTATCATCTTCTTTTCGATCTTTGGCAGGTCTTCCTGTGTAATGCTGTGATCGCAATCCAGATCGTAATAAAAACCGTCGGCAATAGCAGGTCCTATGGCAAGCTTTGTGTTGGGGAAAAGCTCTTTAACAGCGTGGGCCATAATATGTGAGACACTATGACGATAGATTTCAAGAAATTCTTTATCGTTTGCTGATGATTCTAAAATACTAATGACCTCCCGGTTTTAGAGTTTGGAGTTATGAGTTAAGAGTTAAGAGTTAATAATATTCCAGTTTTATTTTCTACACTCTAAACTCATAACTAAGAAAATGGTAGGCACGACTGGGATTGAACCAGCGACCTCTTCCGTGTCAAGGAAGCGCTCTCCCACTGAGCTACGCGCCTTCAAGTTTGTATAAGATAACATTTTTCTAATCCTTAAAGTCAATATCACTTTGAAAAATTGTGCACTTGTTTTTTCTTTAAGGGTATTATCCAGTACATCAACGGCCTTTATCAGATGTGAAGGCGCAAGATGAGAATACCTTAGAGTCATTGTAACTTTCTTATGACATAAGAGTTGAGATACGGTAGTTATGTCCACTCCTGCCATGACAAGATGACTTGCAAAGGCATGTCTCAGATCAAATGATTTAACAGAATCACAGGTACAGGCTTTTGACGAAGGCAAAGAGGAGAATGAAGCCCACTGAGAAATGGAAAGCCCGCATCCCGGATTTCTTGTTGGCCAAGATACCTATTAGGAAAGGAGGCTGCGTAGTATAATATATAATTATTAACCGGGAGGCCTACTGTCAACGCTTTTGTAGTTTAGGACAACTAATGGGTTATTCAACGGATGTTTAGCTCCTACTTGAAACTCTGATCCTCTGAAGGGAATATACCTTTTTCAATTTCTTCTCTGTATGTTCTAATTGCTTTTAAAGCATCTTCTTTGACATGTGAATATTGCTTTACAAATTTTGGAACAAATCTGTCGAACAGGCCTATAACGTCATGCAGGACAAGCACCTGACCGTCGCAATGCGGCCCTGCTCCAATCCCGATTGTAGGTATTGAAAGCTCCTCTGATATTTTTTTTGCAAGATTCATGGGAATTGCTTCCAGTATTAAAGAAAAGGCGCCTGCATCTTCAGCCATATGAGCTTCTTTAATTAATTTATTTGCTGCCTCTTCTGTCTTACCCTGGACTTTATAACCTCCCATCCTGTGAATGGACTGCGGTGTAAGCCCTATATGTGCCATGACAGGGATATCTGATTTAGTCATGGCCCTTATATGATTGACAATTTCGGCGCCGCCTTCCATTTTGATTGCAGCAGCTCCCGCCTCTTTAAGAAACCTGCCGGCGTTTCTTAAGGCATCTTCAATCCCTGTCTGATATGACATGAACGGCATATCGCCGATAACCATTGCATTTTTAACAGCCCTGGTTACCATCTTTGTGTGATATATCATTTCATCCATTGTTACCGGCAATGTATTCTCCAGTCCCTGAACAACCATGCCCAGGGAATCCCCCACGAGTATCGCATCTATCTCTGCCTCATCCACAATACGGGCAAAGGGATAATCGTAGGCAGTGAGCATTGTGATTTTCTTACCGTTTTTTTTCTTTGTCAGAAAATCATGGATAGTGAAATTAGACATATGCTTTTAAAGTTCTCTTCATGCTTTCCTGACAGGGGCAATTCATGAATTGCCCCTGCAATTTTATTTAACTATTTCCACTAACTCCAGGTCAAAAGTCAGTTCTTTTCCGGCCAACGGATGATTTGCATCCATCATATAACCTTTTTCAGTATGGCTTAATACGGTTACAACAACAGCCTTGCCGTCAGGTCTGTGCATTTGTATCGTATGTCCGATCCGCGGGTCAAAATTCTCGGGGGCATTTTTTTTAGTAAATTCGAAAACCTTTTTTTCATCATGAAGGCCATAAGCATCTTCCGGGGGGATTTTAACGGTTTTAGTATCTTTTGGTTCCATTCCCAAAATGTTTTTTTCAAAACCTGGAATTACATTTCTCTCACCAATAGTAAATTCTATCGGCATTGTTTTAAGTGATGACTCAACTATTTCTCCATTTGAATCTTTCAGAGTATAGTGCACTCTTACTTTATCTCCATTCTTTGCCGGCATGCGATGTCTCCTTTATCATTATTAATAGTAATTTTTATTTTGCTGCACAATTATAACATACATTTATCCTGTCATCGTTTATTTGTTTTTCTGAAATAAAAAATACCGATACCTGTAAATATCATACAAAGGCAGAGTATTTGACCGAGTGTGATGATACCGAAAAGGTACCCGATTTGAGGGTCAGGCTCGCGAAACATTTCTATGAATAAGCGGACTATCCCATACCCGATGATATATAGAGAAAGGAAAAAACCGTCAAAAACTTTTCTCTTGCGGAGGCCCCAAAGAATAATAAAAAGAAGAATACCTTCAAGAAATGCCTCGTATAGCTGAGATGGATGTCTCAACTGTTGGGCCGTATCCAGAGGGAAATACATGCCCCAGGGCACGGTGGTGGCGCGTCCGTAAAGCTCGCCGTTTATGAAATTGCCTATCCGGCCGAAGGTATATCCCAGCGGTATAGAAGGGACCAAAAAGTCCGCAAATCTCCAGAATTCAATTTTATATTTATTGCAGAAGATTACTCCGGTTACGATAACGCCTATCAAGCCGCCGTGATAGGACATGCCGGCAAGTCCTGTAAAATGCAATCCCCCCTCAAAACTGAACGGGAGTATTATTTCCAGAGGATGGGACATGTAATAACTGAAATTATAAAACAACACATATCCGAACCTTGCTCCAAGCATAAGCCCCAGTATGGCCCATACAAAATAGTTTTCAAGGGCGGTTTTCGGGTAATCATAATCTTCTGTTTTTAACCTGTGAAAAGAAAGAATGTAAAGAACAGAAAAAGCGACGATGTACATCAGGCCGTAATAGCGTAATTGAAATTGTCCTATCTGAAAAATATACGGTTTGATATGTTCAGGTATATGCTGCCAGAAGTCAATGAAATTGTTCATGTCCTGTATGTAACCTGTTCTTCAATGAACAGGTATATTTTTTTGACGTTCCTGATAAAAAATATCAGGGCTGTCCCGATGATCGTTACCGCGATTATCATTGTAACAATATTGATCTTATCAAAATGGATAAAGCGGTCGTTGATAACGAACACCGAACCGGTGACCAGCATCGTGACAACGACGGACAGCAAGGAGTAGACGATAATGATCATCAAAAAGAAAATGCAAGGCAACAGCCGCTGGACCGGAGATTTTGAATTTGAACCTGATAATGTCATGCGGTTATTTTACGAAATAAGGGGTACAGGTTACAAATGTGAGCGAAAAAAATTTTTCATAAGTGTATTTCAACCCACTTTGTATTTATTCTAACCGCGGGTATAGAATTTAGAGAAGTCCGGCGCGTTCCATAATCATCGGCACCTTGTCTTCCATGCCGATTGCCATGATATGCACGCCGTCACATATTTTTTCGTCTTTCAATTGTTTGATATGCCGTGCTGCTATATTTATTCCTGTATCAAGGGCCTTTTCTTTTCCCGCTGCCTTGATCTCATCTATTAATATCTGGGGCACTGAAATCCCCGGCACATTTTTATTCATGAAATTTGCCATGCCTGCGCTCTTGAGAACCACGATTCCCGCAAGAATTTTTACCGGGAATTGCTTTGCATACGCCATAAAGGTCTTGAATTTCTCCATGTCATAGATCGCCTGGGTCTGAAAGAACTTTGCGCCTGCCTTCACCTTCTTTTCGAACTTGACAAGCTGTGGTTCAAGCGGGTTCGCCTCAGGAGTTACTACCGCGCCGGCATAGAAATTTGTAGCGCCTTTCATTTCATTGCCTGACATGTCTTTGCCGTTGTTCATGCCTTCAACTATCTTAAGGAGCTGAACGGATTCAACGTCATAGACGGACTTGGCCTGTTTATGGTCTCCTGCATTCACATGGTCTCCGGTCAGGCAGAGGACATTATGTATACCAAGCACGCTCGCACCGAGGAGGTCTGCCTGAAGCCCGATCCTGTTTCTGTCGCGGCAGGTCATCTGCAGAACAGGCTCCATCCCGTTATCAAGGACTATCTTACAGACAGCCAGCGAACATATCCTCATCACAGCAGACTGATTGTCTGTTACATTCGCTACGTCTATTTTGCCTTTCAGCACCTCAATATGGTGGTACATCTCTTTGATGTCGGTACCCTTTGGAGGGCCTATCTCAGCAGTGACTGCAAATTTGCCTGAATCAAGAATGTCTTTGAAGCTCACTTTTTGATCTCCTCTAATAATTTTATTTTTATGTTTCTCGGCCCCTGCGCCTTTGACCAGTCCTTGGCTTCATTAATCTCTTTCATCAGATCAAGTCTGTTTAACTGCTTGAGTCTGTCATATATCTGGACCCACGCGCACTTTATGTCCGGGCTTACTTCGCAACTGCCGTTATTCGTGCCGCCGCAAGGCCCGTTCAGAAGCGACTTGGAACAACGGGCGATGGGACATATCCCTCCGGTGAGGTGCAGGATGCAGTTGCCGCAGCCGGCGCATAGCTCTGTAAATTCTCCGGCCCTTGGGACGGCCCCGAAAAATTCCGTGTTGATGGCAGGGAACACCGGGATACTGCCGATATTTTCCGATAAGAGATTCACACCCACGCCGCACGCTGTGGAGAGTATCAGATCGTGCGTACGGACATTGTCCATGACCGGCTGAAAGAATTCAGGTTCACAATGCCTTTCAACAGCGGCATGGTTTATCTCTATGGCTGCTCCTTCCTGTGCCGCCCTCATCCTGAGCAATGAGGCCAGTATTTCCGCCTCCTTGCCCCCGCCGGCATGACATATGGCCACGCATGTATTGCAGCCGAATACAAGGACCTTTTTAAAGTCCTTGACCATGTTCCAGATTTCTTCAAACGGTTTTTGTTCACCTGTGATCATTTCATTACTCCTTTATATTCCTGTTGAGACTGCATGTTGCAAGCCATATGGGTGAGGGGCCGAGTTTGCGGATCTTTTCAGTGAATTCGTTGCACATCTCGGCCCAGCGAGGACCCATAGCTGCCGACAGATTGAACATCTCAAGTCGTTCAGGGTCGATCCCGACCTTTGCCAGCAGTCCCTTTACGTGCTCCACCCTCTTTGCTGCGTATGTATTACCTTCCAGGTAATGGCATTGTCCCGCAAGTCAACCAGCGACAAATACGCCGTCTATGCCTTTTTCAAAGGCCCTCAGCACATATATCTGGTCCAGCTTGCCTGTGCACGGGAGGCGTATTATCTTGACGTTAGGAGAATAAGAAAGACGCATAACACCTGCAAGGTCCGCTGCTGCAAAGGCGCAGTAGTGGCACGCAAAGGCAAGGACATTCGGCTCCCACCCTTCAGGTGTTTCATGGGGTTTCTCAATAGAAGGGGCCTTGACCTCTTCAGTTGATTCAACAGCCTTATTCATTCGTTAGTTTTCCTTCCTCATTATTTATACAGTATAGAATACTTGATTTCATCCTCCGACCACGCCAGACTCACACTCTGAGGCCGCGTCAATCATGGCGAGTATCTGGTCATCGCGGAAATTATTGACCTGAAACGCCTTCGCCGGGCAAATGGCCGCGCAGATGCCGCACCCCATGCACTTGACCTCATTGTGGGCGATCTTCCCGTCTTCTCCGATGTACGGAGAATCAAAGGGACACACCCTGAAACAGCCAAGGCATGACATACAGAGTTCTTTTTTGTGCTTGGCGATAATCCCGGAAACGGCAAGTCTTTCATGAGACAGTATCACCCCGGCGCGTCCTGCTGCTGCCAGAGACTGGGTAATGGTCTCATCAAGGTTCTTTGGAGCATGAGCAAGTCCGCATACAAATATGCCCTCACTCGGGAAATCAACCGGGCGCAGCTTTACATGCGCCTCAAGGAAATACCCGTCCTGATTGCGCGTCACTTTGTACATCTTCCCCGTGTTCTCTGTGGTCGGGTGGGGCCTCAGGCCTGTTGAAAGCACAAGCCAGTCCGCATCCAACTGTAATTCCCTGTTCAGCATATAATCGTGTGTCTTTATTTTAAGCTTATTGCCCTCCTGCTCAACAGAGGGTTTGTTCTCAACATCATAGCGGACAAACAGGACGCCGATATCGCGGGCCTTTTGATAGTACTCCTCGCGCAGCCCGTAAGTGCGGATGTCCCTGTACAATATAATGACCTGGGAAGCGGGATTCTTTTCCTTTATCGCGATCGCATTTTTGACAGCGTCCTGGCAGCATATGCGCGAACAGTACTGATTTGGTTCTTCACGGGAACCAACGCACTGAATCATCACATACTTTTCGCCCGGGTTGAATTTCTCATCCGATGCAATTCTTCTTTCGAGTTCCCTCTGTGTAATTACCTTCTCGCTCTCAGAGGAAAGATATTCAGTCGGCGCGTATTCGGTCCCGCCTGTGGCAAGGATTATAGCGCCATGGCTTATCACAGTTTCATTGACAAGGGTAGTTTTGAAATTGCCGACAAATCCCTCGGTCTTTTTTACCTGCGTGTCTGTGTGAATGGTGATGCGCTTGTGCGCCTGTACTTTTGCGATTGTCGCTTTGAGAAATTCCTGCACATCATTGCCTTCCAATGTGCGGTATAAATTTCTTGCAAGTCCTCCGAGTTCCTTTTCCATTTCCACAATATGCACGTCAAAACCCTGGTCCGCAAGCGACAGGGCCGAGGTCATACCGGCGATGCCGCCGCCGATGATCATACAGGAAGGAGTGACACTCACGCTTTCGGTCTTTAACGGCTTCTGCAGACGTGACTTTGCCACGGACATCTTTACGATCCCGATGGCCTTTTTCGTCGCTTCTGCTTTCTGCCCCATATGACACCACGAGCACTGCTCCCTGATATCAGCAAGATCAAAAAGATATTTGTTCAGACCGGCATCGCTGATCGTCTCCTGGAACAGAGGCTCATGCGTCCTCGGTGTGCACGAAGCAACGATGACCCTGTTGAGGTTGTTTTCCTTTACAACGTTCTTGATCATCTCCTGATTGTCCTGCGCACACGCGTATATCGTGTTTGTTACATATGCAACATCAGGCAGTTTTTTTGCCGCTGCAACAACTTCGTCTATATTTACGGTTGCGGCTATATTGGTGCCGCAATGGCATACAAAGACCCCGATCCTCGGTTTCTCATTCTCAACGTCCTTTTCCGGCTGGAGCTCCTTATGAACAGCCTCCGTACCGCGCGCCGCTGCGAGCAGCGCCATCGCCTCGCCTGCCACAGCGCTTCCCTGCATGACGGTGTCAGGAATGTCTTTCGGGCCCTGATAGGTGCCAGTTACAAAAATCCCGTCGCGCGATGTCTGCACTGGACGAAGGGGCGAGGTCTTTGCAAAGAGGTACGGATTTGTTTCAATACCGAATGTCTTTGCAAACTCTGCCGCGTTTTTATGGGGCTCAATCCCGATTGAAAGGACAACCATGTCAAAAGATTCATCAATGAGCTTCCCCTCTTCGTCAGCGTAGCGCATCAGAAGATTCCCTGTCTCAGGTTCTTCCTTGACAGCAGAAATCATCGCCCGCTGGTAGCGGACACCGTATTCTTTTTTGGCGCGCTCAACGTATTTATCAAAGTCCTTTCCAAACGCCCGCATCTCCATATAGAAGATGGTCGGCTCAATGTTTTTATCATGCTCTTTTGCAATAATGGACTGTTTGGTCGCATACATACAGCAGACCGAAGAGCACCAGGGGTTTGCATTATGAGGGTCCCTGGAGCCTACGCACTGGATCCATGCGACCTTCACTGGATGCCTTTCGTCAGAGGGACGTTTCACCTCTCCCTTGAAAGGACCGGAGGCTGAGAGTATCCTCTCGAACTGGAGGGATGATACTACATTCTTCCACCGGCCAAGGCCCAATTCTCCGCGCACTGTCGCATCATAACGGTCCAGTCCCGGAGACAGTATTATGGCGCCTGTGTTAATTTCAATCTCTCTCTCTTTATCGTCAAATCTTATCGCGCCTGCCTTGCATGCCTTTTCGCAGAGGCGGCAGGTCCCCTTGTTTAAATAAAGACAGTGCCTCGCGTCAATAGCCCTTGTATTCGGAACAGCCTGGGCAAAGAGGGAATAAATGACCTTGCGTTTTCCAATACCCTGATCAAATTCGCTCGGGAGCTTTTTGGGGCATTTTACCTCGCAGTCACCGCAGCCCGTGCATTTTGCAGGGTCTACATAACGGGGCTGAAGTTTCACCCTGACCTTAAAATCACCCGGGTTGCCCTCAACAGAGACCACCTCTGCAAGTGAATGAACATCTATATTAATATGACGTCCGACCTCTACCATCTTCGGGGATATCATGCACATCGAACAGTCCCCTGTGGGGAAGGTCTTGTCGAGCATGACCATCGTGCCGCCGATGGACGGGTCTTTCTGTATTAAATGGACCTTGAACCCGCTGTCCGCAAGGTCAAGGGCAGCCTGCATTCCTCCGATGCCGCCGCCTACGATTACAACAGATCCTTTTTTAGTAGAGGAGATTTTATCGTTCATATCAGTTTTAACTCCTTAAGAAGTCCTAGAGCGTCCGTAAAATGCCTGTCTATCTGCATCTCTTCAGCGCCCATCCCCATCGAAATACCTATAAGCTCAGTTATAAAATACACTGGGAGGCTTTTCGCTATTCCATATTTCTCCCGGACCTCATCCTGGTACGCATCGAGATTCAACTGGCACATAGGACATGTAGTCACAAAACAGTTTGCGCCCCTTGCCAGCGCGTCCTTGAGTATCTTTGACATTAGCTTCAGCGCCATGTCCGCGTCATTAACCGATGCAGAGGCCCCGCAGCAGTCGGTCTTATAGCCCCAGTCAAGCGGCTCAGCCCCGATGCCTTTGAGAAGGCCCTCCATGGCCACAGGGTTTTCAACATTATCTGATACCGGCATGTCTGATGGAAACCGTGTAAGCAGGCACCCGTAATAACAGACAGGCTTAAGTCCAGTGAGCTTCTTGACCGCATTATCCGCTAATTCTTTTTTTCTGGCCAATAGCACTTCAAGGATATTTGATATCTTTATTTTGCCTTCAACCTTTTTTGCGAGCTCGGCATTGATCTCTGACTTTAATGCCGGGTCTCCTGCAAGGGTTTTTTGCGAAACAAGGGTCCTGCTGTAACAGGAAGAGCATGGGATCATCATCTCGGACAACCCAGTGGCGTCCGCGATGCCCAGATTCCGCGCTGCAAGGGCTAAGGCAAGAAAATCATCTGTCTTGCTCGCGGATGTGGCACCGCAGCAGTTCCAGTCTTCTATTTCACTGAGTTCAATACCGATTTTGCCCAGCACACTCTTTGCCTGAATATCATACAGCTTTGATGAGGCATGTAATGAACATCCGGGATAATATGCTATTTTCATTACTGACCCTTTGCACCCCGCTTGTCAGCGGCTTTCTTGAACAGGCTTTTAATCTCGGACTTCCCTTTTGTCCTGTCGAGTTTAAAATGCATCCTCTTCTTCTTGAGCATTGAGCGGCCGATTTTTGAGGTACTTTTTATATCCTCTTTCACAGCATTCAATCCGCCTTTTTTAAAATTTTCTATTTCATATAGTGCCATGAATTCCAGTTCATTGCTCCTGCCGAAGTGAGATATTGACTTTACGAAAGATGAGTGGAAAGACGCCACTCTCGGTATGTTCGGCTCGATATGCGCTTCCTTGGCCATTTGTTTGAGCGTCTCATTTATCCTCGCTGTCTGTATGTTGTTGGGACAGCGGGTGCCGCACGTGTAACATGCTACGCATTTCCAGATGAGGAGGTTGTTTAACGCGTTATCTTTTTCCCCGAACAGTACCATACGGACCAGGCGGTCAGGGGTGACCCCTGATTCATCGCCTACAGGACAGCCAGCGGCACAGCGGCGGCACTGGTAGCAGGACATCAGGTTCTGCCCTGAGCGGTCCATGACCTCTTTCAGGAGCGCATTTGAAGTTTCCGCGCTATATTTCAAAGTTGAGGTTGACATAGTTATTCCTTGCTTACATCCTTATTGAATAAATTCAGGTACGGTTTCAGTGCAGTATCTAATATATAAAAATACGTACCATAAAATCCATATGTCAATTAAACATAGTCTGATTAAATCGAATAGTTAAAATAAGCCGTGTTGGTTGGTTGACCAGAACTTTGTCAAAAAGACATGGATTTTGACCGTACAATTGCATCTTCGGCGATGGAATAAATCAGCCAGTTATCTTTTACTGAGTCTGTGGACCATCTCAACCAGGGCAATGACATTTTCGGGAGAGGTTTGAGGAACAACACCGTGACCGAGGTTAAAGATATGTCCGCGCGCAGAAGATGCCCTGCCCAGAACGTCTTTTACACGCTCTTCTATTTTATCATGAGGAAGAAACATTGAAAGGGGGTCAAGGTTTCCCTGGACTATTACATCACTACCGAGTCTGTTAATTGCATCGTCCAGATTAATCCTCCAATCAATGCCGAATACGTCGGCGCCTGAAGTCTTGATCTCTTCCAGCAGACCGGCGGTTTCACCTACGAAGTAGATGACGGGCACTGCTTCCCGTCTTTCGGCAAGCATCCACTGTTTCAGATCGCTTATGATCTTTTTGACGTAAGATAACGCATGGTCCCTGTAATCAGATGGTGAGAAAATTCCGCCCCAGGTATCAAATATCTGAACGGCCTGTGCCCCGGCGCTGATCTGAGCTTTCAGGTATCCGGTAATTGTAGCGGTTATTTTGTCCATTAAAGATTTATACAGTTCGGGATTTTCATAGATCATCCTTTTGGTGTTCAGGAAGTTTTTTGAAGTGCCTCCTTCAATCATATAAGTTGCAGTAGTAAAAGGGGCCCCGGCAAAACCGATAAGGGGCACCCTGTCCGCAAGCTCTTTTCTCAGGAGACGAATTGTATCCATCACAAACTTCATTTTGTCTTCAGGATCCGGTACAGACAATTTCTTTACCGTATTGTCATCCCGTATGGCCGGGGAAAGAATCGGTCCCATGCTTTCCTGGAAATCAAGCCCCTGTCCCATGGCCTCACAGGGAATAAGAATGTCGGAAAAGAGAATAGCCGCATCAACATTCAGAATGTCAACCGGCTGAAGCGTGACCTCGGCTGCAAGCTCAGGCGTTTTGCACATTGTCAGGAAATCGGCCTTGCCCCTTACCGCGCGATATTCAGGAAGATATCTTCCTGCCTGGCGCATAATCCAGATTGGTGTATATGGGACGTCTTCTCCTCTACAGGCTTTCAAAAATGTATCATTCATTTTAAACTCCGTTCTATGATTGTCTCACCATGAAAGGGCGAGGTGACCTCGCCCCTACAATTTAGACATTTTTTTTATCTTGTATGGGATGTATCCGCAGAATGGTTCTTCCTCTAGATAATCACCGGACACGGCATAGGCCCTGGCCCTGCACCCGCCGCATACGTTTATATATTCGCATGAGCCGCATCTGCCTTTATATTTTTTGAAGTCTCTCATTTCAAGGAAGAGCTCTGAATTTTCCCAGATGTCTTTGAATGATTTTTCTTTAAGGTTCCCGGCTGACTTTGGGAAATAACTGCATGGGAGCACGTTCTCATCAACATCGATAAGGCATATGACCTGGCCTGCGATGCATCCCTTGGAACCTCCGGTGGAAAACTTCAGGCTCCTGCGTTCAAATTTTTCACCTTCCTCTTTCTGTTTCTGAAGGACTACCCTGTAATAGTGCGGGGCGCAGGTAGGTCTTACAAGCAGGTCTTTTTCGTTTTTTTCCATTTGATAATGCCATTCAAGCAATTCCTCATAGTCTTCTTTGGAAATAAGTTCATTCATTATGTCTTCGCCTCTTCCGGTCGGCACTATCATAAACATATACCATGCGGTTGCACCGAGTTTCTTGGCGAGTTTATAGACCTTCGGGATTTCCTGCTGATTACGCTTTGTGAAAGATGAGTTTATAAGAAACTTGATGCCGTGTTTATTAAACAATTCGGTTGCGTTTACAACTCCGGCAAACGCGCCCTTTTGATTCCTGAAATTATCGTGAACTTCCGCAGTCGAGCCGTCGAGACTTAATGACACCATTTTGATACCGGATGATTTCATACCCTCGCATATCTCTTCCGTGACAAGAGTCCCGTTTGTCGCGATACACATCCGCAAGTCTTTTGCAGTGCCGTATTTTGCTATATCAAAAACATCTTTTCTTAATAAAGGCTCGCCCCCTGAAAGGACCATAACCGGTTTGGCATAACTTGCAATATCGTCGATAATCCTGTAGGCCTCTTCCGTTGAAAAATCAGGATGTCCCTTTGCTTCCATTTCAGATGATGAACGGCAGTGGACACATCTCAGATTACATCTTCTTGTGATCTCCCAGGCTATCCACTTTGGTTCAAATTCTTTGATCATTTTGTATTGTACCTTTTTTTACTCAGGTATGAAAACTATATGAATTTTGCAAAAACTTCATTGGAAAGGATGAGACCTTTTCCAGTAAGTTTCATTGCGGTTTCATATGAACAGCCTGAACTCGCAACTTCAATCAAGCCTGCTTCATGAAGGTCTTTTATCTCTTTCTGATAATAGCTTAAAATGTTCTTTTTGTACTGTCTGGAAAATGTTTCTACATTGACGCCCTCTGTTTTTCTTAGTCCAAGGAAAAGCGCCTCGGACAATGCCATGTCTTCAGTTATGGTTTCTGATCCCTTTACAGGGCTTTTGTTTTCTGAGAGAAGTTTCAGGTAATCGTCAAGATTATCCGTGTTATAAAACCGTTTCCCGTTCATGAAAGAGTGAGCGCCCAGCCCGGCCCCGTAGTATTCCCCCCTGTCCCAATAATTCAAATTGTGTTTGCATTGATAACCGGGCAGTGCGAAGTTTGATATCTCGTAATGGGTGTATCCTTCGGATGTCAGGTAGTTAATCGCGTGTTCATACATTTCGATGATCTTGTCTTCTTCGGGCAGATTTGTTTCGATTGATAAATCTCCCCTAACCCCTCTTTGCCAAAGAGGGGAAGAGTTTCCCCCTTTGGCAAAGGGGAATGAAGGGGGATTTTTTAGATAATCATACAATAATGTTCCGCTCTCCACCGTAAGCTCGTATGTGGAGATATGTTTGGGTTTAAGACTGACGGCTTTCCCAAGGGTATTGTTCCAGCTCTCAATATCCTGCCCCGGAATCCCGTAAATGAGATCAATTCCTATATTTTCAAAACCCGCATCTCTTGCAATATAGACCGCCTGTTCAGCCTCTTCAGAAGTGTGAATTCTCCCGAGGAATGAAAGCTCATCATCATGGAAAGATTGAACTCCAATGCTCATCCGGTTGATACCCGCCGAGCGGATTGCTTTCAATTTGTCTTTATCGACAGTCCCAGGATTTGCCTCGATGGTTGCTTCATAATCATCCTCAAAACGGAATTTCGTGAATATGTGATTAATCAGGCCTGATAATACATCAGAGGAAAGCGCCGTCGGGGTGCCGCCGCCAATAAAGAGTGTGGACAGCGGCTTTTCGTTCGGAAGATTTGAAATCTCTTTTTTCAGCGCATTAATATAGGCATCTGCCCTGGCTGGATTATAAATCCCAGACACGAAATCGCAGTAGATGCATCTTTTTAAACAGAACGGAATGTGGATGTATAGTGAAATTGACATTAGGTAATTTTAACAAAGTTGAAGATTTTACTGGATTTCGCTACATTAGAACTTACATTTTATCTATCAGGAAGGACAGGTTATGCAAACAGGTTTGGACATTTTTGAAAAAAACTGGCCGAAGAAATTAAAAGGCGCAAGGGTAGGGCTGCTTGTACACCCGGCCTCTGTAAACAGAAAGCTTGAGCATGCATCTGACTGCCTTCTTAAATCCGGAAAGCTTGAACTGAAGGCACTCTTCGGTCCTCAGCATGGAATCCGGGGAGAAACGCAGGACAACATGATTGAGTGGGAAGGGTTCAGGGACAAAAAGACAGGACTTCCTGTCTACAGCCTCTACGGCCAAACGAGGAAGCCTGAACCATTAATGCTTAGAGATATTGATGTAATGGTAGTTGATATGCAGGATGTGGGCTCCCGCTACTACACGTTCATATGGACTATGGAGCTCTGCATGCAGGCATGTCACGAAACGAAGAAATCAGTTATTATCCTTGACAGGCCTAATCCCCTGGGCGGCGTTCATACGGAAGGGCCTGTCCTCGATATGAATTACTCTTCTTTTGTCGGACAGCGCCCGATGCCGGTGAGACATGGAATGACAATTGGAGAGATCGGCAGTTTCCTGAAAAATGAATTTTATCCGTCTCTGGATTTTCACATTGTTCCAATGAAGGGATGGGAAAGGAAAATGTGGTTTGATCAGACAGGGCTGTCGTGGGTCATGCCTTCCCCAAACATGCCGACACTCGAAACGGCTGTCGTTTATCCCGGCATGTGTCTTCTTGAAGCTACCAATTTAAGCGAAGGACGCGGCACGACACGGCCGTTTGAGATATTCGGAGCTCCATTCATAGATCCTGAAATTCTTGTTACAAGACTTGAAACATTTAAACTCACCGGAGTCGTCTTCAGGCCAATGTATTTCCAGCCGACCTTTCAAAAGCATGCCGGAAAGCTCTGCGGAGGGGCCCAGATCCATGTTACCAACAGGGAGCAATTCAGACCCTTTAAGACAGGAGTCGCGATTATCAAGGCAGTCCATGATCTTTATCCTGAACACTATGAATGGAAACAGCCTCCTTATGAATATGTCACGGACAAATTGCCGATAGATATTCTTGCAGGCACGGACAGATTGAGAAATGATATTGAAAGGGGCAAATCACTGAATGAGATGGAGGACTGGTGGAAGGCTCAGTGTCTTGAATTTAAAAAGAAGGTTTATAAAAAATATTTGATTTATAAATAGAACCCTGCTTACCCTATTATGCCGATTGCGATTCAGCAGAGGCATTTTTCATCAATACCAAAAAATCATCGAAGTTCTTCGTGCGGAGCACGCGTTCGAGCATTTGCTGCTCACGAAAAATCCGTGTGAGTTCGGAAGTAATTTCAAGCTGTGCGCCGGGATCGTTATTGGGAGTAAGAATAAGGAAGATCAACTTTGCCGACTTATCGTCCGGTGCATCGAAGTCGATCCCCGTATCTGAAACACCGACCACAACAAGTGACTCCAGCAGGCCTTCAACACGGGCGTGCGGGAGCGCCACTCCGTTGCCGATGCCTGTGCTGAGCGCTTCCTCACGCGCCCAGACAGCGGCCTCGACTGCGTTTGCGTCCAGGCCGGCCGATGCACACGCTGCAGATGTTATCTCGTGAATGGCCTCCTTGCGGGAGACGGCTTTCAGCTCCCGCAGGAAAAGTTTCGGGGACAGTGTATCCTGCAGCTTCCGTTTTTTGGCGCGCAGGAGGATAAGCCGCATCACCGGGCCGCTCATCATCGATGTAACAATCGCCATAATGACCAGGGCCACGAACAGACGGTGGCTGATGATCCCTGCTTCCAGGGCCAGCAGGCCCAGGATGATCTCCATTGCACCGCGGGAGTTCATGGCAAAACCGACCGCCCAGGCTTCGTTGGAAGACATTCCGCCCCACCGTGCTCCCAGTGTGCCGCCGACGAGTTTGCACACGCAGGCGATCAGCAGCACTGTCAGTACCAGGGGTAAGTCGAAATGTGTAAAAAAGTTTACCTTCAGACCGATGCTGGCGAAGAACACCGGGGCAAAAATAAAAGACACAAAATGGTCGATTGTGGCCCGGGTGCGCTCCCGCAGGTGGGAGGAATCACCAATGGCAACGCCTACGAGG
>CAYMUX010000044.1:0-25792 GCA_964393845.1 uncultured Nitrospiraceae bacterium
TCCATTCCCATACATTACCGCTCAAATCTGCAATCCCATCTGGCGTATCGCCATTTTGAAAAATTCCTACCGGCGAAGTCTTTTGAATCTTCGTTTCATCAGTGTTACATCTGTCCTTTGCCCATTTACCCCATGGATATTCCCTGTTCTCAAATCCAGCTGCCGCCGCCTGCCATTCATGCTCATCGGGAAGTCTGTAATCATACCCGTCCTTCATTGTGATAGTCAGCCATCTTGTAAATGCAAATGCTTCATACCAGCATACTCCGACTACGGGCGAATTCGGGCATCTCCATTCCCTTTCATTCCACAAACGTGGGTGTTCTGCCTTTTCATGCTCAAGCCACTTCCACCCTTCATCACTCCAGAAATCCCTATTTTTATATCCGCCGGCATTATAAAATTCCTCAAACCAAGTGTTGGTGACAGGATACTTCCCGATCTCAAACGCTTTAACGGCTACCTTGCCGAGTTTTTCCAAATCATAAGTACCACCTTTAATGGGAATGAACTCTTTTAAGTCCCTTGTATCTCCAAGCCAGCCGAGGGTCTCGCCGGCATCGGCGCGAATAACAGGCGGTGCGTCTGAACTTATTATCACTCTCAGCTTCTTTATCGCAAGATCGCGGACAGTCTCAACCTGTTTGTCCTTGTGGATATCGAGCAGGCACCTTGCCGCAAGCCTCCATTTATTGAATGGCTTTTCTTCCTTCTTTCTTAGAACGCTGCCGACAATTTTATTCGCCCATCCTTTATTTTCTATGCTTAAAAGCCCGACGTACAGCTCTATAACTTCTTTATACCACTCATTGTCCCAGTAATCCTTAATGGCCCTGGAATAATCTGTTTCCTTGTCAATGATATATGACGCGGCAAGAAACTCCTGAAAGGTCATATGCCTGAATGTGTGCTGTCCGTCTTCCAGCTTTAAAAGTCCGCATTCATATTCAATCTTGTCAAACTGTGCTTCACTTTCTTCACGTGAATGCCCCCCTGCCGGATAAAATACTTTTTCAAGTGTCTTGACCGCATGCCGCCTGTCAATTCCCCTGTCCTTCTTTGAATGTATCTCAAATGCAAGGGTCTTTAAAAAGTTGTGCACACCTTCCGGCTCGTCAAAACGCCTGTAAAGCAGGCTGTTAACGAATTTCCTGTAAAGCTCCGCCCGCTGCCCAGGAAGCTCTTTCCCGTCATTATAGAGAATGCAGACGGCAGTGAGCATAAGCGGGGTTTCTATAAGCTGTGACACGCTTGAGAGTCCTCTTACCTCGCTTATCATTTGCTCGGCCGTCTTGCTGCCAATGATCGATCCTTCCTGATAGACATAGTCAAACCATTTCCTGATAAAAAGCTCTACCTGCTCCATGCTTAATGACAGGACCTTTATATGATATTCTCCGAACCTCTCTGTTACAGGCGCATCTATGCCATGCGGCCTGCCCGAAAGCACTATCTTGTTCCCCTTGTTCTGAATGGTGAAATCCTTAAATGAATTGACGACGATCTTTCTGTAACGTGGCTGAATCTCATCAAGACCGTCAAGGAGGAACAATGTCTTTTTTGCCCTGCAGTAATGTTTTATGGTTTTAAGATCAAGTCCGTTGTCCCTGCAATAATAACCAAGGACTGCTTCCGCAGTGGATGACGATGCAGCGCATGATTTATTCATCTCAAAGAATGTCTTAAGGTCTTTCAGGTAGATAAGCACAGGAAGAAAATCGTTAAGCCCTTTTTCGTTTATCTCTCTGATTATGGTAAAGGCGAGGTGTTTAAGGAGTGTTGTTTTCCCTGACCCCGGCTCTCCCTCTATCAACAAATGCTCGTTCTTTGCGACAAGGTCTTCTATGTCAACACGGGTCCTCTTTTCATCAAGATGATCAAATTCCCTTACTTTTCGTGCCTCTGACCTTTTGGCTTCTTTTTCCTCTGCAAGACTTCCGGTTGGATAGGCATAAAGGGGAACAAATATCTCCGGCAGGCTGACCTTTATGACCCTCTCCTTCTCTGCGAGCTTTTCTATGTCCATCCTTCCGCAGCGGTCGCTAAGCCATTCTTTGTAAGATTCAGGAATCTCAGGGATGTCTAAAGGCACCGCTGTTTCTTTCGTGCCCTTCCAGGGGATGTCAAAAGTCTCCGACCCGTCATCTCCCTTCTCCCCTGCAAGCACCCACTCCCGTTTTGCAATGTCGTATTTCCTGAAATCAAGCCTGATTTTCTGAGCATCGAAATCAATCTTGATATATTGATAGCTGTTATAAGCAGGCAATTCGCTTCCCTCATAAGATGCCCCGGCATGAAATTCGCAGATTTCACAATCCAGGTCCTTGCCGCACCGTGCTTCAGCATCATGTATATGTCCTGAAAGCGTAATTGATGTGGTGAGATACCGTTTGCATATCTTTCTGTCAACAGCCCATAACCAGTCTAATGGATGATGGAATATGTTAATCACAAGGTCATGCTTTCCTATTGCATCCAATTCTTTCAGGGCATTCTTAATCTGATATTCGCCGATTGCTATCTCGTTTCTATCAGGGGATTTTCTGCACATCCACGCGGAATTCAACCCTACAAGTCCGATATGTTTGCCGGCCTCTGAATCGTAGGACGAAACAAACGGAATGAGGCTGTCGTACTTGACCTCTAAATGCGGATAATTTGTCTTAATAAAATTGAAGTAATCCTCCATCCCTTTCAAAAGATCGGCACTGTAGTCTTCAAGTTCCTTATTGAGGTCAGTCATGTTTCTGTAGGATGGAATATCACCGGGCCTGTATTTTTTTCTGTTTACGTCATGATTGCCGGGTACAATGAACAATCGCTCGGGCCGGAGTTTCAGAGCATCGAGGAGGTCATCAAAGAAACCCTTTGCCGGTTCATACTCGGCCTTCAAACCTGAATATGCTATATCTCCGGTAACAATAACTATTTCCGGATTGAACCCTTTGCTAAGGTCCTTCTTGATCCTCTCAAGAAAGGGATCAAGAACAACAGAGCGGTCAAATTTATTACCTGTGCTGATATGAAGGTCAGAGATGTGAAGGATTTGGAATGTCTGCATACTCGCCCCATACAATTTATAAATTACAAGAGTCTAACAGAAAGGGTAACTGTTGTGCAAAGAAAAAAGGGAAGCGTCGCGGTTTTCTATACTAATATAAAGTAAAGTTGACTTTGCTTTAAATATGATATAAATTAAAGCCTATACCTCGATGAATACGATCTATAAAAGAGATGTCGTCGATGAAATCGGCAAATATTTGAAAACGGACGACATCATCGTCCTGCACGGAGCGCGGCAGGTCGGCAAGACATCCATCCTCTATCTCCTGAGAGATCGATTAAAAGCCAAAGGCGAGGTTACTTATTATATTGACCTTGAGGACTCCCGCTTTGTGAAAATTTTGGATTCGGGCACGGACGAGTTTATAAAGCTTCTTGAAGAGGAAGGTCTGAGGAGCTTGCCCAAAAAAAAGACCTTTGTGTTCATTGATGAAATCCAGTATTTGTCCAACCCTTCTTCATTTCTGAAGCTGATTGCGGACCATCATAAAAACCTTAAGCTTATCGTATCAGGGTCATCCAGCTTTGCAATCAAGGACAAATTTAAAGATTCCCTTGTGGGCAGGACGGTAAACTTTGAAATCTTCAACCTGTCTTTTAAAGAGTTTTTAACGTTCAAACAAATTCCCTTTGAGGAGAAAAAATCATACACCCAGAAAAAGATTGAAGAACTAAAGCGTTTGTTTAAAGAATACGTCCTCTACGGCGGTTATCCGAAGATCGTCCTTACGCCGGAGGTTGATAAAAAAGAAAAATACCTGCAGCAGATTATTGACACGTATGTTAAAAAGGACATCAGGGATTTAGCCAGCATAAAAGATATTGATAAATTTAACAAACTGCTCGAGACACTTGCATCGCACAGCAGTAATTTGCTGAATGTTGCAGAGTTGTCAAATACTACGAGGATAGCAAAACAGACCATAGAGCGATACCTCTTTATCATGGAGAACACCTATATCATCAAGCTCCTCAGACCCTTCAGTAAAAATATACGGTCTGAGCTTTTTAAGCTTCCCAAAATATATTTCTATGATACGGGGCTGATGCAGATGCTGTGGTTAAAGGGCTTGCAGAAAGAGCTTATCGGCAATGTATTTGAAACCGGCATATTTGTCGAGCTTGTAAAGAAGCACGGCAAAGATTCGGTTTTTTACTGGAGGACTATGGATAAAAGGGAGATAGATTTTATCCTGAAGATCAGGAATGCGGTCCTGCCCATTGAGGTTAAATTGAATTTCGAGCAGTTTAATCCTTCATCCATAAACTATTTCAAAGGGAAATACGGGATACGCAGTTACAACGTCGTAAGCTTATACGGCGAGCCGAAAAATAAATTTTATTCTTACCCGTGGCAGATTTAAAAGTTTTGAACTATGATTACACTGATTCATTGATTAACTATGATTTTTGTTTTTTTCTTTAATCCTGCTAATCATTCAATCAGACGAATCACAGTTCAAGACCACTTATTTATTTCGCCCGCAAGACAACTATCCCCGGCTTAGCCTTTAAATATTCTGACAAATCCTCATCAACAACTTGCCTGTGCTTTTGCAATGATGAGGCGTGTCTCAATTTAACGGTATCCCGCTCCTTGATAACAATACCGGCATGTGATACATCCAGTCCTTCTATTTCTGAATATATCCCGATATAATCACCTGTACTCAGATTTTCAATCACTGCATCATCAACCGCATCTGAAGGGATATAGACAACCTCACGTTCTTTGACGGGAACACCGGTGAGAAAACATGTACCGTCGCTTTTCTTGTTTAACCGTTTGACTACCTTTTGGCTTTTGCCGGAACTGATCTTCTCTGTTACGTCTTCGACCATACCGCAATTAAATTCCCGCCAGTCGGTAAAGAAATGATTCCTGTTTTCATAGGCAATCAGACCGGATTGGTATCTCACCTTCTTAAGATTCTCCCTGAATTCGATAAAAGAATTTGAAAGTCTCATTGCCTCGATGTAATCAAGAAACGTGAAGCAGTCAACAGCCTCAAGATTGATGACAAATACCTCCAGGCTGTTTGCATCTCCAATTAATGTAGATTCTTTATATCCTGTATTGAGGAAGTGTCTTGAAAGAAAGGTTATTTGTTCGCCGGGACTACTTATTCCCGATGCTTCTTTTAGAAGAAGGCTTAAGCTCTCTTCTGTCCACTTGCCTAAATTAATTTGTTCTTTCATAACCACGGTATTTTAACATTATAGGCCCGGGTTACAAATATTATTTGGCCCTCCCAGCGATTTTACATGATCTTTTATCCGGGGAGGGCAATGGGTTATACTTAAGTCTGAGCGGCGCGCTATGAATGATAATGAAAAAACAAAAGAACAGCTTATAAAGGAACTGGAAGAAATGCGGCAGCTTGTTTCCGATATGGAAAAAGAGTATTCGCGATCGGACGAGCTGATCTTTCAGTCAATATACAGCTGGGAAGACACCTTTAATAACATTACCGACATGATCACCGTTCACGACAAAGACTTCAATATCATACATGCCAATAAGGCAGCAGAAAAAATACTCGGACTGACTTTCTTAAAAACCAAAACAGCAAAATGTTATCTTCATTACCACGGAGAGATCTCTCCGCCTAAAGGTTGCCCAAGCTGCGAGTGCCTTAGAACCGAGAAGCCGGTTGCCTTTGAAACATACGAGCCCCATTTAAATAAATTCCTTGAAATAAGGGCCATGCCCCAATTTAATGGCAAGAAAGAGCTGATAGGGGTAATCCACATCGTCAGAGACATTACCGAACGTAAGCAGTTGGAAAGTGAGATAACCTCTCTCAAGAAGCATCTCCTGACCGGTGAACTGGAGAATGAAGCCGCGTTCTCACCGATCATTACGAGAAGCAAGAAGATGCGGGCCATCTTTCAATATATTGAGGCAGTAGCAAAATCCCGAAAGCCGGTTTTTATAACCGGAGAAACCGGCGTAGGCAAAGAGCTGATAGCCAGGTCGGTACATCTGGCAAGCGGGCTGGAAGGTGAACATATTGCAGTGAATGTTGCCGGTCTGGATGATACCATGTTTTCTGATACGCTGTTCGGTCATAGAAAGGGCGCTTTCACAGGAGCGGACAAGGGCAGAGAGGGGTTGATTGAATGCGCATCGGGAGGCACCCTTTTACTGGATGAGATAGGCGACTTAAGTAAATCGTCGCAGGTAAAACTTTTGCGTTTATTAGAGGAAGGTATTTATTATCCCCTTGGGTCTGATGTACCCGGAAAAAGTAATGCACGCATTATCGCCTGTTCCAATCAAGACATACAGAAGCAGATAGATAAAGGTGAGTTCCGCAATGACTTATATTACCGGCTCTGTGCGCATCATATTCATATTCCGCCTCTCCGTGAACGCCTTCAGGATATTCCTTTGCTGCTTGACCACTTCCTTGAGGAGGCGTCAACAAGCATGAATAAAAAGAAGCCTGCGCTTTCTCCTGAACTTGTTACACTGCTCTCCAACTATCACTTTCCCGGAAATATTCGTGAGCTTCAGGCAATGGTCCATGATGCCGTTGCACAGCATAAATTGGGGAAGCTGTCTCTTGACAGTTTCAAAGGGTTCATAAAGCAAAGGCGTTCACTTCCGCAATCCGAACTCTTGTCCCCGGAAGAAGATTCATCATCCATAAAAAATATCTTCGGCCACTTCCCGACGTTAAAAGAAATGGAAGACCATATAATATCCGAAGCCATGAAATGCTGTGATGACAACCAGGGCAGCGCGGCTTCTCTGCTCGGCATTACACGGCAGGCGCTCAACCAGCGGTTGAAGAAGAAAAGCAAAACCTCGTAAACACCTTCATTAATAGTTCAAAGATCACTCGTATGCCTCTTAGTTATTCTTGATTTCTCTGAGATATTATTTTGATGTTAATAATCCCGATTATCAATTAACACCTGCAATATTTCTTTCAACAGCAATAATTATTGCACGCTAAAAAATGTGTCCTTATAAGGCATTAGCACATTCCCTCCGATGCCCGTAAAGAATTATTGCATAAAAACAATACGGGGCCTCCACTCTTATTCCGTTGATTTTCCTGCATAAAATGATCATTAAAAGAATTGGCATCTGACTTGCTAAATACTCCACTAATATTCTGACTCTCATTAAACAAAACTCAATATTAAAAAGCTGACAGATTACAGCTAAACCATTAGAAAGGAGGATGTATATGGTGGAGAAAAAACAAATCAAAAACAGCACATTGAGCTTGATCAAAGCGGATGTCACCGACACGGAGATCGACTCCTTCGTATTCTACGCACGCAATGATCTGAAGCTCGGTTCCGGATTCGGAAACGCGATTGCACTCAGAGGAGGACCTTCAATCCGCAAAGAGCTTGAAAATCTCGGTCCGCTGAAAATCACCGAGGTGGTAGTCACAACTGCAGGAAACATGAAGGCCAAACACATCATTCATGCATGCGGCCCTAAATTCCAGGAGGAGAATACGGAGCAGAAATTGAAGGCCACGATTGTTAATGTCCTCAAGGCCGCGGAAGCAAACGGCATCGAAAGCATCGCCTTCCCTCCCATGGGCGCGGGGTTTTACGGAGTTCCCATTGATGTGAGCGCGAAAATCACCATCGACACGATTGCAGATTATCTTAGCAAAGGATCGGATATTAAAGATGTCGTCATTTGTGCAAATGATAACAGAGAATACAAAGTTCTGGCGCCGACGCTTCAGAACCTGATCAAAAAGGCAGCATAAGAAAGGAGATACAATGAGTAGCTTATTACATTTTTCCGAACACACACTTCAGGAAGTTGCCCTTTTACTAATGGCAACAGTTTATTTCCTCAGGATCAGATGGTTTATGAAATGGCCTCTTGGAAAGGAGCGCCAGCCCGCAACCGGCCTGGGAGATACCAATCCGAAAAAAGGCGCACGGTATTCTCTTGCAAATATCGCTATGCCCTGGGCTATGGAAAGCACCCGTTCAAAGCCGTTCATGTACGCTCAATTTGTCATGTTCCATTTAGGAGTTGTCGCCGCTATCACACTCTCTTTCATTATCCCTTACGGTTCGGGACTTTTAACGTCTTCAGCGTTTGTCTCAGTCATTCAGGTTCTTGTTGGAGCAGCATTTATTGTGGGAGTTATGAGAATTGTACGCAGGATTTCAAATCCATATATTCGCGCAATAAGCTCCTCGGACGATCATTTCTCACTCGTTCTTCTGACGTCCTGGTTCGCATTCGCATTCATGGCAGCTCCAAATAACGTTTCAGCGGGAGAGGGAATCCTGTTGACTTATTTCCTCCTGACCGCGTTCTTCCTTATGTATGTTCCGTTCAGCAAAATCTCTCACTATCTCTATTACCCGTTTACCCGGACATACCTGGGAAGGCATTTCGGACGCAGGGGCGTATACCCTATCAGAAGAAAACCTGCTTATCAGGTGAGTAAATAAATAACGTTAAACTGTCAGAAAAAAAGCTGACCGCTGAAAGCTGATAGCTAAAAAATAAAGGAGGTTTACATGAGCAGCACAAAAAATGAAAGATCATATAAAGCTCAAAAAGTAATAGACAGGATGGGCCAGAAGCTGACCCGCCAGATGGTGGGCTCACTGACCGTATGCGTTCATTGCGGGATGTGCACGGATTCCTGCCACTACGTCCTCGCGAACCCGGGGGACCCGACCTTTGCCCCGGCATATAAGGCTGACAAAATCAGAAAACTCTTTAAGCGCCATTACGACTGGACAGGGAAGATATTTCCCAAGTGGGTGAAGGCCGGAAGCGTATACACCGATGAGGAACTGCAGGAGCTGAAGGACATCGTGTTCGGGAAATGCACGAATTGCCGTAGATGCACTATCAATTGTCCGATGGGCGTTGACCTTGCCACATTTAACCGCATGGCCCGCGGACTTCTCTGTTACGTCGGGATTATGCCCGAGGGCGTTGAATACGTGGCCAAGGAGCAATGGGAAATCGGAAACCAGATGGGCGTCCTGAAGGAAGATTACATCGAGACAATCGAATGGCAGGAAGAGGAGCTCCAGGGGGAGATGGAAGACCCGACCGCGAAGATCCCGATTGACAAGTCTGATTCAAATATCGTCTATGTTATCAATCCCCGTGAAGTGAAGCATGATCCAAGATCAATCCTGGACGCTGCGAAGATATTCTACGCAGCAGGAGAAGACTATACCATGCCGAGTGAGGGATGGGATATGACAAATTTCGGACTGTTCAACGGCGACGATGAGCTGGGCGGAGCCGTAGCAGGCCGCGTGTATGATAAGGTTGAAGAGCTCAATGGGAAAAAACTCGTCATATCCGAGTGCGGCCATGGTTACCGTTCAACCCGCTGTGAAGGCCCCAACTGGGCCAAGAAAGATATTACGTTTGAAGCGGAAAGCTCTGTCATCACGATGCTTAGATACATCAAAGAGGGAAAGATAAAAGTCGACAAGTCAAAAAATCCCGGAAGCTATACATTCCACGACTCCTGCAACAATGCAAGGAGCTGCGGCTTGACTGAAGAGCCGCGCGAACTGCTCAGCCTTGTAGTCGAAGACTTCCGGGAAATGTACCCGAACCGCGCTGAAAACTACTGCTGCACCGGCGGAGGCGGGGCCATGTCAATGGCTGAATACAGGCCGCAGCGTCTAAAATCGGCCAGGATTAAAGCGGATCAGCTCACTGCAACAGGTACTAAAACTGTTGTTACATCCTGCCACAATTGTGTAGACGGGCTGACCGATCTCATAGGGCACTATAAGCTGGGGATGGAAGTGACACAGCTTGTAAACCTTGTGGCAAACGCACTGGTTATTGAAGACGTAGTTGCAGAGAACAAGAAAAAGTATGCTGAAAAGGAAGTATCTTCCAGTGCAAAGCAGTAATTAAACACGTCGAAAGATGCTAATGTTCTATATAACTTTAAGAAGGGGAAAAATATGGAAACAACTAATATCAAAGCAGACAACAAGGAAACATTTCATTGTGAGGACTTCCTGAATGACATCGACTTCTGGTCAATAGATATCGCTGAAATGTTGGCAAAAGACAACAAAATAGCCGATGGCCTGACCGCGGACCACTGGAAGGTCATCATGTACGTAAGAGAGCACTATCTTAAATATGAGAGAGGACCTGAGATAGTCAAGGTAGTAAAAGACTGCGGTCTTTCTTATAAGGATTTGTGCAATCTCTTTCCCTGCGGCCTTGTAAGAGGGGCTTATAAGGTAGCGGGGCTTCCCAGACCGCACGGATGTATATAAGTTTGTGCATCTGCACAGATGCAGCGCATTTGGGCGGGGAAACCCCGCCCCTACGCTTGCACTATTGTTCTGTAGCTTTGCTAATCTCTATGTTAAGATACGAGCATGAAAATCATCGATATTCATACCCATGGCATTGGCGGCTTTGACACACGGACAACTTCAGAGGACGATATATTACACATCGCAGAAATACATGGCAACCATGGTGTTTCAGAAATTATGCCCACAGTATATCCTTCCTCCATCGATACAATGCATGACAATATGCTTGCGATTAAGAGGGCTATAGTACAGCAAACTCGTAGGGGCGAGCGGCCGCTCGCCCTCATAAACCAAAAACCGGAAGCAAAGATTATCGGCATCCATCTCGAAGGCCCATTTCTGAATCCGGCCAAATGCGGAGCGCTCGATTCAGGCTCATTGATTGAAGCAAATGAGTATAACTTAAAAAATCTTATCGATGGTTTCAAGGACATTGTAAAAATAATAACTATTGCCCCGGAGCTGGAAGGGGCAGTTAATGTTATAAAAAATATATCTGATTCAGGAATCATTGCAAGTATGGGGCATTCAGATGCCTCGTATTCCGAGGCTGAAGCAGGCTTTCATGCGGGCGCCCGCGGAATCACTCACATCTTCAACGCAATGCGCGGAATTCACCACCGGGAACCTGGTATTGCAGGCTTCGGCTTAATGAACAAAGAGATTTATATCGAAGTCATAGCCGATCCTTTCCATCTTGATACAAAAATAATTGATCTTATTTTTTCAGTGAAGAATCCTGAGAGGATTATCATAGTCTCAGATACAGTAAACACTTCTGAAGTTATACCCGCTGCCCATGGAATTCGCAATAAGGAGAATAAACTCCTCGGCGGCTCAGTGACAATCAAAGAGTCGGCAGAGAGGCTGATTCAGATGAGCTCATATAAAAAAGAACTCGTATTGAAGGCCATATCTGAAAATCCGGAAAGATATTTAAAGACAAAGGGGTTGGCTTTATCGGATTATCCATAATATTTATGAAATTTACGTTGCAAAATTGCGCAACTCCGTCAATATAAAATATTAATATTATCTATGAGCATCTTGATTTCTTATTTTATTACTATATAATAAAAAGCATATCGTTTTTTAAGTTGTGGCCGAGAAGGGATAATCTATCACTTTTGTTGACAGTTTCGAAATACTTTTTATGAGTCATGAAAAAAAGAACTGTTGAAAGAATACCGGCAAATCTGAAGGCGGAATTTTTCTGGAGTGATAAAGTAAACTCCGGATCTGTAGCTGACCTTTCAGAAAACGGTATGCTGGTTAACACAACAACATGTCCACCCTTAAGGGCAAAATTTGACCTTAGCATCCCCCTTAAAGATGATTTCGTTAAGCTTCCCGTGAAAGTCCGCAGGATAGTGAAGAATGATAATACATATGATGCCATAGGTGTGGAAATTTTAAACCCGCCCAAACAGTATCTGGATTTTGTAAGTTCTCTCAGGTGGGAACAGATCAAGGGATTTAAAACCAGCGGACAAATAATAAAGTTATATATTTGCAAAGTGTGTCATCATATTTCGTTTGACCACGCGCCTATAAACTGCCCTGTTTGCAGCTCAACAATTGAGAGTTTTGAAAAGGCCCCTGATGCAATAAAACGACCTGACAACTTTGCTGAACTTTCTGAATTTGAAAAGAAACACATCCCCGTAATAAAAATCATGAAGGAAGCTGGATATATTGATGTGCACGTAAAGGTCGGCGAGATAGATCATGAAATGGATGTTGATGACCACATATCATTTATTGATTTATATTACAACGACCCCTTTATTAACAAAAAATGTATCTCAAGAATAAGTTTTAATTGCGCGAAGATGCATCCTTCAAATACCGTGCGCTTTAATAATGTAAATGAAGGGGTTCTTACGGTTATCAGTAATTGCAGCGCCCATGGAAACTGGTTAACTAAAGCCATATTTTAAACAACCATTTCTGCGCCGACAATCTGTTTTAATTCCCTGTGATAAATCTCCTTTATAATACCTTGCAAAAAATGCCCTTCTCATCTAAGAAATAAAATACGGAGAAAAGTTTAATTGGTGGCAAAGGGCAACCGGTGAAAACAAGACACATATCAGGAACTGCCGCAAGACTCCTGAATGTAACGATCAACTTTCTTTGGCCTCCCATTGCAGGGGATGTCCGGCCGGTTGTTTTGAAGGAATTTATGATACAAAAGATAAAAAAGGCTGAATTCCTCAGATTAAAGACTGCCAATAAATTGACTGTAATCGGTAAAATCACTCTGTTCCACCAAACCCGTTTATTATCATTATGCTTTACCTGCAAAACAATTTATTAAGAGCATACCCAACTTCTTGTAATATCTCGTAATATTCTTTCCACTCAATCGGGTTAGTTTTGTTATCACTTTTAGACTTTAACAAACACCTTGGCATAAAAGTTGCATGAATATAAGTTAGAAATAAAGCAATTTTTTGCAAAGGAGGTGAAAATATTTTTTAATGGTCGTAACTTCAACAAAAGGAGATACTAATGTTAGAGCTTAAAACAAAACATGAACAGTGCACTATTTGCAAACATGAATATACTTCAATTCATACCGAAGTAATGCCGGGCGTCAAAATTTATGTTTGTGATACTTGCCTGGAAGCCGCAAAGTATAATTTTATCTGGGTTTGCATAGGCTGTGGACAGGTCTATCTCAGACCGAAAAAACTGGTAATTGAAAGAGTGAAAGATGTTGAACTCAGGAAAGCTTATATGCTTTGTGAGGATATGCAAATTATACAGGGTATTGATATGTGTATAGGATGCGATCCCGAAGGAATTTTGAACTACATGAATGCGCAAAAAATGGCAACGTGTTGATGAGTACGACATTTATTGTCTGCAATGACATAATTTGTCGCTTTTATGGAATTGAGTAATACAGCGGGTTTTAAAAAAATTCATGGAGGATCACACAGAAGCTTTCAAACGAATAATGTGTGATGCGTAAAGAAAAGTCTTTCCCCCTTACACATCACACATCTCTGCTTTCCGTTTAATCCCCCTCAAATTCCGTCAAACAATAGACGTTATATCCCTTGTCCTTTAACTTCTTCTCTCCTCCTACATCCGGAAGATTGACGATAAAGGCCATCTCTGCTACCTCCCCCCCAAGCTTTTCAATTAAAGCTGCTGCTGCCGCCGCCGTACCGCCTGTGGCGAGAAGATCGTCTACGAGAAGAACTTTCATACCTTTTTCTATCGCATCCTTGTGAATCTCTACTGTATCAGTGCCGTACTCAAGTTCATATTCATAGCGCTCAACTTCTGCAGGAAGTTTGCCGATTTTCCTGATAGGCACAAAACCTCTACCGAGAGTATATGAAAGCGCGCCTCCTATAATAAAACCCCTTGCTTCTATTCCGACTATGAGATCAAAATCAATCTTGTCTGATACATATCTCTGGGTAAAATTGTCGATGACCAGTCTAAACCCAACAGGGTCCTTGATAAGGGTGGTTATGTCCCTGAACATAATTCCTTTTTTGGGATGGTCCGGTATTGTTCTAATTTTGGATTTAATAGGCATGGTAAAATCTCCTTTGCTTGATTTATTTGCTCTTTAACTTTTTATTTTATACAGACATCCTCATACTGTTTGATTTTCGGAATTACATCCAGAAATAATTTAATCACATTATCCGAATTTTTTTTCATAACTCTCACAATCATCTCCCAGGTAACAGGCTCCTCTTCTTCATGCCAGCAATCATAATCGGTAGACATTGCAATTGCAGCATAGTGCATCTTTTTCTCCCTTGCCAGAACGACTTCAGGGACCGTACTCATATTAATGACATCTGCATTCCAGCTTCTGAACATATGGCTTTCAGCCTTTGTGGAAAATCTGGGACCTTCAATGGTAATCACCGTCTTATTCTTATGATAAGGCGCTCCCATTTGTTCCGCTGATAAAGAAAGCAGATCTATCAGTTTTGAACAAAAAGGGTCTGCCATCGAGGTATGCACTACTTCTTTTTCAACGAAAAAAGTTGTCTCCCGCTTCCTCGTGTGATCAATAAACTGATTGGGAAATACAAGATGGCCGGGGGCTATCTCTTGCCGCAATGACCCGACTGCTGTGGAAGCCAGGATATGTGTACAGCCCTGTTCTTTCAGTGCCCATATATTAGCCCTGAAATTTACTTTGCTGGGATAAATGGAATGGTCTTTCCCATGCCTTGCAATGATGACCACATCAACACCTTCAATAGAACCGCATGTAAGCATAGAAGTTGGTGAACCATACGGTGTTTCGATAGAAATTTCTTTTGCATCCTTTAAAATATCGGGGTCATCAAGTCCGGAACCGCCGATAATGCCTACTTTGATCATAAATATCTCCTGGTATTATTAATTTCTTGAGAATATAGGGGCGAGGCGGCTCCTCGCCCTTTTCTATTTAGCCGAGTGTATGATTATAGATATTATCTATCACAATATTCAATAATTACAGTTCGGTATATATTGTTAAATATACTTGTGTTTCGCCGTTATCGGTAACTCCCCGCGCAATACCCATAGCAGGAGTGATCTTTAATTTATAACCCAGCACCATGTCCATCCGTGTTTCTACCCCGATGCCTGCTGAAAAATCCCGAAGGTCAAATCCCTTATTAAAACCCCAGACATTACCCGCATCCGCAAATGCAGCCAGGTGCACCCTGTCCCAGAAAAAGGGTTTAGTGTTCCAGCCCCTGAAAATGTATTTGATAGGGAGCCTATATTCCAATGAGCCTTTTATTACATGTTTCCCTGTCTCGAAACCTGGAGAAAAACCCCTGATTGAATATACATTCAGGTCAGAGGGAATCCCGCCGATCTGATAAGCCTGCTGAGCAATAAGGTCTCCGTCCGACCAGGCTCCTTTCAGGTTGAGATAAAGGACGTGATGCCTTTTCAAACCAATGTACTCATCATAGTCAATGGCGCATTCATTCTGGTTCAGGCCGCCTCCCAGTCTTTCATTGTAATCTCTGTAGATAAAAGAAATATTCCTTCCCTCTTCCCTGCTGATTGAGTATGGATATTTCAATGCATCCACGTATCCCAGGCCGACGAATACATTATCTCTCCTGCCTTCATATACTTGAAGACCGTCAATGGTCCTGTTCTTTATGCCCGTTAGATGACTCAACTTTTTAGAATTATATCCGGCTATAAGACTCAATTTTGATTCAAGCGTACTGTAAAGGGGAAGACTGAGTCCCGCGGTAAGACCTCTCTGTCTTTCATAGTAATTATCATCATCGGAAAAAAGTTCCGAATAGCCGACCGGAACAGAATATGATCTCAGGAACAAGGTGGGATACCACCTGTCATAGACATAATCAATATCGTAATATCCCCGGCCGCTGACCCCTAATCCGCCCTGCATCACATAAGTATGATATCCGAGCACGTCCTGCCCTGCTGTGAAGGCCCCGAATACAACTCCCTTATCATCAAATGTAAGGGTGGGCAGCCAGAATTTCGGCGTCAGGGTCTTCAGGGGACAGTATTTTTTACTGGCAGGCATTTCTTCCGAAAGCGCTTCTTCCTGCTCACCCTGGTCTCCTGCTGCCTGCTTAATAACCGGACGCTGCCACGACGGTGCTATCCTCGGGCTTAATAACGTTGAGGACCATTGCAAAGGGTCATATGGCATTTCTGCAATATAGAAGCCTTTTGAACTGTAGCCGGAGAAGAACATTTTTCTATTTGCCGCCGATACCTCCGGCTGGAATGCGCCCCCAAGTACATGAGTGATCTGATAAATCTCTTTATCGGTAAGGGAATATGCAAACAGGTTATAAACGCCTGTTCTCTCAGATGTATAAATTATATACTTTCCGTCAGGAGACCATACGGGATAGATATTATCGTAGTCTGTAACAATCAATGTCTCTATGGTCTTTGAGGCCGCGTTAAGCAACTCAATAGATGTTTGACCTGAATTATTGTGCCTCGAAAATACAATATATTGTCCGTCCGGCGACCATCGCGGAGATGATAAGGCAACGTCTTTAAGATCAGTAATTACCTCGATCTTTGCAGAGTCATTTTCCAAAAAAGCAATATTCTGTTTCCCCGTCCCGATCTTTATAAAGACTGTCCTTTTCCCATCGGGTGAGACATCGACATCTTTGGCCCTTATATTTTTTGTAATCCTTTTTACCGAATGATCGTCAAGATTAAATGAATAAATGTCCTGGTATAAGTTATAGCTGTTTTTTAATTCAGCCTGTGTGAAATACAGTTTCTTGCCGTCAGGAGACCAGGAAAGGCTGTGGTCCGAGGGGAATCTTCTTACAGTCGAAAGCTCTTCAAAAGTCCCGGCATCAAGGATTACAATTTCTTCATGAGAGTGAGGATCACGCCTGTTCACGGCAATATACTTTCCCCCGGGCGAGATACGGGGATTGGTTATGTTCTCCCCTTTGATAGGAAGTTTTTGATATTTTGTTACAGGCTGTGTATTAAGCAGTTTAATCTTTTCATTCTGTTCTGTCTTCAATTTACTTATCATGTCTCTGTACAGTTCCGCATAATTCAGTCCCGTCAATCTCTCAGGAGGCGCGCTTATAAAGAAAGGGAACCTCGATGAATGTGATATATTGAGATCGCCAAGTGTTTCTTTGCTTTTTATCCCGGCGATATATTTCTCAAGCAGCATGCCGTAAATATACGGAACGTTCCCGGCCGGCCAGTCAGGGACGTCTCCGTTGAGCTCGTCAACACGTGGTAATCTGTCTTCCAGGACAGCCATTCGGAAAATCATTTCAACATAGGAGCTTCGTCCCCTTCCCGATGAAGTCAGGTCCGTCTCTGCCCACGTAGCAATCCCCTCAAGCCACCAGTCCGGCATAAAGACATTCGGCGGGGCGGTTGCCAGAAATAATATAATTGACAACGGATCGTATCCCGGCAGGGTCTTGCCAAAAATGCTTCTCATCACCGTAGAATAACCGTTTACAGGATCCATGGTAAGTATATGGGAATATTCATGCAGCAATACAAGTTCAAGCCAGTTGTCGTATTCTCCTATGGTCATATCAGGAAGCGGGGGCACTACAAATATATACATTGCATTATATGGCAGGACTGTCGCCATGCCGTTGGCAAAATCCATGTTGTCAAGCAACACAATTTGAGTTTTTTCATCCGGAGACCACTGGAAGGCAGAAGACAATTTATTATGCATGTCTTCTGAAATAGACGCCGTTTTATCGGCAATCTCCTCGAGTCCCTGGTGAAAATGAATGACAAAATGCTCCGTCTCTATTGTTGAAAACTTAAACGATGGATCTATTGTCGCAGAATACGATAACTGCGGATTCAGCAATAACATCCCGGCAACTAATAAATGTATTGTTAAAATAAAAGAGTTAACGATTGATTTATTCATACCCACCTCTTTTAAAGAATATTTCAGGATAATCAAAACAAGAATGTGCTCTAATATATAATATTTAACCCAGAAGATGCGATAATAAATTTATCGAGTTAAACAAATTATTTTTCAATGTCTGCATTGTTTGGGTTAAGGAGTGGGCTGAGGAAGTCATTCTACAGAGCCAAAAGCGCAGGCATGAGTTCATCGTGCCTTGAGAGTATCTTCTTGAACATTTCTACAATGCCCCTTCCGAGTACATAGATTGAGTGGGTATCAAGATATGTATCGGCGGTACTATCAAAAAGGAGCTTGAGATTGGACTCGAAGTGATCTTCCGGCTTCCAGTATAGGATGAGAAACGGCACCTTTGGAAGCGGATGAATAACCCGCGCGTAGTCGGCAGAAAAGCCTTCTACATTTTTACTGCCGAAGATGTTAAGCAAATCAAAAAATATATCTGTATGGGATTCGGCAAGCTGATGCAGCGGTTTCTCGCATCTCCAGTTGAAATACCGGGACATGGCCGCGCCCTTCTTCAATTCTTCAAAAGAAATCCACCTGCCTGAGAAGCCGGCGTTTCCAGCCGTTTTGATATATTTAAGCAGCGGCATCATTATCCACATATGAATGTGACATACGGATTCTATATTACCCTTGTTGTCGATAAAAAAATCCTTGCCGAGGCAGTTAATGCGCAGCCGGTCATTGACTAGCTCCGCCCCCAGACCCTCTGCCACAGCGCTGAAATCTACTTCCGATATAGCATGTTTGAGCGGCCCTATTGTAGCTTCAAAGTCTTTATCCCGGTCTCTCCTGAAAATCTGCCCGTCAAGCTCCCTTGCAGCTTCTTTATCGAAATGCGGGCAGTCTTCGATACTTTTGTCGCCGTGTACAACTGAGAGGGCAAAGGCCATGCATGTAGGTATCCCGCAGTCGCGGCAATTTGATTTGTTAAGACGTTTGTATATTTCCAGATGATTTATCTTTGACATTTTTTATAATTTCGATACTGCTTCCTTTAAAATATTATATCCAATATAAGCGCCAAAGAACAGAAGTGCAAAAAAGTGAATAAGCACGGAAGACCGGACGGGCTGGCAGGGTTTTCGCTATTAATTCATTGCCGATATAGGATATCATGACTACATTATCATAATCATAAGGATGATGTGAAAAATGAAAGATAAAGCATCAAGCCAGGAACTCCATCATGAAATTTTCGGCTCTGTCCTGGATAGAGGCGAGATGACCCCGTATCTGTTATTGGGGACTGAGAATTACGAAACCGCCCTCAGACAGGCCGCTAAAATGATGGGCAACCGCGGGTTTGATACATTAGGAAAATATGAGCTGCCTGAGAGTGAAAAAACCAGGGCGCTGAAGTATGTCGAACAGGTGTACAAGTACGTTATTAATTCCATGTTCCCTTTTTTAAGAAATCATCTGGAAAAACTCGAATCATTGAATTCCGGGAATTATGGACTTTACCTGAATTGTCTCCAAAGCATCGGTGATATAGAATCGATATTGAACAATCGGGAGTTCCGGGAGATAATCAGGGAAGACGCCCGGAATCTCTTTCTCCTGGCCTCATCACAAAAGTACCCCCATGTCTTTTATGGTTATAAAGGAGAAGACATGAATATCCCGGCCCAATGGCAGAAGACAGCCTGCTCCATTCTCAAGATGGCCCATCTGATTAAATCAATAGAAGAGGACAGCCAGGATGTAAACGACTATGCCCAATTAGGGTTGTTCCTGGAAATACAGGGACAAAACCTGAATGACTTATACAATTACAACTGGCAGAATCCGAAGCATCTTCCGGAAAGTGAAGCTGCGCAAAGGGCCTTTGTCAAGATTTCCACTTTTTTTCATAAGCTTCAGGAGTCGGTCGGGTTAGACACGAATAAAAACTGCCTCGTGTTCAACAGCGGAGACGGCATTGAGGTTGACATTGTGGAGATCAAGTCCAGGTTAAAGAGCCCGGAAAGCATGTTTACCAAACTGGGTAAGGACGTGGAAGGAGAGGCCCATAACATCAGGGACATCCTTGCGATCACTTTTATTCTGAAGAGTAAGGACGACACGTTAAAGCTTTTTCATGCATTGCAGAAAAGAGGCGTCATACTGCAGGAAAACACGCTGTCTTCGTCTATAACCCAGACGCTTTTTGATGAGCCGGAGAGCATGGTGGAAGCAGTAAAAAGTCTGATGATCAGCCTCTACAAAAGCAAAGGCATGCATGAAATGCCTGAAGGAAAAGAATTGCTCGATCATGCGCGGAACTTCTATAAGGCCCTTAGTGTCAATACAGCAAAAAACCCGCACTCATCGCAGGGGCATAAAAAGTTCCAGTGCAAAATAAATTTTTGTGTGCCCATTCACCGCAAGACCGGAACAAACGAGATCATTATCCCAGGGACAACCGCATACTCAAAGAGACATCAGCTCGATAAAAAAACCGAACAGCACACCCTGTCTTTAGAGCTTCGCATTTCCGATGAAGAAAGCTGGCACACGTCCGAGCAAAGGGGAGACTCCCACCACGATGCCTATAAGTTCCGCCAGTTAATTGCAGTAGTGAACAGGGTTTTTAAAGATACGTTTCATCTGCCGAAAGATAGCTTTGATCAGTTAAGGGAAGACCAGAAAAAACTGTTCCCTTAATAATAACTCGGACTCAGCTTTTTGCCGCCGTTTCCGCGTCTTCCATATAATCGCGCAAAAACTGTTCCTCTTCATCATCCCAGAAAAGGTTCATGCCTGTCTCCTTTTTCACCCTGATCAATTCCTGCGCCAATATCAACAGCAGGTCCTCTGCCGAGGCCCACGCAATCTGATCATCCCTGTATTTCTTATATGTTGAACCGCCTTCTGAGCATTTCATATCATCGTCTCCTTTCCATATCATAAATATAGTCGCCATATATGAAGAAAATATGAAGTATTGATAGGAACGTTCCAGCCGTTTCATCCGACGGCGGAACAGGTTTCGTTATGTTTATTGAGGCTTTCTAAATATCCTTTAATGGGTGTCCCTATTCCTTACTCTGATTATATTTATTTCAAAGATAATAGTATCTTTTTATCGGGATAATGGTCTTTATTCCGCGTGGCAATTTTATGTCCTCTGACAACAGCGGTTGCATTAACAAGACAGTCAATGGAAGTCAGGGTTATTCCCTCTTTTCTGTAACGCCTGTAGATATCTCCAGCCTTTTTGGTGATTTCAATGTCTACAGGCTCAATGCTGCAGGCATCAATAAAATTCTCCGTATCCTCTGCTTCATCGTCTCTCATCCCTGCATACAGTTCATAGGCTGAAAGAATACTCAAATATGCCGTATTTCCGTCCCACAGCGAAAGCAAGAGTTCATTGGCATATTGATCACCGCGAAGATAGTCAATGGCAATATCGGTATCAACGATTACGGTCTGCATAGCGCCGCCTGTCTTCTTTTCTTATGTCACTAACGATATCAACGCTGCGTTTGTCTCTTTTCCCCCATTTTCCAAAACTGGACATCGCCTTTTCAACTTTCTTTTTCCTCAGATATTCCTTAAGAGCTTCGGCTACAACAGAGCTAAAGTTGTCCGACAGCTTTTTTGCCTCATTGAAAATATCATCGGGTATATTAATAGAAGTTTTTACTGACATGTTAACCTCCTCTAAATAAAATTATTGTCATTCCGGCGGCTCTGTCCGGCCTACTGTTGGCTTGACCGGGGCTTGTTGGAATGACAAATACTATAACTACTTATTATTATATAGTATTACTAAAAGGTATGCAATTATTACATTTCAATATTTACAGCTTGGGGTCAGGCTCCGACAATTGACACTCATTTCGCAGGCAGATGTTAATTGAGGCTGTAAATGAATTGTTGGCAGGAGACCTTAACGCAGGCAAAGCGGCCCTCCGTGATTATATTAACGCGACCATTACTTTTGAGGGGCTCGCAAAGAAAATCAGGAAACCCAGTAAAAGCCTTCATCGCATGTTCGGCCCTCAAGGCAATCCGCGGGCTGATAATATCCTTGAAGTCATTAAAATATTGCAGGCGCATGAACATATAACGCTGCGTGTTAAAGCTACACGTATGGCTGCATAAGACTCACGCCTTTACTCTTACAAATGATGCGGCAGATACGAGATGGCATCATGTCGCGGTAAAACATTTATTTACAAATGCTCTTCGTACTCTACGGGGCCAAGTGATTCCCATGTTAGAACAGTTTTCTTGCGGACAATTTCAAGGGCAGACCCCTTGTCTTTTCTATTTTTGTAAGACTGGCCTCTTGCTCTTTTCCACCACAAAAAGCATAATAACAACATGAAAGTGGTGGAAAATGACAAGGTCATAAGCGGGATGCTCCGTGATGAATATAACCGTTGTCAGGAGATGCTTGATAGCCTTGAAAAGTCAGTAATTAAACTTCCTAAAGGCGCGATAAACGAACGGAAAAAGAGATACAAGGGCAAAGTATATTTATACTCTTACCTGAAATATCGCGAAGGTGAAAAAGTTATCAGCAAGCATATACCGAATAAAGAAGTGCAGGAAATAGTTAAGAAGCTTGAACTGAGGAAAAAGTATGAGAAGGAAATACAGTCCTACAAAAAGAAAATTGTCTATCTGAACAAACTCACTAAAACCGGCAAAAAAAGGGGACATGGAAACATCGCTTCAGGATAAAAACATTTTTCCGTCAGAAGTCACAGAACTTCTTCAGGCTCTATATTCGGTCGATTTTTTTGACGAGTCCCTGCTGATCGGAAGCTGGGTCATGCCTCTCTATCAGGAGGCTTTCGGCATTCATTATGTTTTGCGCACAATGGATATCGATTTTGCAGTCAAGTTTGCTCTTTCTGACAGAGATAAAAAAGTAGACCTTGAAAAAGTCATTACTGATCTCGGTTATATCCCTGTAGTTATGCAGTCGGGCATTCGCAAGTTTACCCGTGAAAACTTCACTGTTGAATTCGTAGCCCATCGGAAAGGCGGAAGAGATGACCAGATTGTGTCAATCAGAAAATGGAATATCACAGCTTCACCCCTCCCTTTTGTTGACCTCCTGCTTGGTTTTTCATTCATGGCTGATTTTGGAAGTTTCAAGGTAAGAGCGCCGTTGCCTGAAGCCTTCTTTGTCCATAAGTTAATTGTTGCACAAAGAAGACTCGGGGAGGGCAAGAAAGATAAAGATCTCGATCAGTGTTCAATCATTGCCCGGCAGCTCAATCCCGCCCGTTTAGATACGGTTGTCGGATCATTGAAGCTCAGCAGGAAAACGCAGAAAGCGTTGAGAGCTTCATGCAAGGCGATTGATTTTCCCCCACAAAAGTTGAGATTACAGCAATGATGTGGCGGAAATCGGGAAAGTCCCTTTTAAAATAGAATATCTCAAGGTTTAAGCCAGACCCCTTTCGTCTTCCATCATTACGTCCCCAACGTCCGGCATACTTTTATTTTTCTTGTCATTCCGGCAGTCTCCCCGATTACTACCTTCGGGGACAGGCTTAAGCCGGAATCCAGTTCCTTCCCTGAGAAACGCATCCGGGCAAAGAAGGGCATTCAGCAATAAATATCCCGTCTTCATCTTGTACTATCAGACTTCTGTATTTCATGACATCATCTCCTGTTAATTCTCTTTTTTATTATATATTTTATTTTTTGGTACCGGTAATTGAAGCTGTCTCATTTGCCTGCCCGGATAATCCCCCTTTGGCAAAGGGGGGGAGAGGGGATTTTCAATTCATTCACTTCAATTTAAAACATAAAGATTACTCAATATGAATCTGATTAATAACTTTTGCAGGTTGGTGAGGCTAATGTCGAGATACAAAGGGGTCAGTCGAATGCTTTCTTAATAGTAAAACGCTGAAAGTAAATACGCGGGTCTCATTCTTCTCGTCTTCAAACTTATTCCTGAAATTTCTTAATCTTGAAGTTAGAAAAGAATATTGCAGGAGGTTATTTAACTTATCCGCGAATAATCTCCATGATCTTGTCTATTGCTTCAGAAAGCTTGCCACGCCTCATCCTCTTCGGGTTTCAGACAATCCTTTTTAAGGGAGGATTCGCTTGCAATGGCGATGTCAAGCCGCTCCTTGATGATTTTTGTTTTCAGAAAATGAACAAAATCCAAGACCTCATCAAGTAAAGATTCAGGGACTTGTGCAATTTCACTTATCAGTATTTCTTTCTTGCTCATGGTCGACTCACTCTGATATATGTTCATTTTAACAAAATTCTTTTTTTTATTATATATTTTATTTTTTGGTACCGGTAATTGAAGCTGTCTCATTTACCTGACCGGATAATCCCACTTTGGCAAAGGGGGTGAGGGGGGATTTTTTAATTCTTTATTTTCAATTCAAGACATAAAGATTACCCGATTGAAATCTGATTGATAGCTTTTGCAGGTTGATGAGGCTAAGGTCGAGATACAAAGGGGGCAGTCACTCGCATGATTCAACATTACGCAGGATAGTAAATGAAGACAATAGGAATATATCAAAATGAAAGACCTGACCTCGGTGTCTGCGCTTTCAAATGTCAATAGGCAAATCTGACCCCGACCGCCTTAAAGACCCCCGCCTCCTTGCGAGTCCGTTTCTGGTCTTGTGAAATAAGTTGAATTAGGCAACAACGTCCCCAAACTCTACATCAAAATGAAAGACCAGCCCCCATAACCATTTACAATCACAATAAATAACGACTTACTTTTCTATCTTCTTTAACTTAAAAAGAAAATTATCACGTATTTCAGCAAAGTAAGGAACCTTGGTTTTGAGACCTATTAATAAAGTAACTGCCTTATCAATATTTTCTCTTTTCTTTGTGTCTAAAGCAAGATGAGCCAATGCACATGAAAAATCATATTGATCAAACTCTGAAAAGCCATCTGACTTAATCCCTTTAAGAAGCTCCTCTGCTTTGTCTGTATTACCTAATTTTATTAATGCATTTACATGAAATATTTTTGTACGCTCATCTTCATTTTCTTTTAAACTATTTTCATAGTATTTTGCTGACTCTGGATAATTCCCTTCTGCATAGAATGAATCACCCAAATGCTTTAAAAGCATAGCAAGTCCAAAGGAATCATATGTCTTAGATTCTACCTCCCTTTGATAGCATATCTGTGCTTCTTTCAACAAATCGTTATCACCTTTAAACTCGCCTAATATTTCCAATGATTGTGCAAGTTGGAAATTATCCTGACCTACATCAATTTCTTTTTTTGTCTTTCTGAAATTATTTATACCGACCTCAATTAATTCTATACCTGTTTGTTTTTTTGCATTTAAAAAGTAATACGTCCCCTTTACTGTAATGTATTTTAGTACCAAGCTAGCATCAGGATTAGTGGAAAGAATTTGGTCTATTATTGTTATTTTTTTAATAAATGGTAATTCTTCAGGGGCAGTATCTATGTACATGCTAAGAATATCTTGATCAAAAACTGAATGAATGTCCTTTATCTTATTTAATTCATGAAATGCTAATATTTTGTCTCCAGAGGAAATTAATACCCATAAGGCACGATAATATGATATTCGATTAAGCCATCTCTGATCTGAAATAGCCTTTTCTAATGAATCTAATGCGTTAGGAAAAGCCTTAAGTTTTCCTGCCATTTTATAGCATGTTAAAAGTAGCCCCACTAGTGAAGATAGAGCATCGATATCAACTTCTAATAATTTTTTAGCCTCCTTGGAGCCACTTTCCAAAAAAGGTATTGTATGTGCCCTGTGGCATAAAATATACCAAGAGATTTCAAGTCTACATGCTTTCAAAGCTTCCTTGTATTTGCCGTCATTATATTTTTTAAAAGCATCTTTTCTTTCTTTTTTGTTGTAGAAAGGTTGACAGCATTTTTTGAATTTTTTTGAAGACCCGCATAAACAAGGGTACTTAGGATAGGGTTCATATGACTCTAAAGAATATTTATAGTAACGGCATTAATTAACATTACATGTTAAGCGGATTTTATTGCTTTTA
>CAYMUX010000045.1:0-25748 GCA_964393845.1 uncultured Nitrospiraceae bacterium
GTTTCTAAGCCAGTTTCTGATTAAATCATCTGTTCTATCCGGGTTCTTATATCTTGCGATATCGGTGATGCAGATATAATCTTCCTCGTTCCGCGTATATACAGTGATCTCCTTATTCAATACTTTGATTTTACCCATTATTTACCCCCAACATTCACTCCATAATCTTCATCGTATCATTCCCGAATATGTCCACGACCTTGACGGTGATCTTGCGGCGGCCAGAGCTGAATTCATGACCCTTACCGCTCTCTATCGGTTTACCGGCGACGGCAAAGTGATATGTAGGCTCATTTCCCGATTTATTGCAAGAGGTTATCGCCCTTTTAATGGCATCTTCAAATCGCCGCCATTGAGTGTATCCTAAAAGAGGCTGTATATCCCTTGCGCTCCAATACTCCGCTCCGTGTTCATTTACTTTTCTCAAATCCTCAAACGACTTACTGCCAATCGAAACTAAATCTTTTCCTTCATTCGTGTTTAAGTTGAAAAGAATTCATAGAATTCAAATATGACAATTGATTAAGAATAGAGCGTCATTCCTGCGAAAGCAGGAATCCAGTCTTTTCAAAACGTTATCATCATCCTGGATTCCCGCCTGCGCGGGAATGACAACAGCATGGCCCTGTTTTTTCTCCTTAATAGAGTCTTTCAACTTTTTTACGAATGAACCAATCTTTTTTAGCCATGACCCCCTCCTGATACCGAGAATGAATTTATTTGTAATAAAATCTTTCATGCTTTGTTCTATTCCCCTGTTTCCCAAAATACAGAATGTTCAATTTTACCTGTAAGGCAACTGGTTGGGCAAGGAGAAAGATGTGGTACTTGGGCAACCACAGGGGATTGCCCCTACACCTCATGTATTTCCCCCATGTGCGTGAACACGATGAAGGACTTAACGGCGTTTGTATTGAACAATTTTCTTACTGCCTGTTTATAAATGTTCATCTGAAAGGTATATTTCTTTAAAAGATATTCAACCTCTTTTTCTTTTACGGGGAATGTCTTGTAATCATATATTTTGTAAATGCCGTCTTCTACTATTATCCTGTCTATCCGTCCTGTATAAACGACGTCATCATGTCCCAGAACAAAGGGCAGTTCGGAAAAGGAGTTTTCTCTCTGTAAAATAATACTCTGCCAGACCCCTTTTGTCTTAAGTAGTTCAATGTCTTTTTCAATAACCTCTGTTTTTTCTTCTTTAACCTCTTTGTAGAAGCCCGCTGATTCGAGCATTTTCTCAGCCCTGGACCTTATGTCCTCCTCTTTAATTATTCCGTTTGAGACGCCTTCAAAAATCCGGTGTATAATCTCGCCGAGGGCGGCCCAGTCCTTTCCATGTTGCCGTTTTATTTCCACGGTTTCCGTGACTGCCTTCCAGGGGGCCTGCTTTTGGACGGTCAGGGGAATAACATTCACAGGAGGCAAAGCCTTAACGGTTGCTTCATGCCCGGGAGCATGCTCATACAACATCTTCACATCCTCTTCCGTAAGCAATGACAGCCCCTGAATATCTGCATCTATTGTATATGTGGAATCCGTCTTTATAAGACCGAGGCCCTGTTTAAGAAAAGACAGGAAGTTTTTATCACTATCGCTCCATCGCCCCAAGAGGAAGAGGGCCTCTTCAGCCCTTGTCACTGTCACATAAAACAATCTTTTCTGCTCTTCCTCTTCTTTAGCCTGATGGATAAGGAAATCGTCATCCTGTTTGCGGATCGAGGATTCGGGTTCGGACTTAAAATAGAACTTTCCATTTTTTTCATAGACCAGGTTTTCTCCTGTTTTAGATGAGAAGGGCTCTTCAAGTCCGGGAACAAACACAACTGGAAACTCCAGTCCCTTGGATGCATGTATGGTCATTATCCTTACAGCGTCCATGCCTTCGGTGTTCACATTCGCCTTTGGCTCCTCCTTTTTATCACCGGTCCTTTCAAGGAAGTCCCTGATCTTGATAAGCGACTTCCCGTTGGCCTCCAGGTCCTCTACTATTTTGATAAATTTCCTGACGTTCGCCCTGCTCTGCGCTTCATGCAAATGTATCCAGGCTTTAGTACGGACCAGTGCCTGTTCAATCAACTCTGCAACCATTGTATTCGGCTGCTGTGAGAGCCACTCCTGAAGAAGAGTGTAGTAGTGGCGGGGTGACCCCGCCCCTACGGTGTTAATATTGTTCCTCATCTTCTCAAACAGGCTATTGCCTTCACCGTTTATCAGATCAATAATGTCGGTTTCCTCCATTTGAAAAAGAGGGCTTTTCAGCAGGACATAAAGACTGTAATCATCTGCAGGATCAGACAGGAAGAATATGAACGCCCTGAGCATGGCAACTTCAGGCTCCTGATAGAAGCCGATCCCCTTTACTGCAACATAAGGTATCTTGTATTTCCTGAACGCCTCTTCATATATCTTCAGGTGGGTCCTTTTTCTCAGAAGGACAGCCATATCCATAAATTTGCACGGCCTTTGATTTTGAGCGCTTCTGTCGGTTATTTGATAGTTGCCTGCAAGTCCTCTTATTCTCCAGGCAAGGACCTCCGCTTCCTTTTGTTTTGCATCCAAAATATTATCGTCTTCATTATCCGTCAGTATGAGCTCTACGCGCCCCCGGTCCGGCTCCCCGGTCCTGTATGCATTAAATGTCGTGTAATTCGTTGTCCACGGGAAGGCCTTCTCTCCGCTCTCCATAATTCTTGAGAAGACATGGTTGGTAAATTCTATAATGGCGGGCAGGCTGCGGTAATTGTCCCTGACTTCTTCGTAACAGAACTCCTCTCCCAGCCACTCCTGCAGCTTGTCCTTTGCCCTGCTGAAGATCTCTACATTGGCCCCTCTGAAGTAATATATAGACTGCTTTTCATCCCCTACAAAAAAGATGGTGGGCCTGGTCCCTTCCTCTCTTTTTGCGCCCATGCCGGAGCGCCACTCTTCCGTCAGTTTATTGATTATTTGCCATTGGAAGGAGTTTGTGTCCTGGAATTCATCAACGAGAATATGGTCTGTTTTTTCATCAAATGCATAAAGGATATTTGCCCATTCAGGGTCATCCGTAAGCATCCTGTACGCAAGGTATTCCAGGTCGCTGAAATCGAGCGTTCCTTTGGCCCTCTTTTTCTCACTGTATTTATCTAAGCACTGCCTGTAAATTTCCCTTATTCTTTCAGTCCGCTTCAAATGCCGGCGGATTTTTTTGTCCTTCCAGAGCATATGCATTTTTACTGACCAGTCGCGGTAATCGGTAATATTTTTTAATGACGGTACAGGACGCTTGCGGGGTTCTTTACTATCTGTCAGGAAATACTTCTCTATTAAAGCCATCTCCTGAACGTCATCTTTTTCCAGGGAAGCTTCATAGTTCTCCAAAACATTCCTGACTCCCTGCCATGATTTGAGCTCTTCTACGATATTACTCAAATCCTGAGGAATATATTCGTAGGTCGAGGCTTCCAGAGAAAAGGGATTTTTTTGATAGAGATAGTCGACCGTACTCTTTAGATAGTCAAGACCTCTGAACCCCTTTTCAGAAAGGGTCTCAAAAAACAGTTCATGCCCGCTGTCCCCCCGGCCTGCATCCATCAGTATTTCATACAGTATTTCTTCCCATATCATACGGGACTCAACAGCGTCGTCTATCCTGTAATTGGGATCAACCGCAGCTTCAAAAGAAAACCGCCTGATGAGGGTCCCGCAAAAAGAATGAATTGTTGTCACCCTCATCATAGGCATCCTCTCCAGCAGTTTTATATATAGATCACGGTCTTCTTCTTTCAGAATTCTTAATATCCTCTGTTTCATCTCGGCGGCGGCCTTGTCGGTAAACGTAATGGCCAGTATCCTCTCAACATCTACGCCGCTTTGAAGCAGGGCGATATATCGCCTTGAAAGTTTTTCGGTCTTGCCGGAACCTGCCGGAGCGGAAATGATTATGCTTTTATTAGTGTCAAGGTAGTTTTCCATTTGATTTTTTATGAAAAGTTCTCCTTTAAAATTTCCCCCTTTGGAAAAGGGGGATTAAGGGGGATTTTACGAATAATTTCTTTTAAAAAATCTCCCCTAACCCCTCTTTGCCAAAGAGGGGAATACAGATTGAATTATCATTAATATAATTATTATTTTGAAGCCCCGCCTTGTAGGCGGGGAGATTCATTTTCTGTCGCACAATGGGCTGTGATAACAATATCTGCATTCATCAGCCCTGAACGGCTCTGGAGAGAACACCCCCTTTCTTATCTGCGAAATAAGTTCTTCTGCACTCTGCAATGCGCTTTGCATAAATTCATCCATTGATACTTTTCCAGGAGACCAGCTCACATGTCCTTCTTTTAATGAGTAGTAACCCACTTTTTCAACGGGCACACTAAAGTTCTTTTGCCACATTGCAGCATAAAGCGCCAGCTGCAGGCTGTTCCTGTCAATATTGCCTGTCTTGTAATCAAGGAGGATTACCGTATCACCGGGAAATCCCCCCTCACCCCCCTTTGTCAAAGGGGGGATATTTTCTTTCTTCTTTCTTCTTTCTTCTGACTTCTGACTTCTTATGTCAATCCTGTCCACTTTGCCTTTCAGCTTCAGGCGGCCTATTTCCACCTTTAATTTCTCTTCCACTTTGAAGGGAATAAAGCCCTGCATCCTTATATCATTCTCCTGCTCTTTTATCGCAGGCAGGAGTTTCTGGAATATCTCTTTCGCGACCCTTGCCCAGAAATCTCCTATGGGAAACTGCTTCAGGCTTTTTTCAAGCCCCTGAGATAATTTTTTATCTAGGTCTTCTATTTCGATGTCGCCGTCTTTAAATAAATATTCCATGGTCTTGTGTGCAAGGCTCCCCCATAACCGTGCTTCAACCTCAAACTGCGGAGGGACAATTACTTCAAGGCCAAGGACCTTTTCTATATAAAATCGCAGCGGGCACTTCCGGTAAAAATCAATGTCCGTCACACTGAAAAACCCGTTGGACATGGCGCTGATTCTCCTGAGTAAAGGCCCGGTCCCTTTTTTGCCCCGGAATATTTCATTGTCGCGGAATATTCCTGATTCTTTAGACGATAGTTTGAAAGCCCCTTCCCTGATCATGGATTCTTCTTCGGAGAATATATTCAATTCCAGCGGCGGCATGATCTGTTCCCAGTCGAGAAAAGGCGACGGTAAGAATATCTTGTCGCCATCGGCTGACGGACAGGAGAAATATGGGTCGCGCACAGAGACATTAAGGAGCCTCATAAAGTAACGTTTCTGTCTCTTCAGGTAATATTCGAGATAGGGCATGCCGAGCTCTTTTTTTACCCTCTCAGGTAATATCGGATCTATATCAGGCCTGGACGGGAAATCTCCTTCCAGTATGCCTCCGAAAAACAGCACCTTTGTTTCACATCCCGCTGCCAGCTCGAAAGGAATGATTTTTACGCCGTCCCTGTTTTCCTCCGAGCCCTTTAAGTTTGAGAGCAGGTATTTTAAATAAAATACCGGGGGATTGACGTTATGTCTGCCGGATTCATACAGCCCGGAAAAATATCTGAATTCTGAAAGCCGGCTGTTGATCTTATTTAATATCCTTTCTCCATGCATGTCTGATCCGGCATCACCCGGTGAGTCAAAGAATCCGAACCTGGCAAGGGCCGATTCAAAGGCATCGATAAAAGGGCCTGGCTTTTTCTTTTGTTTGATATTTTCAAAGGTATCAAGGACCAGCTTGATTCCATGCTGAAATTCATCGAGCGTCACTTTCTTATCATCGGAGACTCTATCTCCGGGGGCATTCAGCAGGGTTTCTTTTATGGAAAGCCAGGAGTTTATTCCCTTAACCACTCCTGCCCTGTAGGAATAACTTACGGCCCTTTCTTTGACGACCACGGGGATTGCAGGAAAATGCGGAGACGTCAGGAAGGACAGGAAATCGCTCCTGGAATAGTCCCCTTCAATGCATGCAATCATGTCCTCCAGGGCGATAAAAGGCCGGGTCGCCGATAAACTATACTCTCCTATGCTTACAGGGATGCCGTATTTTGGGAGTATCCTTCTGAGCATCGGGAGATACTTTGACAGCACGGGAAAGCATACTGTAATGTCCCAGGGCTTTGTGCCTTCAAGAAAAAGTTTCTTGATGTTTTTGGCAATCCCTTCGACTTCTTCTTCAATGGAAGGATAAGAATAGTATCCGGTTTTTTCTCTATATTCAGCAATGCCGGGGTTTTTTGTTATGAACCCTTTTTTATTCGACTGCAGGAATTTAATAATCTCGGTACGCTCTTCCGCTATCACAAATACCTTTTGCGCACGATCGATAAGTGCACTCATAATTTCCAGCTCCAGAGGAGTCGGATCATAAAAGCCGTCGATGACAAGTACAGCGGGAGACATATGTTCTTTTATAAGGGGAATACTGTTTTTCAACATATCATCCGGATCAAGTAAGTTTTTTACCTCTAATTCCTCTTTATATAACTGCAGAATATCCATGGCGCCTACGGCCCTTTCCGCAGCCTTTTCTTCAAATATCAGATGTTTGATATTGTCTTTTACCTGAGAGAGCGCCTTGTCCGGGATATAGTGACTGATTTTATTTGAAAGGTCGGACAGAATTTGTGCGTAGCCTATGTTTTTCTCTTTGAGAATTTCACACAGGATAAGCGTTTTGATATGATCAGAGATGACGTCTTTTCCACCGCACTTTTCGTGAAGATCCGAGGCAAGCTGTTTTAATGTCATAGTCCTGAAGGGTATATATGCGGATGTTTTGAAAGTCTTGTTCAGAAAAGAATTAAACCGGCTTCTGGCCGTTGACAGTACGAAATTATTGGGGCCGATATAGAGAATTGACGAATAATTATTGTCCGGACACTGAGAAATAATTTCTTTAAAGACCGGCTCTTTTTTATTTTTTGCACCCAGGGGGGCTATGAAAAGGGTTCCTTTATTCATTATTTATAAAAAAATATAGAAGAATATCACATTCATTATAATCTATTTTTGTTTAACTGTTATTTTCTTTCTCTCGCTCATCGAGCTGAAACAATTATTTAAAAGGGGATTAAAAAAAATTTGCAGGTGCCCCGAAAGTTATCTTCCCCATTAATAGTCCAGTAAAAAGAAATATTTACTCTAACTTACTGTAAAAAACAAGAATACCAAATAAGTAGGGAAAGCATTAAATAGAGTCTGTCCATAAATTACTGTGCGGCTAAAAAGTCGTCATTCCCGTCCCGTAAAAGAACGGGATAAATTCCAACGGGCATCCAGTCTTTTTAATAAATGATTACATACTTTGGGCATGACAAAAATAATAAATGGCCATTTATAAACGGACACTAAATAAAGGCTTATTAAAATTCCCATAGATTAAGGAAAGGAATGGAATTAAGTAAAAGGCTAAAGTTTTTATTTCATCTGCCGATCTAGTACACATGAAATTGAATTGGAAACATTTATATCGATTTAATCCTCAACAAAGATGTCATCAAATAAAAAGTACTGACAAGGTCAGCATCAATCAATTTAACTTGAAGGAGGTGTGAGACATGAAGAAAAAAATTGTGTCAATAATATGCGCCATTTTAATGTTTGCGGCCATATTAATATTTACCGGCTGCGGTGGCAGTGGAGGAGGCAGCGGCAGTAGTAGCAGCAGCAGCGGAACCAGCGGCATAAGCGGCAGCGGGGAATAAAAAAATAGTTTTTAAAATATGGAGGATGCAAAATGAAAATATCTGTACATAAGGTGTCTTTAAATCCGTTATATCGTCGTTTAATCGGGGCTGTCCTGTTTGTGATGTTGATATTGATGGCCTCCGATGCCGGGGCCTTGACAACAGGTGAAACTTACTCAATCACAGCACAGAAAGTGAATTCAAACGGCTCGTTAGCGTCAGCAAGCGCTTCTTCATCTGCTGTTGCCGATTCAAACGGTAAAATTTCGTTCTCTTTAACTAATGTGCCTGATAACGGTTCCTGTAATTTTCTTGTAATAACAGTCAGGGACAGCTCTGACATTGTTGTGAGGCGTTCTATTGCCCCTTGTCCGAATTCAGGAGAATCTTTGCCAATGGGAGTATCCGGCCTTACAAATTCTCAGACAGATGCCTTGCTGGCGGCATTAACATCTGCCGGGACAGATGATCCTATACTTGCGGTGTTCGGCTTTGCGTTAGTGCGCTCAACTGCAGTAAGTTCATCTGAATTGTCTTTTATGGCCAATCTTTGCAATCAGGGGATCAACAACAGCGGTGGATTCATTAGTTATCTTACAAGCAATGGCGTAAGCAGCGCCCAGATTGCATCTTACAGAAGTCACATTATTGATCGTCTGGCTAATAAAACAAGCGGGTATAGCAAAATGATAAAGGACTCGGTAGATGCAACTACCACTACTGCAAAATTAGATGCTCGCGGTGAGGCTGCTTCAAAATTATTGCTGGTATTGGTCCAGGCAGCTACTGATGCCGGATTTTCACAGGACAGGGTTTTGGAGGCATTTAACGCAATGGGGTCAATTATTATGCCGTTAATGCAGCAGGGAGTTACTAATGGTGACATAACAGCTGCTACCGCACAGATGATTAATTCCTCTATTGGGGGCAGTATTCAGAAAGTGAAGGCAGACAAGAATATTGAGAAATATTCACGGGCACTGATAGCTCTTGGGGCATCAGGTGCTGACGTCACTAATTACCAGACTGCTGCAACTACTCTTCTAAATTCGATGGTTACAGCATTCAAGACATTTGAACAGGTTTTTAACGGTAGTGAGACAAATACTGCGATATCAACTGCGGAAACAGCATTAAATACATCCATGCAGACTGCGTTTGACCAGTTTGTAACAGATACTGCCGCTTCAAACTCCCGGATAACTACGATGATATCTAATATTGACAGTGCACTTGGAGTGTCAACCGGACTTACTGTCAGCGGGTTTCAGTTTTACAAGTCTAATGGAACAACAGTTAACTGGCCCCTTACGATGGTAATACTTGTTGACTGGGTGTCAAGCATCGTATCAAATGGCGGCGGAATGACATACACGCGCGACAGCACCTCTATACCGAGCAATAACCTGTGGCTTGGCAACTGCTCCAATAATTCATATTTTAATAAAACTGATTGCCAAAGCAACGGAGGGATCTGGACTGCAGCAAGAACGGATTTTGTCGGGCAGGGGATTTCGGCCAGTTATGCCGCTATTTTCGGGATTCAGCAGGATATTGGGATATTGGAATTTGTCCGCTGGGCGGCCCAGACATCAGCCGGACAGAACATGAGCGCGCATGAAGCACTTGAGAAGAGTTTCTCTGATTCTGTTGCCGGATTGGCAAGTAATATTAGTGGAACAACGGATGGTTCTACCAGCATAAACAGTACACTGAAATCTGCGATCATCACCCTGATGAAATCGCCTCAATTCTAGGATTACAAGAAACCTGGAATATAAAGCCGAAGTAGGGGCGAGCGGCCCGCTCGCCCCTACTATAAGAATTTTTCCAGGGGACAGCCCGTACATTTTGGTTTTGGCTTGCAGTAATGTTTGCCCAGCATAACAAACAGGGCATGATATTCATTAAACAGGGCTATATCTTCAGGGAGGTTCCTGTGAAAAAGCTCTTGCATTTCGTGGTAAGTCACTTTCTCAGACACAAGCTTATGCCTCTGTAATACTCTTTTTGTATACGCGTCAATTACAAATACGGGTTTATCGAGCGCGTAAAGGAGAATGGAGTCCGCTGTCTCTGGTCCGATTCCGTTTACCTCAAGCAGCCGGTGCCTTAGCTGATGAAGGTCTTTATCCTTCATGTTCTCAATGATACCTTTGTAATGGTTTGTGAGAAATGCAAGAAAATGTTTAAGCCTTTTGGCCTTGATGTTAAAATACCCGGCGGGCCTTATGAGTGAGGCAAGTTTTGCATGCGGCATTTTATGCAGGATATTCGCATCGAGCGTCCTGCTGTTTTTAAGATTGTTTATTGCCTTCTCAACATTTCCCCAGTTTGTATTCTGGGTAAGTATGGCCCCGACTGCAATCTCAAAAGGAGTATCTCCCGGCCACCAGTGCTGCGGGCCGAAGTGTTTAAAGAGGATACGGTATATGTCGGTAAGGGTTTTTTTGTGATATGTTGTTGTCATTATTAAATCAGGGCGAGGCAGCGCCTTGCCCCTACAAAATTACCCGGGCGGCCAGTGCATGGCCCTGCCTGCAAGCAGGTGGAGGTGTATATGAAATACGGTCTGGCCTGCCTCCCTGTTGCAGTTCATAACAAGCCTGAAACCTCTGTCGGCAATTCCTTTGTCCTTTGCAATTTTGTTAGCAGCCTGAAACAACTGCCCTATGAGCTCATTATCTTCATTCCCTATATCGAGAGAGGTTGATATATGCTTTCTAGGTATTATAAGAATATGTATTGGCGCCTGAGGGTTCAGGTCTTCAAAGGCAAGAATGTTTTCGTCCTCGTAAACTGTTTTTGCAGGGATTTCTTTTGCTATTATTTTGCAGAACAGGCAGTTCATATCATGGACTCCTTTTGATTTTTTCAATTATAAACAAAATAAATAAATTTTTATTTATAATATAGCCCGTGAGACTGCTAAGCATCAATGACCTTAAAAAAGGTAAATCATTTGTTCAGGGCATAAGGTGGGATGTAACTCCTAAAATTTTCATGAACCCTTCCTCTGCTCCACGCAGTGAATCCGGAGAAATTATCGATGTCACCTACGGATATATGCTATATGTGGACATTGTAACCAATAAACCTGTGCTCGTAATAATGCAGCTAAGGCAGAATATGAGCCAAACGATCGGTTATATCTCCGGCATTCCCGGTGAGTTATTAAGAGAATCAATGCACTGCTCAGGCTCAGACTGTATCGCAGGCATGTACCCGATTTCCGGGAAACTTGAGGACTGGCTCAAAAAAGAGCTCGGCGTGTCCTAAGCCCCACTTATTTTATAGCTCACATTAAAATCCATATCTTTGCGCAGGGAGTGATAAACCGAGCAGTACTTTTCCTGCGAAAGAGAAATGGCCCGGTCCATTTTTTTGGGTGAAATGCCTTTACCGGAAATATGGATTACCATCTTTATAGACTTGAAGTATTGAGGCGGGACAGGATTCCTCTCGCCTGATGTTTCTATCTCGAATTCCCTGATCTCCGCCCGCATCTTCTGAAGAAACATTACAACGTCTATTCCCAGGCAGCCTGCGACGCTCATCAAAAAAGTGTCGGTTGGAAAACACCCTTCCTGCGCCTTGGGATCATATTCAAATGAATAACCCCGTATCCTTGCCGTAAATACCAGGTCCTTTTCCCATGTCAGGAACCCCCTGCTTTCAAGAGGGGTTTTTTCTTTCCATCCTTCAATGGATTTACCTAAATCCTCTCCGTCCTTTTCTTCCATTTCTTGCCTGGAAACCTCCTTTATAAGTTTCATTATCCCGTTGATTCCCTGAGCCATTTGAGATAATCCTCAGAGCCGTCTACTATTGGAAGCGCTATAATTTCCGGCACATCATAACTGTGAAGCTCCCTGACCTTTGCCGACAGGGCGTCAAAAAGAGTATTTTGGGTCTTTGCGATCATAAGAGTTTCTGAAGCATCCTCAATATTTCCCTGCCAGGCGTAAATAGAGCGGATATTCTTTACTATGTTTACACATGCCGCAAGCCTTGCCTCAACCAGGGAGCGGGCTATGCCGGCAGCCTCATCTTCGTTAGGCGCTGTGATGAATACTATTATTTCTTTGTTAAGTTGCTCTGACATTGAAATATATTTTGCAGAGACCAGGGGGAAAAAGCAATTATGCTGAATATCTATGCCATGAATACCGATAAGTAAACAGGAAAATTCCGGCAGGATGTCAGATGAAATATTTATTTTTTATGCGGCGCCGCTTTGGGTATTGACAAAAACAATAAACTGTTATACTATTTTTGTAACAAATCTTCTATTTAACAATCCCATTTGATGTTGAGATGTTGAAAGGTTAAAACCTCCAAGAGTATATTTTTTTCAAAAATATGTATTCCCACTAAAAAAGGAAGTTATATCCCATGGCATACAAAAGCAAGAATCAAGGAGATAGCATGAATATTACAGGTCTTAAAGAAAAGACAATCGATGAGCTGACGAAAATGGCAAAAGAATTAAGCGTCGAGGGCGCGAGAGGCCTGAGGAAACAGGACCTGATTTTTGCAATTCTGCAGGCCCAGACTGAAAAAACAGGTCTGATTTTCGGGGAAGGAGTGCTTGAGATTTTGCCTGATGGTTTTGGTTTTCTCCGCTCTCCAAATTACAGTTATCTGCCGGGTCCGGACGATATATATGTTTCACCATCACAGATAAGAAGATTTAATCTCCGCACAGGAGGCCTTGTTACCGGACAGATAAGGCCGCCGAAGGAAAGCGAAAGATATTTTGCCCTTCTTAAAGTCGAGGCCGTTAACCATGAGCCGCCTGAAGAGAGCATCGAAAGGCCGTTATTTGATAACCTCATACCCTACTATCCTACTGAAGCAATAAATCTTGAATATTCCAAGACAGACTACTCTACAAGGATCATGGGACTTGTCACCCCGATTGGAAAGGGACAGAGGGGCATGGTCGTTGCAGCGCCGAGGACAGGAAAGACGATGCTGCTTCAATCCATTGCCAAGGCGATAAAGAAGAACCATGCAGAAATCCATCTTATCGTTCTCCTTATAGATGAAAGGCCGGAGGAAGTAACTGACTGGAAAAGACAGGTTGATGCGGAGATCATAAGCTCAACATTCGACGAGCCTCCTCAGAGGCATTTGCAGGTTGCTGAAATGGTCATTGAAAGGTCCAAGAGACTTGTTGAAGCCAAAAAAGATGTTGTCATCCTTCTTGATTCCATAACCCGGCTTGCGAGGGCGTACAATGCGGTGATCCCGGCAAGCGGTAAAGTCCTTTCGGGCGGCCTTGATTCCAATGCGCTTCAGAAACCGAAAAGGTTTTTCGGGACCGCAAGAAATATAGAAGACGGGGGCAGCCTTACGATTATTGCTACGGCCCTTGTTGATACCGGCAGCAGGATGGACGACGTAATTTTTGAAGAATTCAAGGGGACGGGCAATATGGAGCTGCATCTCGATAGAAAACTGGTAGATAAGCGTATATTCCCGACTATCAATATCAATGCCTCGGGCACCAGAAAAGAAGAACTCCTTGTTGATAAGAATATGCTTCAGAGAATGTGGATTTTAAGAAAGGTACTTCATTCGCTCAGCACTATTGAGAGTATGGAGTTTTTGCTGGATAAGATTAAAGGCACAAAGACCAACCAGGAATTCCTTGATATGATGAATAAATAATATAACTATGAGGTTACCATATTATCGTGACTGTAAGCGTTTCTTTATAAGACCCTGCAACAACATTCTGTATCGGCGGTATCCTGCCGTAAATCGTATTGACCGAGGGATTGTTTTTAAAAACTCTTTTCCTTACGATACTGGTATTACCGCTGCCGTCTCCCCAGATATAGGTCCGGTTGCTGTCAGTGTAAAGGTTGTATAATAGCAGTTCGCTTCCGGTAGTTAGTTTCATTGCCCTCGGATTAAATCCCCCTGAATTCGGGCTCGGCCCTATGGATATTCTGACTGTAGGGGCCGGAGTCTCGTTACAATTGACTGTAACCGTGCCCGTTGTATCGAGCGGGCTTACGGAAAAGACATTATAGCTGCCGAAGGTTACAGGTGTTGCGGAAACAGTGCATGCCGCAAATACTGCATTTGGATAATGAACAACTATCAGGGCGATAATAATAAATAGTAATTTTAGTTTCATTCTCATTTCCCTGCCGCACATATCATTTTTCCAAGGTCCACGAACATATCTTCACTGTCCGGAATGACTATATCAAATTCACATGTTTTCCCCTTAAACATGATCTGTGCCGGATATGTTCCGGGGGGTACGTTCTCCACATAAAATTCACCGGCTGTGCCGACCATCCCTTCAATGGTCTTACCTTTTACCGGGATGTGCATTATGGCATATTCAACAGGGAACTCTACCCGGTTTTCGAGCATATAAACGGAACCTGTAGCTGCCTGCATTTTGCTCACGTCAAACTCCACTACTGAACCGTTTCTGAAAGGTGGTGTGATGCGCCGGGTCAATGCCGTAATTGAGTAGTTAATTGGAATATCTTCTGCCTCTATGTCAATCCTGTTTTCATTAAAAGACTGGAGATTCGGAATAATAACTTCTCCGTTTTTATTTGTCCTTCCGATTTCATTGTTGTACGAATACACTCTGACATCCTCCAGGTCACCGACCCGGACCTTTGCAAAGCTGTCGGTAATCGGCCTGCTGAAAAATACCGATCTTCCTATGTACCCCATGCCGCCGGCATAAGACACCCTGTAGCCCGCTGCTCCATCCCTATCGCTTAAGTCCATTCCATACATCCCGTATCTGTTCTGATAGTTCAAATTACCCTCAATATTATTGCGGCTGCGGGTATTTTCCACATTGGCGTTAAACCCGAAACCGGTCCCGGTCGGCGGGCTTTTTTGTATACTTGCCTTTTTGATATCAGAGCCCTCACTGCCGCTGTAGCTGACAGCGCCTGAAATCTTCCCGCCCAGGTACATGCGCAGCCCCAGCATTATTTCATTTTTCGTTTCAACGGCCTTTGTTTTGCTTGCAGTCATAAAAAATGACGTGTCTTTCGTCAGTGCCTTATTATATGAGACAGAAAACCGGGTAGTTTTCCCGGCCTCAAATGCGTTGAGGTATGTATATGCCGCCGTGATAAAACCGGTTTTGCTCCATCCAAACCCTATGGAATTACTGATCAGGAATTTTGCCTTATCATCAGAAGGTTTAATTAAAAGATTAGAGTATTCCCCTGAGGCGGACTGTAACGAGACCATTATATTAATATTTCTGGATAAATAAGAATAACCCAGGGCCCCGCTCACCCCTGATACTCCCCTGTAACTGCTTGAGCCTATTGCTGCGTTCAAAACGCCTGCCTGGGAAATAAGCACTGAGCTGCGTGCCCCGATATTTAAGAGATCTTTAGACGCTTCTGCAGAATATCCGATTTTGAGACTATTTGATAAACCAAAATCATGATATGCCAGGAATGCAGGCTCTCCATAATCAAAGTTTTCCTGGCCGAAGTTTTCTCTTGCAAAACCAACGTTGTAGCTATATTCATGAATCCCCTTTTTCAACAGGCGGTCAGTTGAGTAATATGACGTTGATATGGTCCTTTCTCTCCCGTATATGTCGTGTATAACTATCCTGGCAGTACCTGACCCTCCTGTAGGCGGAAGATCATTGAACTCAAACTCTCTAGGGGACAGGCTTTCTCTTTTGGCAAGGATGTCATTTAAATAAACTTCCGCTTCCGAAGGAGTATCAACGGTCCCACTCAAGTTCAGTGAGGGGTATTTAATAAAATATGGGGAAAGAGAATAGTTTTTTGATACCTGTATCCCTCCAAGCAATTTAGTTGTTCCGGATGGCCCCGATGATGCATTGATATCGCCGACTGTGATGGTCCACAGGTCCTTTCTGTCTGTAATTGTAAGGTCGGATATAAGCCTTACAGCATTCACAGCATCTTCTGTTTTTGTATAATTAAAAGTGGACCTGCCTAAATAATCGCCAATACCCATTCCCAGCTCACCTGCAACACTGAGCCCAGACCTTCTACGAGATCAGTCCTATTGAGGTCGTCCTTTCTTATCCATATGTCATTGTCTTCAGTAAGGACCAGGAAAAACTCTCCCTTGTCCTCCCCGTTTAACACCATCCTTAACACAATTAAGTCCTGGGCAAAAGCCGGATCTGAATGTAGAACAAGCTGGGCCATAATCAATAAGAAAAAGATGCTACGGAGCACACATCTCATTGCTGACGACAAAATCCTTTCCCATTGAGACCCTGTCCGTTTCAACATCTATATGAAGGTTTTTGATTTTAAGACAACTCTCCTTTTCAATTTCAAAAGTATATTCCCTTGAATTGCCTGAGAGGAGATACCACCCTGCCATTTCGGCATTGAATACATCTGTCAAGGTATCATCTTTCCCTGATACCTTGATCGCTTTTATTATAAAGTGAACATTCCCGCTGTTCTTGAGGGAGATATTGAGTTTACTTTTTGATAATGATATCTTTTCGATTTCCCCTTCCGGTGAAGGCCTGGAAGGCCCTATGAATATCGGTACTCCCAGATTCATAACTATTTGCAGCGTGGCGCCTTCTTCAGTACGTATCTCCGGTATCTCGCTGATAAACATCCTGTATGTCTTTTCTATTTGCCCCGGCGGCATTTTGTGCCCTATCCTAATTATCTTTTCTTCATCAGTTCCTATAGTGAGCATCTTCGGGAAAAATATAATATCGCTGGTCGGGGAGTAAGTCTGGTCATGTTCCCATAAAACTGTCTTTATTTCCAGAGAGACCGGCTTGTCCGACATATTTTTTACCGTGAGAACGTTTGTCTTTTGAGTCCCATCAAAAAAAATCCTGATCGGGCTGACAGAAAAATTTGCCGGGAAGGCTTCTGCTGAAAATAGAAGAAGAAATATTACACATAGACTATAAACTGATATTAAATGACGGCTATCTTTTTGCATCGGAAGATTATGCCCTTTCTTAAAGGTTATCTGTTATTGGTAGTTCCACTGTAAGTTATATGGTAGAAAAAGGGAGCAGGGCCCCCTTTTTCTACCTGTCTGATTTGTCTTAGAAGTTAATGTGAATAGCGATTGTCTGAGAATATGAATCTACAAACACATCCTGCCCGCCGGCAAGCTTGCCGTAGAGAGTTTTTGTTTGAGGCGCGTTACTTGTTGTAGTGCCCTGGCCATTTATATTTCCTGTGGTAGATGCCCATGCGGTTGTGAGAGCGCTTGTGTAATAGACATCGTAATTGAGAGAATTTGAATAGGTGGCCCCGGTCATCTGTCTTGTTGCGTCGATAGTGATATCATAAGCGGTATTTTTTGTGCATCTGAAGCCAAGGACACCGTTGGCGGTAATGTCGCTGCCTGTCGGGTCGTAGGCGCCAAAGGCTATATTCGGCGAAGCGGTGATAGAACAGGCTGCGGCAACGTTTGTGGTTACATCGAATGTTCCGTTTGTTGTTGCTGCCATTACACTTCCTGCGGTCATAATCACAGCTAATGCCATAACTAATACAATTATTTTTTTCATTTAACTTGCTCCTCCTTAATTTTTGTTTTTGCTTTTTTTTTGCTGCAAAATTTGAAACGACCTGATATGTCAATTTTCTAAAGTTTTATACTATCTAATCACCCCCTTTCTTGTTTTGATTTACCACACCTTACCAGGGAAGTAATCGGATTTCTCCCCGGTATAGCTATGCAGCAAAAAGTCCCTATACGCATCAAGGAACAGCTTTGACATCTTTGTCAATAGTCTGACTCGCTACAAATTAAAAAATGATACTTGCTGCTTCGACAGGTCGGCCAAGCTCGTTGAGTATTCTCATCGGAACGTATACCGATAACTTAATAGGGGAATAATCTAAACTTTATATGGGAGAGAATCTTTAACAGTAAGGATTATCCTTTCGTTAACTAAGGGGGGCACAATGATATGACTTAGTGAAATTGCTCCATTGCGATGAATATGATCCGGACTTATTATTGTCCTGTCTTTATTTCACCTACATGGCGCTTATCGTAACTGCAACCGGCAACTGATATGTGCCGGGTTCTGTGTCTGCAAATAGATATAATCTCAAGTCTAATTCTTTTGTCTCATATTTCATGCCGGGATGAGGCATGTGTACTTCCTGATATTCGTGTGAAATTAAATAAGAGTTATACGTATCAATCATTTTAATCTCTTTAATGCGCCTGTTGTCGAAAGCGAATGTTAACAGATATCCGTTTGTAGAATTTGTCCAGACTGAAAAAATAAGCGCATTATTGATATCTATATATCCCTTATTGATATCTGCCCCGGTTACTGTATAACTGTTTTCCTGATGAAGGATCTCATATTTTGTTGCCGGTAAAACAGAGGCGCTAACATGCATAGCGCTGCTGCTTTCAGCGCAGTAAGCTCCTGCTGTAGCTATATTAAAGACCAGTATTGTTGTTGCTATGACGGCTATTATTTTCATGTTATTTCACTATATATAATGCTATTTCTGTGCCAGGCTGTAACTGGTTGATATTTAATAAATATTTTCAAGCGCCATAAAAATAGCGGGCGATTATGGCATAAAGTCAATAGGGCATATCCCTATCGGCCTAGCGTGCTATTTCTCTGATTTATAAATATAAATGTTGTTGGAGTCTGTTGTTTTATGAAAAAGGATGCAAAAACTATATAGGGCGATTGCGCCCGTTGTCTAATGCAAATGCTGTAGGGCTATTTCCGGCCCAGACCATGCTTGTTGAGTTTCCGACCTAACGCCCTTCTGCTTATACGAAGCAGGGTCGCGGCGTTTGATTTATTGCCGCCCGTAGCCAGGAGCGCCTGCTGAATATGGTTTTTTTCCATATCGTCGAGCGGGAGAATTGACGAATATCTCTCCTTTGTCATCCCGGATAAATATGGAGGCAGGTCATGGGTCCTTATGAAATTAACGGTTGTAACAAGAACGGCCCTCTCAATCATATTTTCGAGCTCCCTGATATTCCCGGGCCAATCATAGGACATTAAAATACGCTTCACATCCATATGTCATGCCACGAATATTTTTACCGATCTTTTTGTTCAAGCGGTCCAGTAAAAAGCGGCTGAGCAACGAAATATCTTCTTTTCTTTCCCTTAAAGGCGGGACCGTAATCGTTACAACAGAGAGCCTGAAAAAAAGGTCCTCACGGAAATTCCCTTTTTTAACCTCCTCTGCGAGATCAACATTAGCAGCAGCAATAATTTTGCAGCCTGCTTTCATGGACTTCGTGCTTCCGACGCGCCTGAACTCACCGTCCTGCAGGACGCGGAGGAGATGCGGCTGGAAACTTAATGGCATATGACCTATTTCGTCAAGAAAAATGGTCCCGTTCCCCGCAGCTTCAAAAAGGCCTTCTTTATTGGACACTGCGCCAGTGAAGGACCCTTTCATATGCCCGAAGAGTTCACTCTCTATAAGATTCTCTACTAACCCGCTGCAGTTACACACAATAAAAGGCTCACGGGATGCAGGGCTCAGTTTGTAAACTGCCTTTGCCAATACCTCTTTTCCCGTTCCTGTAGCGCCTTCAATTAACATAGTCCTGTAATAAGGAGCTATCCTCTTTATCAGTGTGAAAATATCAAGCATTTCAGGGTTTTTGCTCACCATATCAGCAAAAACATATTTTTCCTGGAGGGCTGATTCTATTTTAAAGATTTCTTTGCGATGACGATCGTGTTCTTTGGTCCTTATTACTATTTCTCTAATTATGTTGCGGTTTATTCAAATCCGATAATATTGACTTACTGATAATGTACCTTTAAACTTATTGTTCATGAAACAGGAAACCATTGAAATAATCCGGAAAGCACTGGAAAGCCTTAATGACTCATGGGGAATGGACGCTATTCCTGATGTTGAGGTAGAAATCCCGAAGAATGAGGCCATGGGGGATTTTGCCACTGCAGTTGCCATGAGGCTTACAAAGATCCTCAAAAAATCCCCTCGAAAGATAGCGGAAGAAATTGCAGGGAAAATAAAAGAACAGCAGCCGGATTTCTTTGAGAATATTGAAATAGCAGGTCCCGGTTTCATTAATTTCAGATTTAAAAAGGGGTTTTTTCATAAAAGTCTGGGCATGCTTCTGGAAGAAGGGCATCTGTCATTAAGAACCGATATCGGAAAGGGACAAAAAATTCAGGTTGAATTTGTCAGCGCCAACCCTACCGGACCTCTTCATATAGGGCACGGCAGAGGCGCAGCTGTCGGCAATGCCTTATGTAATATATTGAAGGCAGCGGGCTTTGACGTTCAGAGAGAATTTTATATAAACGATGCAGGGCTTCAGGTCAAGCTTCTGGGGCGGTCTGTTTTCGCGCGTTACCAGCAGTTGCTGGGCAATGATGTCCCGTTCCCCGAAGACGGATACAAGGGAGATTATATAGAATCCATTGCAAAGGAAATAAATAACAGTGAAGGCGATAAATATCTAAACAGGACATTCGAAGAATGCGGGGAATTTCTTACCGATTACTCATATAAGATGATGCTTGCCGATATTGAAAAGGATTTGAAAGACTTTGGTGTTGTCTTTGACAGGTGGCAAAGCGAAAAAGAGCTGCATAAACAGGGGAAGGTCGAGGCAGCGCTGGATGCCCTTAAGTCGAAAGGCCTGATTCGTGAAGAGGACGGGGCTACGTGGTTTGCTTCATCTCAATTTGAAGATGATAAAGACAGGGTCGTAAAAAAACAGGATGGTGAATATACATACTTTGCATCCGATATCTGCTATCACAAAGATAAACTCGACAGGGGGTTTGATGCGATTATTGATATATGGGGTGCGGACCATCACGGATATATTCCGAGGATCAGGTCGGTACTCGAAGCCTTTGATCTGCCGAAGGACAAGTTCAGGGTAGTACTCATTCAAATGGTAACTCTTCTCAGGCATGGAGAACCGGTCCAGATGTCAAAAAGGGCAGGGGCATTTATTACACTCCGCGAAGTAATTGAGGAAGTCGGCTCCGACATAACCAAATTTATTTTTCTTACGAGAAAGGCCGACAGCCATCTGGATTTTGACATTGACGTTGCAAAAGAACAGTCAGCGGAAAACCCGGTTTTCTACATACAATATGCCTTTGCCAGAATATCAAGCCTGTTCCGGCAGGCCGAGGAAAAAGGAATTAAGAGTTCGGAGTTCGGAGTAGGGGCGAGTCGGCGACTCGCCCAAGATCTTTCGGCATTAATAGAGGACGAAGAAATCTCACTTATCAAAAAGTTTCTTCAGTACCCCATGGTTTTTGAAGGGGCGGCGCTTGCCTGTGAGCCTCACAGGATAACCTATTACCTCCAGGAGCTGGCCGGAATCTTTCATGCCTATTATTACAAACACAGGATTATATCTGACGATAACAGGCTTACACTTGCGAGACTCAGTCTTTGTAAAGGGGTAAAAATCGTACTTGAAGAAGGCCTGAAAATTCTTGGGGTCAGCGCCCCGGAAAGGATGTAATTATGCTTTATGTAATCGCATTAACGATTCATGTCTTATCAATAGTAATATGGATTGGAGGAGTTTCCTTTGTTACACTGATAACTTTTCCCATGATACTTCGTATGGACAAGTCATTAGAGATGGTTATGATGTTTCAGGGGGTTGAACACAGGTTCGGAAAGATCGCAAAGGTCATGGTGATACTTGCGGGCCTTTCGGGTCTCTATCTTATCTTTGAAAAAGGCCTGAGTTTCGGCGTCTGGGTAATGATGTTCGTATGGGCCTTTTATGCATCTCTGCTGTTCGGCCTTGAGAGGCTTATCTTCAAAAAGCTCTTCGGCAAACCCGGAGAACAGGTGGACATGAAGAAGGTCTTTAACCTGCTTCAGGGATTCCACTGGATTGTGCTTGGCTTGAGCTTTCTCGCAATTGCCGCAGGAATTTATGCGGGGCATTATTAACCCGGTTTGATAAACAAACCCCGCCTGCTTAAAATTTCCTCGCTTTTAGTATAATAATTTGTCTTGAATAGCAGTTAAAGATTGTAACGGGACACAATCACTGCAATGATAATGAATGACCCAAAATTGCTTGATAATTCAGCTCCTCTACCATGCGGAATAGGTTGCATGGGCTGAACATCTTTGCTATCATAATGCTATCACTAATTAAGCAAGGAGGCAGCAATGGCCCAATTACTTGTAAGAGATATTGAACCCGAAACCATCAAACGCCTTAAAGCGCGTGCCAAACAGCATAAACGCTCACTTCAGGGCGAGGCAAAATCTATTTTGGAAGAGGCGGCGCAGTCGGTAACATGGGAAGAAGCGATGAAACGGGCAAAGAAAATACGGGAGAGTTTTGGAGACAAAAAGTTTTCAGACAGCGTTGAGTTGATACGTGAAGACCGGGATCGTTAATGGAATATGTTATTGATGCCAGCGTTGCAATAAAATGGTATCTTCCCGAAGAGCATAGCATCCATGCTGCTCGCTTGCCTCTACTTGCTGTTTCACTTCACTGCCCTGACCTTCTGTTTGCGGAAACAGGCAATATCTTATGGAAATATGTCCTGCGCTCTGAGTGTTCTTACAGCAGAGCCGTTGCCATTTTGAAAGAAATGCAGGCGCTTTCCATAAAAGTCTGGGATACACATAAGCTTGCAAGGGAGGCGTTTGATATTGCCTGCTGCACAAAAAGAAGTTTTTACGACAGCCTCTATGTCGCCCTTGCCGTAAAAAATGATAGCCGACTGGTCACCGCGGATCTCAAGCTTTATAATGCACTCAAAGAAACTCCCTTGAAGAAACATGTCCTCTGGATTGAAGACATCCCCTCATGAACATCAAAGACCTTAAGATACTTGCGAAGGTGTCAGCTCGTCAACACGGGCCCAATGAGGTTTTTTATTTTTTTTGAGTAATGATCTCGACATTGTCCTTTTATCTCTCAATGCCTATTTCTGTTTAGAGCACGCGGCATTATATAGCAGCATACTTTCAGGAATGATATCTCTCCATTCACTTGAATAGACTGACAAGACAGGGTTATTGCCCGTACGTTCTTCCAATATGCGAAGCTTGGTTTGCAAACAGTTGATCTCCAGTAAATCTATAAAGTCCCTTTTATTGACGGAGGCTCTCATCATTAATTTAACAATATGTTCAGATGGATAGGACATATTGCCGGAATCTATAAATAAAGGTATTCCGTCTTTTGTGACGCCAATATGTGTCCATCTTTTAATTGAATCATTATCAGTGTCTTTGCTTATCTTTGACTGAGAAATATTCTGAATTTCTTTTAGCTTATTAGGAGTAACAAGCAATGCTATTTTCGGTAACTTTTTCATCTTATCAACCAGGTCCGTCTTTTGGGTTATATCCTTTACCCTTACCGGCTCAGTTTTCCCTGGCTTTTCAATCTTTGCAATCAATTCTGTTTCGGACTTCTCTCCTGTATTAACAACGAGTTCGGACTGTCGATTCCCTTCTCCCTTAACTTTCATCTCAGTTTCTTGCGGTATTTCACTCTTTTCAATTAATACATTTACAGAAGGTTCTTCAGGCTGAACAATGAGGGCGATCTCATAATTTTTATCTCTCTTCTCTACAGATTCAGTTTTAGAAGCCATCTCAGCTTCAGCAAATGCTTTGTTCTTTTGACGATTCTTTATCGCCTCTGCTTCTGAGGTTTCAGATGTATTATCTTTTTTATTCTTCTCAGTAAGTAATGATTCAGGGATCTTCTTGGTCATATCAACAGGCATAGTTTTTTGAGTCTCTCTACTTTTTACGGCCAATTCAGATTTATCAATATCTTTAATGTTTATTTCCTGTTCAGTTTTTTTTGTTTGCTCGCCTCTTTGAACACTGTCAGTTTTCGTGGGATTATCCTGCTTTGCGATTAATTCAGTCTTTAGCAGCTTCCCTTTATTAGTAAGCTGCATAGAGTCTGGAATTTCGTCTTTGCTAACAAATGACTCGTACTTAAGAATATTGTCCATTTCAACACGTGGTACAGTCTCACTTATTTTCTCTTTTTTCAACTCAGGTTTAACAGGTGAAGCAGTTGAAATATTTTTATCCGAATCTTTCTCAGCCGATAATTGCCTTATATCTACTGCTGCCTCCTGTTCCTGGTGCGTGCTGTTTTCCCCACGAGTCGATTGAAACTGCAAGGGTTCATATGATTCCTGCAAACTTCGACTATCGGTCTGATCATTATCAGCTAATAGGGCCCCCTCCTTATCAATATCCTGATAGGATGTAGATTCTTCAACTATTCTATTTTTACTTTGAAAGCTATCCTTGTAATTATCAAGCACTTTAGGCAAAGCAATCGCGAAAATAATTAAAGCAAATATTGCAACCGGGATATATAGCCATGACATCTTTTTTCGATCTTTTACAATTGCGGCATCAATATCATGGATGATATCCTGAGCGGCAGTTATATCCATATTTTTTTCATCTTGCTCACCATATATCTGTTCAATCTTTTTCTCTGTCTCTTCAACAGCCCCATCAATAGGGGTTACTTGAACCGCTTCCGCAACCTTATCACTCCTTATGTCAAATTCACCACTTGCCGCAACAGTACTTTCCGCGCCGGACGGTTCACTATCTTCCATTTCATTGGAAGCAATATTACTACTCTTTATCTTAGATGTATCCGGAATTAATTCATCTGATTTCCCGGCAACCGGTTCAACTGCAGGCTTTCCCTCTTTCTCCCATTCCGGTATACTCTCGATCTCTTCGCTAATCAGGGCAGATTCATCCGTTACTTCTTGAACAGTAGACATTAATGACAGTATTTTACTTTTAGACTCTTCACTAACCTCGACAAGTTTTACTCCGATTATATGTTTATACCAGGCCTGCTTCTTCCAGACTATATCTCCAACAAGGGTGACAGACAGATCATTATCAGGATGCTTTAATCTGCACTCCAGGATTTCACCGCATTCAAAATCAAAGCCCTGCGACTCCATGCTGAAGCCTTCACTCGATAAATTTCTTGTTATTCCAATAGAGTATCTATCTGTCTTGTTCAGCGGCTTAAATTCCACAATAAGAAAGATATCGTATCTTTTTAATTTTCTCTTGTCATACAGCATACTGTTTCCTTAAAATTAATCCCGATTATTTCAGAAACCGGGACAAGATTTACTCATTATTTATTATATTGCATTATCAGCAGGATTGAAACGTTAATAACAGGGTGCAGTTATTTATTGAGAGGCCATATTATAATTCTAAAAAATTTCGCTCCATCAGCTTATTCAAGTAATGTTATCTACTTAAATAATAGACCGAACTTATCCAGAATCTATGGAACTGCAACTTATTGAAAACATGAAATCATGATATGAATTAAGCATGATGGATGCAATTATTTGTAGGTTCCTGTAAAAGCTGCATATAATATTTTAATGATTTGACGACGAACCGCCGCCGCCACCGCCGCTGAGGGCCACACCAATTCCTACTAATGCAGCAACACCTACTGATATCAAAGCTATTGTCCCTCCGCTAATGCCGGCTTTAACCGTTTCTCCGGCAGCTTGCCCTGCTTCCATTGCAGCTAAAGCATTTGCCACTTCGGTTAATCCTGCCTCATTAAGGACTGAGATAAGTTTTTTCTGCTCGGCAACTACATATCCAAGTATATTTCCGGTTTCTTCGTCTATTATCGGTAATGCAATTTCTGTGTCTTTAAGAACTGGAGCGGTTTCACCCTTCACATAAGTTCCACCGGCCTTTGCTGCCAGATCCTGTGCCACCTGCTCTGCTTCTATCTTTTCTGCTACTTTTTTTTCTGCTTCAATTATTTCATTCTGGGAATATACCCGTGAATTATACCCAATGCTGAATGTAATAAGAAAAAAAATTGCCGATAAGGCTATTATCTTTTTCATCTATTTTCTCCTTTTCCGCACTCTGCTAATGTAATCTGTTTTTTATAATCTCAGCGTAATTGTTATGAATACTGAATTTTTCGGCAAGAAAACATATCTATCTTATATATCATTACCTTGTCTTTGTCAATGAATATTTCCATCCCAAATCCCGATATAGGAAATACTTACAACGTGCCGTTAGGCAATTTGGAGGC
>CAYMUX010000046.1:0-25555 GCA_964393845.1 uncultured Nitrospiraceae bacterium
GCTCACCCTTGATCCTTGTTAATTTACCCAATAACATTATAGCATCCTGAAGATTGCCAAGTTCGTCTACGAGCCATAATTTCTTTCCCATTCGGTTGGTTAAAATGCGGCCGTATGCTATGTTTTTGATGTCTTCAAATTTCATTCCCCTCCCCTCAGAAACCGCCGTAATAAATTGATCGTGTACATCATCGAGGACTGTTTGAAGAATCTGCTTTTCTTCCGGCGTCATAGATCTGAATACCGAGGCGATATCCTTGTGTTTTCCGCTTTTTATGACTTGTGTTTCCAACCCTATCTTTTCCATAAGCCCGGATACGTTCGGTATCTCCATAATTACTCCGATTGAGCCCGTCAACGTGCCGGCATTGGCTACTATCTTATCTGCCGGGGCTGCTATATAGTAGCCCCCTGAGGCAGCCACAGATCCCATAGAAACGACAATTTTTTTATTTCCTTTTATCTTTAGTATTTCCTCGTATATTTCCTGCGATGGAGCTACTGCGCCGCCAGGGCTGTCAACCCTTATTACTATGGCTTTAACGGAGGCATCTTTTGCATATTCCTTTAATTCTTCAATTACATTTGTTGAATCAATGATTACGCCCGTAACCCGGATTAAAGCAACCTTTTCTCCCAAGGGGATTTTATGAGAAAAGGTCAGCACAAGGCTCAGTATTATAATGATTGCAAAAATAATTAGAAAGAATATTAAGACCTTTTTCATATCTGATTGTAGTGTTTCGATTGACTGTTGAACGGTTTCATCTGCTTCTCAGATATCATCATACAATTGTCAGTTTGATCCAATTATTACCCTATCATTGTCTTCATGCTAAGATCTATCTTTCTGTCAGCAGGATTGATATTAATGACCCTTACAGTCAATTCATCCCCTGTTTTAAAAAGGTTTTTTATCGTCTCATCCGGTTTTTTTTCAATTTCCGATATATGCAAAAGGCCTTCTACCCCGTCTTCTATTTCTACGAAGACACCGAAGTCGGTTATACTTACAACTTTGCCTGAAACAGAATCACCGAGGCCGTATTTGCCAGGAATAATATCAATCCATGGGTCGGGCGTCAATTGCTTAAGACCAACAGAAATTCTCTCTTTCTCAGGCTCTATATTCTGTATAATTACCTCAATTTGCTGTCCTTTTTTCAGGATATCTGAAGGATGTTTTATACGCTTGCCCCAGGATATATCTGAAATATGCAACAGAGCATCTACGCCCTCGTCCATTGATATAAATGCTCCGAATTCTGCAAAACTCTTGACATTGCCGGTGATCTTCTGCCCGATAGAATATTTTTCTTTTATAATTTCCCACGGGTTGGTCTTTAGCTGCTTTATGCTCAGAGATATCCTTTTATCATCTTTACTAACTTTTAATATGACAGCATCTACCTTGTCGCCAATCGAGAAGTACTTGGAAGGTTTTACGGACTTTTCAATCCAGTCAACCTCGCTGACATGAATAAGTCCTTCAACTCCTTCTTCGAGTTCAATGAATATTCCGTAATCAGTTATGGTAATTACTTTTCCAATAACTTTTCGTCCCGACGGATATTTTGTTTCAACTGACATCCACGGATCTGACTTTTTCTGTTTATAGCCGAGGGTCACTTTTTCATTTTCAGGATTAAAGGTAAGGATCATTACCTCTATGGTATCTTCAATGCTGAATAATTCACCCGGATAGCTTATCCGTCCCCATGACATATCGGATATATGAAGCAATCCGTCAATCCCCCCCAGGTCGACAAATGCCCCGTAATCGGTGATGTTTTTAACAACTCCTTTTACAATGGCGCCTTCTTTAAGTTTTGGCAGTGTCTGCTCTCTGAGCTTGTTCCGTTCCTCCTCAAGGAGAACACGTCTTGAAACAATAACGTTTGACCCTTTATGGGTAAGATTCAGTATCTTAAATTTATAGATGTATCCAATAAGCTCGTCAGTATTCTTGGGGGCTTTTAAATCTATCTGTGAACCAGGTAAAAAAGCATTTACTCCGCCGATGTTTACGGTCATGCCTCCTTTTACTTTTCCGGTGATTTTTCCGCTTATAGGCTGGTTTTTTTGGAAGGCTTCTTCTATCATGTCCCAGGATCTTACTCCCTCAGCCTTTTGTCTTGAAAGCTTTACAAAGCCGTCAGAATCACTGAGTCTTTCAATAAAAACATCGATCTCGTCTCCCGGGTTCAAGCTGTTGAGCTCATCTTCAACAAGTTCACGGCTGGGGATAAACCCTTCACATTTAGATCCGACATCTACTATAACGCCGTCTGTCTTTACCTGTATAACTCTTCCTCTGGTTATTGACCCTGCCTTCAATCCCTTGAACGAGTCGGCATAAAATTTTTCAAAATCATTCATTTGTAATTCCATGGTTATATATTATATTACCTCCTGACAGAAATTTCTCTTATTTTCTTTACGGCGTTATCTATTATCCATTGAGGGGTTGAAGCGCCGCCTGTTATGCCGGCAGTTTCAACTCCCTGGAACCATTCTTCCCTGATTTCTTCAGCAGTTTCTATATGATATACTTTAGCACAAACATCTTTAGATAGTTTGACAAGCTGATTTGTATTTGAACTATTCTTTCCGCCGACGATTATCATCAGATCTACTTTCTTTGCCAACTCCCTTGTCTCTCTTACTCTTTGAGCGGTAAAGTCGCATATCGTATTATATATTTTTACTTCCCTTACTGTGCTTATCACCTGTAAAACTATTTTTTTAAATGTATCAAATGGCTGCGTTGTCTGCACTATTATACCAACCTTATTTTTTAATGCAGGCAAATGATCTGCATCACCGGCAACAACCGCATTGCCCCCCGCAAAACCAATCAACCCCTGGACTTCAGGATGCTGTTGATCTCCGATGATAAGCACCTGATATCCTTCATCCTTAAGAATCTGTGCAAAATTTTGGGCCTTTTTAACAAAGGGACAGGTTGCGTCAATAACATTATACCCCATTTTGGAAGTTTCAGCATAAACTTCGGGTGAAACGCCGTGAGTCCTGATTATTATGGTCCTGATATCCGGAGACGTGAGATCATCAACTGTCTTTACCCCTTTTTGTTTCAGTTCTTCTACTACCTGGGGGTTGTGGATCAGGGGGCCATAAGTGTATAGACCTTTGTTATCTTCTTTTGCAAGATTAAATGTTATATCAATGGCGCGTTTTACCCCAAAACAAAACCCCGCCTTTGTGGCAATTTTAATTTTCATATTTGCTTTGCATTTCCTTTATAGAGGCCATGACCCTGTTGCTTATTTCTTCGTGTAATTCGTGGCCGCTATAATTTTTACCTTCTGTGATTGAAGTATGATATATGGGCTTTCCTAATACTACTGTTACCTTGGCCCTTTTCAGCCATTTAGCGTCCACGGGCAATGCCTTGTCGCTTCCGACAATCAGCGCAGGGACGACAGGGACCTTGCTGAGACTGACTATCATGCCGACGCCGCGCTTGGCTTCCATAAGCTCGCCTGAATCACTTCTCCTTCCTTCAGGAAATATTACAATAAGCTCACCACCTTTAAGTCTCCTGACGGTTTCCTTTATTGTCGACGGCCGGGTCCTTTGCCTGTCAACCGGGAAGGCCGCGCTTTTTATCATCCATCTGAGTACTGGACTTTCAAAAAGACCTTTCCTTGCCATAAAAGTAGCCCGTCTTGGAAGTATAGAACCGATTAAGGGTGGGTCCAGGTAACTGATATGATTTGCAGCTACGAGCACTCCACCCTTCGGTGGAATGTTTTCTTTTCCCTTAATCTCAAAGCCTCCGTTGATCCGCAATATTAACCGTATTGTGAAGGCAACGAGTTTATAAATTATATCGGTAGTTTTGCTCATTTTTAAATATGCTGAATTTTCTTTGTGAAATAGTTAAGTCTCATGTTCTGATCTTCCGTAAATTACTTTAAATGATCCAGTATTTTTGTTACAACCTCTTCAATACTTAAATCGGTTGAATCAATATATATCATGTCATCGGTTCTCACCAACGGGGAGCTTTCCCTTGACGAGTCTCTTGAATCCCTTTTCTTTATGTCTTCAATTGTCTTTTCGAGGCTTAATGCAGGGTCATTGCTTTTAAGATCTTCATATCTTCTTCTGGCCCTCTCTTCAATGCCGGCGTCAAGATAGAATTTGTTCTCCGCCTCCGGGAAGATAGCCGTGCCCGTGTCCCTACCTTCAATGACCACGTTGCCGTTAAGACCCATCTCCCTCTGTATTGAAAAAAGCCCGGCCCTCACAACCGGTTTTGCGGAGACCCGCGAGCTGAGCTCTCCGATTTCAGCCGTCCTTATAGCTGAGCTAACGTCGATTCCGTCCACCAAAATCCTGTCTCCCTTGAAGTTTATTTTGATCTTCTCCAGTATTTTTCTAAGGGCCTCTTCGTCATCAGGGTCGGTCTTTTCTTCTCTCACCTTCCAGGCCATTGCCCTGTAAAGGGCCCCGGTGTCGAGATAGTTGTATCCAAGTTTACGGGCCAGGAGTCTTGATATCGTCCCCTTACCTGAACCTGAAGGGCCGTCTATTGTGATTAGGTTTTTCATGCTTCCAAACTCTCCAGCATATCCATAAATCCGGGGAATGATGTATTTGCACAGTCCGTATCTTCAACCGTTGTTTCACCTAAAGAAGTAAGCCCTGCAATTATCATGGACATTGCAATTCTGTGGTCTCCGTAACTAATGGCTTCGGAGGGTTTCAAATCTTCTCTTCCTTCAATGATAAGGCCGTCTTCAAGCTCTTCAACGTTGACACCCATTTTCCTCAGTTCAGCAGCCATAGATGATATCCGGTCGGATTCTTTGACCCTCAATTCCTTTGCCCCTGTTATTCTTGTCTTGCCCCTGGCCTTTGCCGCTGCGACACACAGGATGGGGAATTCATCAATCGCCCTGAGAATAAGATCCCCTTCTATGTCTATTCCCTTTAGCTGAGAATGCTTTATATAAAGATCAGCTACAGGCTCGCCGGAGACTACCCTTTCATTTTCAAGTTTTATATCGGCGCCCATCAGGTTGAGGATATCAATCAGTCCGTACCTTGTTGGATTTATGCCGGTATTTTTAATTAAAATTTCAGAATGCGGAACAATAAGCCCTGCAACAATAAAAAATGCCGCAGATGAAATATCCCCGGGGACAGTTATATCCATGGGTTTTAATGATGTAATGCCTTTGACACTAACTTCGAGGTCTTTTACGTTTATATCGACCCCGCTCGCCTTAAGCATTCGCTCTGTATGGTCTCTTGATTTGCCGGGTTCAATTACCGTGGTAACGCCGTCGCAGTATAATCCTGCAAGAAGGATTGCCGATTTGACCTGCGCGCTTGCAACCGGAGATGTGTAGCTGATCGGCATTAATTTGCTGCCCTTGATTCTGAGGGGGGGGTAGCCGCCTTTTTCCGATTCAATAACAGCGCCCATCTCAGTAAGCGGACCAATGACTCTTTTCATGGGCCTGCTTCTTAGCGATGAATCGCCTGTAAGGACACTGGAAAAAGGCTGTGCCGCAAGAATGCCGCTAAGGAGTCTCATTGTAGTCCCCGAGTTGCCGCAGTCAATAGTGTTTTGAGGGTCTTTAAGACCCATCAATCCTTTGCCATTGATTACTATCTCATTGGTTTTAACTCTTAACTCTTGACTCTTGACTCTTAACTCTATTTCAATGCCCATCTGCTTAAATGCCTCAAGCGTCCTTAAAGGATCTTCCGCCTGAAGAAAGTTCCGGACAACACTCCGCCCCTCTGCAAGAGATGAAAACATTATCGCACGGTGTGATATTGATTTATCAGGGGGGGTGGTGATTTCTCCACGCAGGGGGCCTTTATATTTTACGCTAATCCGGTTCAATGCCCTGTCTCGCCTTTTTGGCCCTGGTAAATTCTTTTTCAAGACCTGCCCAGTCTGATTCCTCAAAGAGCTTTATTATATGCGTAATCGAGGATGAGAACTTCCTGAGTGTCGTTAAGATGTCGTCTCTGTTATAAGCACATATGTCCCGCCACAGCTCCGTGGGGCTTAATGCAATCCTTGTCATGTCTTTCAGCCCTCTTCCTCCATGCTTAAGTATATTTTCGTCCACATCTAATATGGAATTGACCAGTGCATATGCAACCACGTGAGGCAGGTGACTGACAGCTGCAAAAACAAGGTCATGCTCTTCAGGATTCATAATAACCGTGACAGCTCCGATCTTACCCCAGATATCGATTATTTTATCAAGGGCATCTTTATCGGTATTCTCGTTTGGGGTAATGATGCATTTTGCGTTTTTAAACAGGTCGGCTGTGGCAGCGTGGATTCCCGAACATTCTTTCCCTGCAATCGGATGACCGCCCACAAAGCTGATACCCTTAGGCATCAGCGGTTCGATTTTCTTCAATACCCCTGCCTTAACACTCCCGACATCCGTGACTATCGCGCCTTTTTTGATATTGTCTGTTATATTTTTTACTATCTCTTCAAACTGTCCTACAGGTGAAGCCAGGACAATCAGGTCAGCATCAATTACACCTTCAGCATGCGATGTTGAATATTCATCTACAATGCCCATCTCTTTTGCCTTTATCAGGTTTACTGCATTTCTGCCCACCCCGGTAATGTTCCCGTTGAACCCCTGTTTTTTCAAAGCAAGGGCAAAAGAGCTGCCGATTAATCCGATCCCGATTATTGTTATTTTTTTAAAATCCATAATATGGGCCTTATAAATAAAAATTTATGCAAGCAATAATTATAATGAATTAATCAAGAAAATTCTTAATCAAAGATTGCCCGAATTTTACTCAGCGCTTCTATGAGCTTTTTGTTTTCTCCGGGAAGCCCTACTGTAATGCGGATTGCACGAGGCCCCATGGGCCTGACAATGACTCCTTCTTTCAGAAGATCATTATATAACCGGAGGGCTGTGTCATCCTTAAGAGGGACATATATGAAATTAGCTTCAGATGGAATGAAATGAATCTTCAGGGCCTTTAATTCCCTGCACAGGTATTTCATCCCCCTCTCATTGATCTTTCTTGTTTTCGCAATATGTGCCTGATCTTCCAGTGCTGCAAGCGCTGCTATCTGGGCCAGTGAATTCACATTAAACGGCTGACGTACCTTGTTCATCTCTGTTATTAATGCAGCCTTTGATATTCCATAACCGACCCTGAGTCCTGCCAAACCGTATATTTTGGAAAATGTTCTGAGTATGAGTATATTTCTTCCTAGCCTGTAATGCATCATGCTGTCGGCATAATCCTCATCTCTGACATATTCATAATATGCCTCATCAACAACGACCAATACACCGTCAGGCACTTTTTCCATAAACAGGTTCATCTCTTCATTTGTATTTATGGTGCCTGTAGGATTATTGGGATTTGCTATGAAAATAATTTTTGTCTTATCTGTTATTTTTGATGCCATTGCCTCAAGGTCATGACGCCATTCTCTGAGAGGTACGATTATGCTTTTACCTTTTACCGCCTGAACAATCATGGAATAAACTACAAATGAGGGGTGGGCCATAATTACTTCATCACCTGGATTGAGAAAGGTCCGGACTGCAAGCTCGATAATTTCGTTAGAACCATTGCCGAATATAATGTCGCTGCCGGTTATATTTAATTTGTCAGACAGGGCTTTTCTTAAATAAAAACAGTTTCCATCAGGGTACCTGTTTAAGCCGACAATGCCTTTTCGCAAGGCTTTAACGGCGCGAGGCGAGGGGCCCAGGGGGGTTTCATTGGAGGCGAGCTTTATCGAATTCGTGATCCCAAGCTCCCTCTCAAGTTCTTCTATAGGTTTGCCCGGCACGTACGGCTTGATGTTTTTTATATGGTCGGGGGCTTGTAACATTGGATATACAGACTTATTATTCCGCTGATGGATAAGATCCAAGGACTTTAAGAAACAGGCAATCCTTTTTGACCTCGTTAATTGCCTTCCTGACTCCTTTGTCTTCGGTGTGGCCTTCCATATCTACAAAGAATATATATTCCCAGGCCTTTCTCCTTGAAGGCCTTGATTCGATCTTTGTGAGGTTGATCTTGTGCCTGGCAAAGGAGCGCAATATTGAATAAAGCGACCCGGGCTGGTCTTTTATGGAAAACAGTATAGACGTCTTATCCTTGCCTGTTTTACCCGGGGAATCCTTTGCTATGACAAGAAAACGCGTGTAATTGTTTTTATTATCTTCAACGCCTTTTTCGACGAATTGCAAATTGTATTCGGACGCGGCGAGTTCACTTGCAACCGCTGCGGCAGAAGCGTCCTTTGCAACACGCTTGGCAGCAGCGGCGGTGCTGAGCTCTTCTATCACCGGAACACCGGGGAAGTTTTTGTCGAGCCAGCCCCTGCACTGGGCCTTGGCCTGGGCGTGAGAATAGATTTTTTTGATATCGGACTTATTGCCGGTTTTCGATAAGAGATTGTGTATTATCGGCATCATGATCTCAAATGCAATATTTAAATCCGAATCGATGAACATATCCAGCGTATAATTGACTACGCCTTCCGTCGAATTTTCAATAGGCACTACACCGTATTGGGCCTTGTCCCTGCTGACGGCTTCAAATACTTCCTTTATAGTGCTTTCAGGCAGGAATTCAGTTGAAGAACCGAACTGTCTCCTGGCGGCAAGATGCGTAAACGTAGCTGACGGCCCCAGGTAAGCGACCTTTAAAGGCTGCTGCATGGCCAGAGATGCTGAAATGATTTCTTCATAAATTAATTTCAGGGTTTCGTTTGGAAACGGCCCGGGATTCTGCTCCCTAAGCCTTCTGAGAATAGTCCTTTCTCTTTCGGGCGAATGGACTTTTAAGCGCTTATCCTGTTTCGTCTTTCCAATTTCCAGGACGATCTCTGTTCTTTTATTTAATAATTCGACAATCTTAAGATCGAGGTCATCAATTTTTTCACGAAGCTTGTCCAGCTCGGACATCATTCACCGCCTGTAATACAAATGATTATTTATTGATATTGCAAGTTAATTTAGCAATAAAAGCAAGTTTTTTCAAGGGATGATTATGATCTGATGACAAATAATAAAATTAGCCGTTGTTAATAGAATCAATGAGTGTGTAATCGTTGAGATGCCCTGCCGGCTTGCGCGCTGCCCAAATGAGTAGTAATATTTAAGTAATATCCTGCGAGAAGGGGGTCAATTGAGGGATAGTTTATTAATTATTCCCGGCATATGGATTGTTCGCGGTTTCCATTGGGGACATGGTATGTTGTAAGTATTGGGCATGTGGACATATTGTGTAGTGGCATGGCGCGCCATGCCACTACAGGGACCAAAAGGGTAACCCCACCCACGAATTCATTTGCTATTCAGCAGAATCTTATTTATATTTTATTGTGATGCTATATCTTCCCGTCATAATAATGGGGGCAAGCTCCATTGTCCTGCAGATACTATGCCTGAGGCAGCTCCTTTCAACATTTTCAGGAAACGAACTTATAATAGGGATTACTCTTGCTGCATGGCTGATCTTTGTTGCCCTGGGCAGCTGGTCCGGTTCAAAGCTCAGATTTAAAAACGCCTTCGGGTTGTCCTTCGTGCTTGTTTCCCTCCTTTCACAGGCAACAATATTGCTCATTAAAATGGTAAGACCAATACTTGGTTTTGAGCTGGGAGAAGTAATTCCACTTTCCACGACTATAATATGGACAGCCCTTAGCATGACAGCGCTGTGTATATCAATCGGAATCCAGTTTCCTCTTGCCGTATCTTACCTGCGCGAAAAAGCAGCGGATGTCTACAGCCTTGAAGCTGTGGGGGCCTTTGCCGGGGGCGCATGTTTCACTTTTCTTCTTGCAGGCAATGTAGACATATATAAACTTGTGATGCTGACAGCGATCATAAACATCTTAGTTTCATTTTATTTATTAAGAAAAAAAGCTGTTCTCCTGTTCTTTTTTTTACCGGTGATCTTTTATTCCGGCAGCATGAATATTTTGCATTCACACCAGCACAAAGGAATAGAACTTATAAAACGGTCTGAATCACGATACGGAGAAATAACGGTCCTGAAGATAAAAGACCAGTTGAATATCTATTCTTCAGAGAAGTATCAATTCTCTTACCCCGACCCGCAAACAGAGGAGATAAAGACACATCTTCCAATGTCTCTTCATCCTGATGCCGGGAAGATATTGATCGTCGGAGGTTCTCCTGCTGTAATAAGAGAGTTTCTGAAATACCCTGTCTCCCGGATCGATTTTGTGGAAATAGACCCCGCCATGATAGGAGTTTCAAGAGAGCTCCTGAGCCGTGAAGACAGAGAATATTTGAACGACCCGCGTGTAAAAATATTGCATATCGATGCCAGGAGATACGTAAAGTTGCTTAAGGCAGGCAGCTATGACCTGATTGTATTGAATATACCGGAACCGTCCACCGCGAACATAAACAGGTACTATACACGGGAGTTTTTTTCAGAGACAAAGTCAGCGCTCAAAGGACAGGGCCTTATTTATATGAGCCTCCCGGTCTCATACGGTTATATCAGCCGCAGGATGCAGACGGCAAACGGCTCTATTTATGCATCGCTGAAAGAGGTTTTTCCATATGTCGGGGTATCTTCAGAAGAGTATGGGATCATCATTGCATCCGATAAGCCCATTGAAACAGATCCGGACGTGCTTACCGGAAGATTTTTAAAGAGAGGGATTGATACGAAATATTTTCGCCCTTACATCCTGAAGGACGCCTTTTCGCCTTTGCAGGTGAGCATGGTCAAGGGACGGCTGGGCCGGATAAAGGAGCTGAACACTGACAGCCGTCCTGTTTCCTATCTCTATAACCTTATGCTCTGGAGCGAGATACACGGAGGCAAATGGCTGAATCTTGCGCTGGGTATGGGCGAGTATGAAATTATGATTGCTATCGGAATTGTTTTGATTGTTGTGACAGGCATATTTGTAAAGAAAGGCGAAACGGTCTCTTACGTATTATTCACAACCGGCTATATCACCATGGCGTTTGTCCTCATTGTCATCCTTATATACCAGGCGCACTCCGGTTATATCTATGAAATGATCGGCCTGCTCACCGGAACGTTCATGTTAGGGGGCGCAGCCGGGGCATATGCTACGAGAAATATTCAGAGCCCGATAAAATTGCTGAGGCTGTTTGATCTCCTGACGATAATTTTAATGGCCTCTGCTGTACTGTTCATGAAAAGCGAGCCGGTTTTTTATATCTTTATTTTTGCGGCAGGGGTATTGGGAGGCGGACAGTTTGCGACGGCGAATCTCGCGCTGAAACAGGAGGGTAAAGGGGGAATGGCAGGCAAGCTGTACGCTATTGATGTTGCGGGCTCATTTCTCGGCTCTTTTACAACAGCCATATTCATGGTGCCTTTAGCCGGGGTCCGGAATACTATCGTGTTTTTAATATTTACAAAGACAGTGTCGCTGGGACTTTTGATAAGATATAGAAACTGAGTAGGGGCGTTGCATGCAACGCCCCTACAGCTCTGAAATATGACCAAGATAAGTATTGTTTTACTAAGCATAACAGTTGTTTCCCTGATTGCAGGCAATATATTTCTGCCTGAAAAGAGGATTGATGAAAGGGCGTATCTGAATGAGGTCGCCCCGGAGGTAAATTTCCAGGAGAAAAAAGGTATGCCGCCTCATTATGGATCAGAGAGCGGCATCTCGGCTTTTAATACGTATGACATTGTCCCGTCAATCAGGGGATATGCCGGACCGATCAAGCTTTTAATCGCATTGAATTCAAGGGGAGATATTACCGGCATTAAGATACTTGAGCATAGAGAGACAAGGAATTATGTCCAATATATGCTAAGTCATGAATACCTGAAACAGTTTACCGGCAAGAACGTAAATGACCCGTTTGAGATCGACAAAGATATCGACGCCATCAGCAGGGCGACAGAGAGTGTCCAGGCGCTGACAAAGACCGTAAGGGAATCATCACGAAAGGTCGCGTCTCAGGTTTATGGCCTGGAAGTGAAAGGGCCGGCTGGGGGAAAACAGTTTGGTATCGGCTGGATACTGTATCTGCTGCTCTTTCTTGCCGCTTTCATATTCTATTTTGTTACCAGAAAAACAAAAGGGCTGTTGAGGTCAAGGGACATTTGCCTGTTCCTCGGCATCGCTGTTATCGGGATTTACCTTGCAACACCTTTTTCAATACTGCATATCTTCAACCTTATACTCTTGCGGCTGTCTTCGTCCGCCTTGTGGTATGTGATCGTTATCAGCGCTCTTATATCAATCGCAATTGCCGGACGGTTTTACTGCGGGTGGCTCTGTCCGTTCGGCGCTCTTGCCGAGTTTATCGGCAGAATACCCTCGAGGAAATGGGATATTGCCGCTGAAATGGATGACAGATGGAGGATGCTGAAGTATTTTCTATTATGCCTTATCATCGCGGTGGTTTTTATAACCAGACATACGGAGTATGGAAACTATGAGACGTATGTCACGCTCTTTTCTTTTCACGGCAATGCGCTCACATGGTCGCTGGTTATATTAATGCTTGTTATCAATTTGAGGGTTGAAAGGTTCTGGTGCAGATACCTCTGCCCGGTGGCAGCTTTCACAGGATTACTTTCAAGGAAAGACAGCGGATACATCAGCAGGAAGGACTGTCCTATGGCAAACAACCATAACCTGTTAATATCAGAATGCATTCGATGCAATAGATGTTATACCGGTAAATAATATGCAGGATAATAAAAAATTCAGGATTGTAACCATCCTTTCAACCCTTCTGATCGTATGTATCCTTTCGTACAATATTCTCCAGGAATATTTCATGACTGAAATCGGCGGTTATCTTAAAAGGCGTATTTACTATGAAACGGTGATATCAAAAAAAGGCCTCAAGCTCCATGATGCCAGGCACTGGAGAAAGATAGAGGAGTAAGTGATAGAATATTATCATGAGCAGCAGGGTTAAATGCGAGCTCTGTCCCACCGAGTGCGAGCTTGGAAACTACGAGATCGGCGGGTGCAGGGTGCGGATAAACAAGGACGGGGAGTTGTTCAGCCTTGTATATGGGAAGCCCTGTTCCGTTGCAATTGACCCGATTGAAAAGAAGCCGTTCTTTCATGTCATGCCCGCAACAAAGTCCTTTTCAGTGGCAACCGTAGGATGCGTCCTCGGCTGCAAATTCTGTCAGAACTGGCAGATATCACAGGGACGGCCTGAAGATACCGACAGCCACGATCTCCCCCCGGATGATCTTGTGAGACAGGCATTATTTTACGGATGTAAATCCATAGCCTATACCTATACGGAGCCTACGGTCTTTTACGAATATATGTACGATACATCGGTGATCGCCAAAAAGTACGGTGTCAGGAACACTGTTCACACATGCGGTTATATAAATGAAAAACCTTTAAGAGAGCTTTCAAAATATCTTGACGCGGCCTGCGTGGACCTGAAGGCGTTTACAGAGGACTTTTATGCTAAACTATGCGGAGGAAGGCTCAGGCCTGTGCTTGATTCTCTGGTCGTGCTCAGACAAGAAGGTGTGTGGGTTGAGATAACAAACCTTGTTATCCCGACCCATAACGACGATATGAATAAGATATCCGAAATGTGCAAATGGATTGTGAAGAATCTCGGGCAGGACGTGCCGATCCACTTTTCAAGGTTTTTACCGCATTACAAACTCAACAACCTTCCCCCAACTCCTTTTGAGACATTGAATAATGCATGGCAGACCGCACTCGAAGCCGGTTTAAAATATGTTTATATCGGAAACATCAGGAGCAATGCTGAAAATACATTCTGTCCAAGCTGCAAAAAGCTTTTGATTGAGAGAGCCGGCTATCAGGTCACACAGAATAATATTTCAGGAGGAAAATGCATTTTCTGCAATACAAAAATTGCGGGACTATGGGAGGCATGATATGACGAGAAGGGATTTTTTTAAATTTGTTGTTATCGGCGGTTTTATCGGTTTCCTCAGCAAGAAATTGAAGATAAAGGCCGGACCGAAGAAGGCCAGATTCTGGAGGAAACTTGATACATAAAATGCGTCTTTTTCTTTTCCTTTGCCTCTTTATCTCCCTGCCTTTCGTATCCAACTGCTCGGACCTGGTAAAAGAGCCTGCTGTTGCCGGTTCCTTTTATCCTGCGGATAAAGAAACACTCATGAAAACTGTCGATGGATTTCTCGCAGGCGCTGAGAACAAACCTGTTGACGGGAGGCTGGTGGCCCTTATCGCGCCTCATGCCGGTTATCCCTATTCCGGTTCAATTGCAGGTTATACATATAAACAACTCAAGAATAGGGACATCGAGACTGTTATCCTCATCGGCCCGAGCCACCATGCGGCTTTCAATGGTGTTTCCGTTTATGAAAAAGGCAAAATAAAAACCCCTCTCGGCATGATAAAGATCGACCACAAAATCACAAGGGCGCTTATAAATAAAGAGGCCGACGTTACATTTTATCCTGAGGCTTTTGAAAAAGAGCATTCTCTTGAGGTCCAGCTTCCCTTTATACAACGTGTCTTTAAACAGGTTAAGATAGTGCCGGTCCTTATAGGCGCTCCTACAAGAAAGTCATTTGATTTCCTGACGGACAAGATAACTGAAATAATGAGAGAAAACGAAAAGGTCATCATTATCGCAAGTACTGACCTCTCTCATTTCCATGATTATGATACGGCAGTGAAAATGGATATGAAGACAATCGATGCGGTCGAGAGAATGTCTGTTAATGATGTGCAGAAGTATTTGATGACCGGCGAAGGCGAAATGTGCGGCGGTTATCCTGTTTTATATACCATGGCAATAGCGAGAAACCTCGGCGCAACTAATGGAGTCCTTTACAAGTATGCAAACTCAGGCGATGTGACCGGTGACAGGACACGCGTTGTCGGCTATGCGGCAATGGGATTATACAATAGTCCTCTCAGCGCTTCGGAAAAGACGGAATTGCTTGGATTTGCGAAAGAGACAATTACAAGCTATGTAAAAAACGGGAAAATACCGGAGATAAATATCAATAACAAAAGGCTCAAGGCAAACGGAGCTACCTTTGTAACTATAAAAACAGACAAAGGCATGTTAAGGGGATGTATGGGAAACATCCAGCCTGATATGCCGCTGTATGAATCTGTGATAAGCAATGCCGTTAACGCCTGTTCAAGAGATCCGCGATTCCATCCTGTGAAAGAAGAGGAGCTGGATGATGTAGAATTTGAGGTCACTGTCCTTTCGCCCTTTGAACCGATTAATGATACTAATAAGATAGAAATAGGCAGGCACGGGCTTTATATTGTAAAAGATAACCACAGCGGCATACTCCTCCCCCAGGTCCCTGTTGAATTCGGCTGGGACAGGGAGACCTTCCTCAAGCAGGTCTCAAAAAAAGCCGGACTTCCGGAGGATGCGTGGAAGGATGCAAAATTATTCAGGTTTACTGCTGAAATTATCAAGTAGGGGCGAACAGCCGTTTGCCCCGGCACATGGATTGTGTAGGGGCATAGCGTACCATGCCCCTACCTAACATCTTAAACGTATAATGTAGATTGACCCCCAAATTATTTTATTAAATAAGGAGGATTTGCTGTGAAATTACCGGAATATGTAACTGTTAATGAAGTCAGAAGGGTCTGCAGGGAACTTAAGATAAGGGATTGGAGCAAACTGAAAGAGATCAAAATACCGCCCAAAGAGGCAAAAATCATTTTAAAAGAGGTCAATACTAAAAGTATGAAAATCAGTATTGATGATTTTTGCGCAGGGCTCGAAGTTGAACTCGAACACGGCACGAGATTCAAAGATGCAAATGTTACAAATAATCATCCTGTGCTGACCGGGAAAATTGTGCTGGCACATCTTAAAGAATCTCTCGATTATTATAAACGCCTTGAAGTGGCTGAACTTGAAGGAGACCTGCTCAAAGCCCTCATAGCAAAGAAACCTGCAAAGATTGAATCAAAATTAAAAAAGCTTGTTGAGGCCAGGCGCATACTTAGTCAGGCAGAGTCCAAACAGTTAAGATAAAAACAGAGCAAATGCCAGTTCTTCTTCCGTCGGCAGGTACAGTTTGTCGGGAGGCAACCATTTGTTTTTTTTCATTTAGCAAGCTATACTTTACATTCGTCTCATTCTTTTCAGAGCAGAGGATCATTCCTCATTTTTCCTTCTAAAGATTTCCGGAGGTATGCCGAATAAGGTAGATAGAAGGACTGACCTGTACTTTCATACGACAGAAAAAACAGGATATTTTGTACATGGTTTAAGTTCCATTTGATTATTCATGATTAAATTCTAAAGAAGTAAACTGGCGGTATGAAAGATTTGGTATCCACTATTGACATCCGTTCTCAAAGTGATATCAAAGAACATGAAAACCGATTATTATGCTTTCACTGAAAAGTAGTTTTAATACAAATTATTTGAAAAGAACAAATAAAATTTTGACTTCTGTACTTGTCTTACTTTCAGTTGTCTTGATTGTTAGATTTCTATATTTAGATTATAATCTCCTGCGATATCCATATCAATGGTCCGTGTTAGAGGCTTTACAGCTGAATCATGCAATAATCTTGTCAGAAGGAAAAGAGCTGTATAACATAAGCAAAGAACCTCCTTTGGTATTAGAGATCTATGGGCCTCTATTTCCGGCTTTAGTGGCTCCACTGATAAAAATATTTGGCAAGAGCCTCTTTGCACCTCGACTTGTTTCCTTTATCTGCTTTCTTCTTCTATTATTTCTCATAGCATATATTGTGTTCTCTTTAACTCGAAGACGGGACCTTGCATTGATATCAGTTGGTCTGAGCACATTAATGGCACAATGGTGGCAGTGGATTTTAATTTGCCGTCCAGACGGGATCGGGTACCTTCTCTTATTTCTCACCATATTTTTTCACTGGAAATTTCCTTTTAATAAAACTGCGATTTTCTTTAGTCTTATGACAGGGATAATAGCTTTTTTTGCGAAGGTCTATTTTGTCTGCGGCTTTGCTGGAATTGTTTTGAGTTATTGGATTATTCATAAAAACAGGAAGTATGCCATTTCTTTTCTGATTTTGAGCGGTGGATTTTTGATCGCTGCTGTTTTGATTGCGAATTATCTTACGAATGGCCTGTACTACTTATTAACGTTTGAAATACAGTCATATTGGGTTCATTATTCCTTTCTTTTTCTTCTTGATATGATAAAACCCTTAGTATTTTATTATTTTCCAATCATTGTTTTAATCATATATGCAATGTTAAAAAAGTCATTCAGGTACGAACGTTACGGTGTTTTCTTTACACATTTACTAATAGGACTACCGTTTACCTTTTTTCTCCTTCTAAATGACGGCGCTGGTACTTATTACTGGTATCTCATTCTTCCAGCTATAATTATAATCGGGTGTGACTTAATATATTTAGAAAACAAAGCTGAAAATTATGGAATCCTTGTCCTTGTCTTACTTGCCATGATTACATCTGTAGTCATTAGAGTTGGATACAAAGGCGCTATAAAACATGAATTTATTGTCCCGTCTCCGGAACTGGCAGAGAAGTGGAAACCAATCGAGGAATTGGTTAGAAACACCAAAGGGCGCGTAATCAATGATGATGGTACCGCAATATTAAATATACTTGCGGGAAAGGAATTATATGTAGAAGGAAATGGTGGAATGAAACCCGAAAAGTTTCTGACAGAAAAATATAACTATTCCTTGTTCGATATTAATAAAGAAATTGCTCTAAAGAAATATGACTTGATTATTAATCCAGATGATAAAGTAATAGCAACAGTCAAAGAACATTATCGATTATTTAAAGTCTATCCTGTTGTTGAACATTTTGGTATGTTGCGGCGTGATATCAAAGTGTACGTTCCTAAAGTTGAATCATTGTGAATATATAAGAATGTCCCATGATGCTTATACGGCAGAGGAATATATAGCAGCCATTACACAGCACATACCCGGGAAGCCTTAGACTAATACGTCCAATATCTTACTTTAACATGATCGTAAAAACCAGCCATAATAATGCCATCATGCACAAGAATTAATAAGTTATTTATAAGCAAAAAAATACCTGTTGATAAAATCATTTTATTCTTTTCATCACAGTGATTATATGTATAAACTAACAAAGGAATCAATAAGGGTATAAACCCAAGCCAATGTCGTGCTATCCATGAACGCCAAAAGATAAAAAATAGCATAATAAAATAGGCTATAAAAATATACGATGTTAATTTTTCATTTCGAGTCAAATAGTTATTCACTTTAACCATATGCGTTACTAATAAAAAAATAAAAGGAATACCAAATACAAATGGATCATGCAGGATAAGAAAGGCTCCTGCAACAATACTATCAGCACTAACATGATCACTCATAATGTTTAAGTTTAGTGCACCTATATGCCCAATGATAATATTTAATATTATGTCATATCCAAATATAAAATATAGCAGCGCAGGAAAAACGGAGAAACATAATAAGAACACGAGTATTTTCAGAATAGCTTCGGTTTTGAATCTGATTAGATAGAATAATGCAATCGGCAGCATGAGAGTTAATGCTGTAAATTTAATAAGTACGGCAATAGAATATAAAAAACCTGCTATAGTAACGGCAATAAATAACTTAAGTTAAAATATGATATTTCCTTTATATTACAGCTAATTAAATGCTTAAGATGTATTTTAATTTAATGCCGTTACTATAACATATCTTTATAATTAAATTCATTTTCAGTATTTTTTAGTAAGAAAAATAACAACCATGTAACAGTAATCCCAAGAAATAGCACGGTTTTGTTTTGTACTACCTGTTGAAAAAAAGTTGGTAAGAGCAAAACAACAAACAAAATGAATAGCTTATTTCTGTATTCCTCCTTTTTGTAAAATATTCCCAGGAAAAAATATAAGGATACTAAAAATGTGATGCCTATAAGATTCGCTGGTATTATTATCTGGGGGAAATAGCCTTCAACTGAAAATGTATCCCAAAGACCGATAAATAAGAACCACAATGGTGAATAATAGTTTATTGAAAAATTGATAATACCTGCCTTTTTCCTGTTATCCGATAGTGTAATATCAGGAGGTTCATTTTCGATATTGTTAAAGAGAGGTTTATAATTTAACCCAAGTTTGTTGCTATATTGTAAGAATTTGTTATACAACTGCGGAGATTCCTTAAACCGGTATAGCGGGGGCTTATGGTAATTCTTCAAAAAACTAAATAAACCTTGCTCTCGATATCTTTTTCCAACCATGACAAAAGATTCACAGTCAGTACAGACAGTAGGGTTGATAAAATCATAAGAAAGAATGGTAGATGATGTTAGAACAAAAAAAAGTAGTAAGAAGATAATTTTATTTTTTATTTGAAACTTAATAAAAAGTAACATTAAGAGGATTATTGATGTTGAGAAGATGATCAAGCTGATATAGCTAAAATGATTAGCGATATCTTTATCATAGTATTTGAGAAATCTATGAGAGTAATACCCAAACAAAATTATAAGTGAAATCGAGGTTGAGTAAATATACAATTTACTTAATTTATACGTTGACGTATTCATAATTTATTTTGAGTCTAACTTTTTTTCGATCTATTTTTATAATTTTTTCTCATTAATCACGTAATTGGGCCTGTTTTTCGTTTCAATAAACATTTTCCCTATATATTCACCAAGCAGGCCGAGAAAGATTAACTGCATACCGCCTAAAAATAAAATCGATATTAATATAGATGTCCATCCTGGGAGCGCTGTTCTTAAATATAATTTTGTATATATATAGTAACGGCAATAAATAACTTAAGTTAAAATATGATATTTCCTTTATATTACAGCTAATTAAATGCTTAAGATGTATTTTAATTTAATGCCGTTACTATAGCATAAATTGTATAAACGAATGCACATAACGAGATAACAAAACCTAATATAACGGATATTCTTAAAGGTATTATACTGAACGAGGTAATGCCCTGAATTGCAAAAGAAATCATCTTTCTGAATGTATATTTGGTAGAACCGGAATGCCTGCTTTGTGGGTTATAATCAATGCCTGTCTGATTATAGCCCAGCCATGAAACAATTCCCCTGATAAAGAGGCCGTTTTCCTTGAACTTTCTCAATTCGTTGACAACCTTCTTATCCAGTAATCTAAAGTCTGCGGAGCCTAACGGTATATCAACATCAGATATCCTTGTCATTAATTTGTAAAAAATCTTTGATGTTGTCTTTTTAAAAAAACCGACGCCGTAAACATCTTTTCTGACGGTATATACGACGTCATAACCTTCCCGCCATTTATTAATAAGCTCGGTTATTAATCCCGGGGGGTGTTGTAAATCGGCATCCATACTTATAACGCAGTCTCCACTGGCATGGTCCAAGCCGGCTTTTAAAGCCCTTTGATGACCAAAATTTCTTGAAAAAGAAATGTATTTCAGCGAGTTATCATTTTTTGCAATTTTCTTAATCTCATTGAGAGTTGAATCTGTGCTTCCGTCATCAACAAAAATAATTTCATATGAATCCATTTTACCTAACTGCTCGGCAATCTTGTCGGCGATCACTTTTATATTGCCAGCTTCATTATACGCGGGAATAACTACCGATATCATCATCATATTCCTCCGGGGTCATTGCCTTTTTTACGGGCTCTTACGGCAACATTGACCATAAGCCACGGCATGCTTTTTCCGTAAACTTTATCAAAAAAACTAAAAAGGGCATCTAGCTTTCCGGAAAAAAAAGGACAGAAATTAAAGCCAGTCAATATTTCTATTACAAATCCATGGCTTTCGAGAGAATGTCTTATAGTAACGGCATTAAATTAAAATACATCTTAAGCATTTAATTAGCTGTAATATAAAGGAAATATCATATTTTAACTTAAGTTATTTATTGCCGTTACTATAGTTCACGAGGCCAAAGAAAATTTTCATAGCCTCCATATGGTCTTAACTTTAAAACAGTTGCCAGTCTAACAATAGGGTTCCATAAGCGGCAAGGAACAGTTATCAATAATATTCCACCAGGTTTTACGACTTGAGATAATTCTGCGATTGCTCTAATAGGATCAGGTGTGTGTTCGATAACTTCTGAACTTAAAACAATATCAAAACAGTTTTTTTTAAAAGGTATCTCTAGTGTGCTGCCTAAAACTTTTTCACTGTCACTCCTTGTCCCGACCTGTTTAAGCAGGTTAAAACCAACATCCAAGGAAACTACCTTTGCTCCCAGACTCTCTGCGGCATGCGAAAAATGACCTCCTCCACTTCCGGCATCCAGAAATTGTCTATTTTTTAATTCAGATGGCGTAATCAATTTCCCAAAAATCAGTTTCAAACGGCGTGTAGTTTCATATTTGTTAGCAAAGTCATCCCATTTATACTGTCCAGCTAATTTGTCGTAATAAAAAGTTTTATTTGATGTGTTGCTATGCATTAAATGGAGTCAAACCTTTTTTTAGTTGAAATTCTGAAGTGGCCCCTCTGATGTACTAAGCCGCCACCTTCTTTTTACAATTCCTGTTTCTCTTTGTATTGCTTCTCTAAAATTCAATAGATGTCTATAGCCATTAACTTTATTTAATCTCTATTTCATGTACAGTAATGAGCTTGTTATCCACCGCTGCTTCTGGCTGCTGTTCTTCGAGTAGTTTATTTTACCATGATCAGAGAAAGAAAGGGGCAGGGCTCGACATGAGAAAATCGGCTAGATGATTGACAACAAAAATCGCAGAAGACTAAACTGATTTATAATCCGTCAGCACATTTATAAAGGGACATGGCAAGACCATTAAGAATAGAATATGAAGGCGCGCTGTATCATGTTACAGCGAAGGGAAACGAGCGCAGGAGGATATATTTACAAAAACCGATTATGAGAGATTTCTTCACTACGATCAGTTTTTTTCATGCCTTTTTCAAAGCATCGAGGGCAGCTGCGTAATTCGGTTCATTGACTATATCAGGGACCTGTTCAGTATATGCTATGCTGCCGTTGTCATCAATGATTACGACAGCCCTTGAAAGGAGTCCCGAAAGCGCTCCGCTGGTGATAGTTACACCATAGTCTTTTCCAAAGCTCACAGACCGGAACACTGACAGAGGGATGACATTATTCAGTCCCTCGGCGCCGCAAAACCTGCCCTGCGCAAAATGGAGGTCAGCGGAGATGCAGAGCACGACCGTGTTCTCCAGTTTTGCCGCCTCGTCATTGAACCTCCGCACTGACATTGCGCACACAGGTGTGTCTATGCTTGGAAAAATATTGAGAACAATTTTTCTGCCTGCAAAGTCACCCAGAGACACATCGGAGAGGTCTGTCTTTGTCAGCCTGAAATCCGGGGCCTTCGTATTGAGCTGCGGAAGCTCCCCTACGGTGTTCACAGGATTCCCCTTAAATGTAATTTTAGCCATAATACCTCCTTGCGTGAATTATCAGTCCATATTAAAATTATACAGCCCCTTTGAAAAATTGCTAGCATATTATTGAAAATACGGATCATGTCAGTATGACTTGTGGAGCGACCGGTGAAAATGTTTACCCTCAATACCTGCAGCCACTGCAAGGCAGTATGGATGGAAAATTTTTCCAAACAGGTCCGCATAAATTGTATAATGCAATCTGCTCAAATCTTTTAATAAAGGGAGGAAGACATGTATTACAGACCCATGACAATCGCAGCAGTTTTTTTAGCGCTGTTCTTGGTCCAGATCGCATCAGCTATGGATATGAAGGACGGCCTTTGGGAGTTCACTACAAAGATGGATATGCCCGGCATGCCTATGCAGATGCCGGCAATGAAACACACTCAGTGCCTTACCAGTAAGGACAACGTGCCTCAGGTCAAGGAGATGGACAAGGGAAACAAACAGGACTGCAAGATCAAAAACACCGATGTTAAAGGCAATACGGTAACGTGGGAAGTGGATTGTGTCAGCGAAGGGAAACAGGTAAAAAGTATCGGCAAGGTCACTTATAAAGGCGACACATTCGAAGGCGAAACAAAGATGGAAATGGACAGTATGAAAATGACCCAGCAGATGAGCGGCCGCCGTATCGGCAACTGCAAGTAGTCAAATTTTCTCCTGAATTAGTTACCGCTTCTTCTGCTTTTGTGAAAATGCTGAAGCCATAGCGAATTTCTTCAGGCGCACAAGGGCATTGGTTATGATATCGACAAGTTCCTTTTCCTGCCATAAATCATTTGTGTCCAAAAGGCCGCTGATTTCATTGACGGTTTTCTTTATTAGAAGATCAGACTTTGCATCCTGCTTTCTAAGCATCATCAGCCTCTGCGCTTTCCCTTTGATTGCTTCTGCCACTGATGTCTGTCTCTTTGAAAGCGCCATATTTGATTTTACTACATAGTAGAATGAGTTTGAACGATCAAATATCTAAACTGTATTTTTGATCAACTTCACCATAATATCTCCAAACCCCGGGGCCCCGGTCAATGAAGTGATGTTTGCGGGATCATGGAGTTCATTAATATTCGGAGTGTATTCAAACGTGCTATTCATAAAACCGATGCCTGAAGCCTTTTGCCCCCCCGGGCCGAATGCGGTCTTGATGACCCCCGGCATTATCTCGTCAGTCAAAAAGACCTTGCCCCTTATTCTATTACCCAGTGGGTTTTCGAGCGTCACCAGGTCTCCGGTCTTCAGGCCCAGATTCTCCCCCTCTGCCCTGTTAACAGCGAGCACGGGAATTGATACGCTGCATGGCTTGAAAGAATTCTCTGTATTGTCCTGCAGGCCGGTCTTATTGGGAACATCCGCACATTCCGGCATTGTATATTCGAATTGATCGTTTAATGCTTCCATACATTCCGTATTCGTCTCAGCAAGGTACGGACAGACTGCCGTCATTGTCATGGAATGGTGGACCCTGCCGCTTATTAACTGAAAGGGATATTCCCGGTCTATATTTTTATATATTGAATTTCTGGAATTCCATTTACATTCAGACCAGTAAAAGGTTGTGGGAAGGTCTGTTCCGAAGATCCTGTTAATATTTTCTATATAGCTGAACTTGAATTCAAATTTCTTTGATCCCGTCTTCGGATATTTTGCTGAAGGAGAAGCAGCTGAATTTTTGTACCTGTAATAACTTGCCGGCCACACTGCAACCCCATTGTGTTTTCTGAGCCAATCTACAGTTACAAGCTCACCGTGCTTTATAATTCTATTCCCCCAGACAGCTTCGGGATTATCCGGCACGCCCCTTATCAAGCAGCCCTCCGGCAGACCGGGATAGGGGAGGGGCTCTCCGATATTATAAAATCCGGGGGCCTCTGATAATATCTCGTTTATGAAGGCCTCTTCATTATTATATTGAAGCTTGAAATCTTCAGCCTTAATATCAGGGTCGCCATTCTTTATCAGCGCTTCAGATATGCTTAACATAAATTTAAAAGGTGTTTTGGATTGGTGCAGGGGTTTTATAACCTGGTCCCTGATTGCTATTTCCGGGCTCATTGTATAAACATCGCTGACGCCCATTCTCTCAAGGTACCCGGCTTCAGGCAGAATGATATCAGCGTATTTGCCGGTTGCAGAAATATGGGTATCTATAAATACCATGAGTTCAAGGAGGTAATCATCCCCGTCCTTCGCAGTCAGCGCCTCTTTCCATGCGGAAGTATTGCCTGCGGTTATGACCGGATTGCCTGCCCTTGTCACAAAGGCCTTGACCGGATAGCAGTAATCCTTAAAGGTGCCGAACTTTAACTTGACGCCTTCTTTTATTTTTTCAGGAAGGTCAGTCAGTACCCCTTTCCATGAAGCAGGATAGTCACCAAATGTATCTTTGTTAAGCTCTGACAGCTTGCCTGAAATATCATTGCCGTTTATTTTTCTGCTCACAACTTTTTCCAGGAACTCTTTCCCGACCGTTTTACTGCCCTTCTTCGGTTTCTGACTATCGATAAAGACAAGCCCTCCTGGTATATCAACGTTGCCGGTTATAAGGCAGAGGGCTGTCATCAGGATTGATGTTACATCTCCGTTTGTATGGTGAGAGGTCCCATGCATGCCGATTTCCATTGCAGCGGGTTTGGTAATGCCGAATAAATGAGATATCTTCTTTATATTGTCCGTTGAAATTCCGGTCTTCTCCTCTGCCCATTCGAGGGTGAAATAATTTAAGTTGTTGGATGGGTCCGGCTTTTTTGTATATTCGAGGAACGCGTCTTTAAATTCCTGCCAGCCGATAGTATATTTTTCAACAAAGGGATGGTCTATATACGTTGCCGAAGGAGCGTCCTTTGAATCGTTTTTAATAATATAGTAAAGCATTGCCGCGAGCAGGGCGGCATCTGTGCCGGGTCTGACAGGCAGCCATATATCCGCGTGGGCAGCGGAATTGGTATAAGCCGGATCTATGACAATGTACACGCATCCGTTTTCTTCCCGGGCTGCCGGGATGCCTTTGGACATATAGTTGAACCGCGTTGCGACAAAAGGGTTGGCCCCAATATTAAGGAGAAGTTTAATGTCATGCTTCTCATGAAGATACATCTCACCGTCGTCGTTTCTTAACAG
>CAYMUX010000047.1:0-25369 GCA_964393845.1 uncultured Nitrospiraceae bacterium
ATATTTTCCTTAAATATTTCAAGTCTCCTCTTAAGTTTCTCCTTTTCAGCATTTGAATAGCAATATTTTATCCATTTCCCTGCATTCTTATCCGAGTCATTGAGGATTTTCTTGAAGCTTGACTGCTTGGCGTGGAGGTTGATAATGCGGTGTTTATTGCGCAAAAGTTCAGGCTTCAAGTTACAAACTTGAAGCCGCATATCGAATCCATTTAAAGAATATTCGCTATTGGATCAGTTTCGGGAAAGACTCCCGAAACACCGGAGGTTTAGCTTTAACAATTGATTTATTTTTTAAAATTAATTTGCAAAATCAGGAAGGAATAAGAAACTTAATACATAACAAGGAACCTAAAGTCAGTCCCTTGTTATACCATTCTGAAATTAATCTCTATATCAAATAAATTTATTTATTTCTTCTTTGGTGCTTGGTCCTTTTAAGAAGCTTTCTGTGTTTGTGCTTACTCATCTTCTTCTTACGCCACTTTACAACATTGCCCATCCATTAACCTCCTTTCATAAAACGCATTTAAAATATCTCTTTCCCATTTATAAAAGCTCACAGCTGACCGCTAATCGCTAATAGCTTTTTTGCTGTTATATTCACTTGCCTGATGCATAAACGCCTCAAGTTGAATATCAGAACCTGTTGCTTCGGCCCCGTCATATGCAACGCTGAGACACGGTATGCCGCTGTCCCGTTTGAGTCCTTTTAACAGGGCGCTTACAATCGTACCGGGCATACAGCCGAAAGGCATCGCACTAATTATACCAGAAGCGCCTTTTTTTACAAAGTCCACTGATTTTTATTTAGGGCCAGGTATATTAACACTTGCAATGTAGTCTACGATTTCCCATACCAATCTACATGTAATTAGATACATACAAAATTTAGTGTTACTATAGATAGGAATTCTATTTTCAAGATTAGGTGGTTTCTGTGTGTATATAAAGATAATACAAACAAATATTACGAGTGCGACTCCGATAAGTATAAAGTATGGCAAGTAGCTAGATCTTACATAAAGACCTAACGGAATTTTTTGATTTTTAGGATCGCTTAAATATGCGACAATATCAATTATTCTCCAAATGGCGGCAATGGTAACCAAAAATCCAATTAAAATAAAAATGTATTTTGTAGCACGAACTTGAAGGTCACCAGTTGTGAACATTAACACAATCCAACAAAGGACTACTGCAATTGGAATACAAATTAGGTAGTAGACTAAAAAAGGGTCACTTAGAGGTAGGAATGCACTCTGTTCACTGGACACGTAGTGAATAATCCCGAAAATAAGAAATGTACTGCCAAGAATCTTGGCAAACGTTTTGTTCATTTTCGCTACGTCAATACCGATCTTAAACTCCAGTCCGAACCCAACAGATAACGTTAGAATCCCCAAAAAAATGAGCAGGCCACCTAGTGGAGTATCTTTAATTAGTTGCAATAAATCAGCCATGTCAAACATACTCTTTAGAAAATATAGTACTATTCATCCTATATCAAATTTATTCTTGTCTCTGTAGTTAGTTACCTGATGCATGAATGCCTCAAGCTGTATTTCATTCGTTACAGATTCCGTACCATCATACGGAATACTTATACATGGAATACTATAGTCATTGCTTATCGCACTCAAGAGAGCTGTAACTATTGTACCAGGCATGCATCCAAAAGGCATTGCACTTACAATTCCCGAAACACCTTTCTCTATCAGGTCAATTGCTTTGCCTACACTTAAGATTGTCTCTCCTTCAAATGAATCATGTATATATGGCCTGGCCTTTTTTAGAATCTCTCTGGTTGAAGGCTCATGAATAGTCTTGAGATTACCTTTAAATATATTCCCATATTTGTGTTCAATTTTTCTTTGAAGGTGGTTCTTCAATAAAAGTTTTACGGTCTCAGTAAAATCACGTTTTACAAATGCATGTTTTATTCCGATATGATTTACATAATAGATCCATTCCTCAGGAGGGGAAAGCCATACTTCGCCACCTAACGATTCAATTTTATTAATCAGGTTTTCATTTGTAAACCTGTTTGATCTAACAAATATTTCCCCGATTATACCTATGAGTGGTTTTTTCTCCTTATATCTTGGAATAGAATCGAACTCCGTCCGTATGTTACTTAATACTCCTTCAATATTGCCGTTTTTCCCCTTGAGGGCATTATACAGTTTTGTTAAATTACTGCTGTAGGCATATTCCGTTAAACCCTTTTCTCTTTCATAGGGCCTTGTTTCATGAAGACATTTTGTAAGCACTTCTATCCCTACAATACCTTCCCAGGCCCTTCTAATAAAGTCATCACCTGCTATTCCAAGCTCATGATAAAAAGTCCTGTCCTGAACAGGTGAGAATACCCGAACATTATTTAACCCAAGCTGCTCCAGAACAAGTCTCTGGAATATATTATATTGGCCAAATCTGCAAGGTCCGGTCCCAGCCGGCATAAAAAAAGTAAAATTTTCAGAGATTGAATTTGAGGAATATACTTTTTTTAGCATCTCGCCTATTGTAAGTATACATGGAAAGCACTGTTTGCCGGATACAGTCTGTCTTCCAATTTTAATTGTTTCTCTGTCAGGCTCAGGCAATACCTCTGCATAGACTCCAGTATATTCAAATGCAGCCGCCAATCCATATGCGTGGTCACACATTTTCGGAATAAAAACTTTCTTTTCACTCAATCGCATTGTCTCTGACTTCATGATCTTTTTTGCCGGTTTCCTGCTCCTACCGTCATCAATTCTTTTATTCTCGATGCTGTCCAGAAATGCCTCACATCTGGTTATTGCACCGGCATCTGCGCTGTGTTCATCTATTTCCAGAAAAAGATATGGTTTATCACCGATCTCTTCCTTGAAATATTCAAATATGAAAGAATCAGGCCCACAGTTGAAATTACTGATATATATGGGATATAACATCGGCTCGTCTTTTATTAACCTTGCAGCCTGAATAATTCTCTTTCCACTCTTCCAGTACATCTGAGGCCATTTATCTTTAATGTCTATTGCATCAATAGAGAGAAAATCGATGGGAATGGAGAGGACATCAAGTGTTGAAAGTTTCTGCGGGAGTTGCAGATTCACACCACTGTCACAAGAATTATAAGTCCTGCCCACAATCACGATGGTTCTTTCTTTCAGGGAAGACAGGGTATCCCTTCCCTTTTTTTGAATAAGGTTTTGGAATTCCTTCTGCTTTTCCTTTGCTTTTAATAGAGCGGATCTTATCTCGTTCGCAGATATATTAAACTGTTTGAGAGCACTTTTTATCTGTCTGATAATGAATTTATCTCCCTTTCTGAAATCTATTATCGGACTCAATATATTCGCACCTCTGAAAGCGGCTTTAGAAAGATAAGGCATCGTCTGCACATAGGGACATGGCGACTCTTTGTCAAAATATATATCTTCGTTTTTCAGACTGACGAAAGATGGCAAGAAGATATTCTCAACACCATTTTCAATGAGATACTTTACATGGCCGTGAGCTACCTTAACCGGGTAGCATGTTTCTGAAAGGACCGTCTCTGTACCGAGATTAACGATCTGTCTGTTTGTCTTCGGGGAAACAGTAATATCAAAACCGAGATCATAAAGAAGCGCGGTCCAGAAAGGTAAGTAGTCCTGAAAAAAAAATATATAAGGAATCCCTATCTTTTTTGTGCTTTCAGGCTTTGGTTCCGATTTCTGTGAATATTCCTTCCAGAGCAATTCTTCCCTAAATGCAAAAAGGTCTTCGATGTTTGACCTTTCTTTTTTCTTTATATCGTATTTCTCGCATCTGCCTCCGTAAAATAAATGTCTTTTTTCACCTTCCATACTGACTTTATTTATATCACAAACATTTGAACATCCTTTACATTCGAATGATGACGTAGAGTAAGAACGGTTCGATAGCCCAAACCCTTTAAAAGACGTCTTATGGTCAGCCTCCTTTGACATGATATTATCTCTCGCAATAAGTGCCATGCCTATTGCTCCGGTGACATCGTGGTTTGGCGGTACTGTAATTTCTTGACCTATAAATTTTTCAAAGGCGGCTACTACCGATTTATTAAATGCCGTACCCCCCTGAAAAAAAATATTCTTACCGATTCTTTTACTTGAGACCACTCTATTAATGTAATTTTCTACAATGGAGTATGCAAGACCTGCAAGCAGATCTTCTTTTTGCATTCCCTGTTGAAGATTCGCCATCAAGGAGTTTTCCATGAAAACCGTACATCTTTCGCCAAGATTGCATGGGTGCTTTGATGAAAAGGCCCTGCTAGCAAATTCTTCTTTAATTGATATATTAAGCTTCTTAGCCTGTTCCTCAAGGAAAGACCCTGTACCTGCCGCACAGGCTTTATTCATCTCAAAGTCAACTACTACACCATTGTCTATGGAAATATATTTGGAATCCTGTCCGCCTATCTCGAAAATAGTATCAACATTTTTATCAATAAATATGGCTGCTCTAGCCTGTGCTGTAATCTCATTTTTTACAATATCTGCATTTACAAAGTCAGCAATCATATATCTGCCGGAACCTGTCGTACCTACTCCCAGAATCTCAACCTTACTGCCGACTTCTTCTCCAATTTCTTTCAGGCCACACATAACAGCGTCAATAGGTCTGCCAGCCGTCATAAGGTATCTTTTGGAAATGAGCTTCCCCTTTTCGTCAATCACCGCAAGGTTTGTACTTATTGATCCAATATCTATTCCCATATATGCCTTAGTCAGTACCTGAGATTTTATAACATAGCCTGTCTCATTTATGGCTAATTCTGGTTCATGGTCACCATTGCCGCCGCCTACCACAATTTTTTTTCTTCCATTTCCGTGCCTGTCCAAAAAGTTGTCACCCTCAATAATTAGAGGATAACGTCCATTATCAGATACCTTGCCCGAAGTTAGATGATCTTCAAGGCTTTGTATATCAAATTCATTCGTTATACCATCTTTCACATCCTTTAAAACCGATCCAATAGCTCCCATAAATGCAAAATAATCAGGAACAGTTACTTCAATATTGAATATCTCATTAAAAGCCCTTACTATGCCTAGATTTGCAGCAACCCCTCCCTGAAAAGATATTTGAGGAATAATTTTCCTTCCCTTAACAATTGCACCTTTGAAATTTCTCACAACCGCGAAACAGAGTCCTGCAACAATATCTTCCATCGGAGTAGCTATCTGCTGAAGATGGATCATGTCCGATTTTGCAAACACACTGCACCGTCCAGCTATGCGCGGAGGTTTTTCTGATTTGAGGGCAAGTTCGCCGAACTCTTCTATAGTCAGATTAAGTCTTTCAGCCTGCTGGTCAAGAAAAGAACCGGTGCCTGCCGCACATACCGAGTTCATGGAGAACTCCTTGACCATCCCTTTATCAAGAAGGATAAGCTTGGAATCCTCTCCGCCCATTTCGATAACAGTCTTCACATGCGGATACAATTTTTTTGTTGAATAGCTGAGGGCGACCACTTCATTTATTGGTTTTATCCCAAAAGCCCTGGCAATGAGTTTTCCCGCGGAACCTGTAACGCTCAGAAAAGCGTCAGAAGGTAATTGTTTCAGAAGATCATAGGCAACCGAAAGCGGGTTGCCTTTATGGCGTACATATTTCGTCTCAACGATACTGCCTTCAGAATCCAGAATCGCAAATTTTACACTGACTGAGCCTGCATCAAGTCCGATGTGAATCTTCATCTTATAGATTCCTTACTTCTTCAATGACTTATGGAGTCTCATTTCTACGGATTCCACCTTTTCTTCAATCATGTTATGATGTTTTTTTCTGTCATCAATCTTAATAGAAGTAACTACCCTTTCTTCACCTCTCAAGACGGCCTGGTGGCATTTCTTAATCAAGGCCATCACATCATCCCACTTACCTTCAACAACAGTGCCCATAGGATTCAATTTATATGGCAGGCCACTATTATCTACAATTTTTAAAACCTTTGCAACATCATTTCCAACGCTTGCGCCTTTACCAAGCGGAACTATGCTGAATTCTACAAGCACTTATAAAAAGTTCTCCTTTCAAATCTCCCCCTTTGAAAAAGGGGGATTAAGGGGGATTTTGAAATAAAAACATTCATCAAAAAATCTCCCCTTGCCCCTCTTTTTCAAAGAGGGGAATCATCCAACCCCCTGTAACTGAGGGGTTACTTTCAAACTATGCTTCTTTTTTTGCTTCTTCTTTTTCAGCTATAATTTTCTGTGCGATATGAGCCGGGACTTCTTCATAATGAGAAGACTCCATTGAATACAAGCCCTGCCCGCTGGTCAATGAATTAAGTTGATTTGCATATGTAAGCATTTCAGCCATGGGGACTAGAGCGCTGACCTTCTGGCTGCCTCCAGCCTCGGATTCAACACCCTGTACCCTGCCGCGCTTTGAATTGAGATCTCCTATGACATTCCCCAGGAATTCTTCAGGCGTATTAACTTCAACTTTGACTATAGGTTCCAGAATAGTGACTTTTGCGTCTGGAGCGGCTTTTTGCAATGCCATTGATCCGGCAATCTTAAACGCCATTTCCGACGAGTCTACATTGTGGTACGAACCGTCATATAATGTGGCTCTCACATCAATTACCGGATATCCGGCAATTAATCCCTCCTTCAATTTCTCGACAATGCCTTTTTCCACCGCAGGGATATACTGTCTCGGGATTGCGCCTCCGACAATGCTATTAACAAACTCGAAGCCTCCGCCGGGCAGAGGCTCTATCTTGATCCAGCAGTCCCCAAACTGTCCTCTTCCGCCTGACTGCTTTTTATATCTGCCCTGAGCGTTCGAGGCGGCCTTAATCGTCTCTCTGTATGGTATCTTGGGTGTATTCATCTCAACTTCCACCCCGAATTTTCTCTTTAGTCTCTGGAGGGTAACATCAAGATGCATCTGTCCCATTCCGGAAATGATCATCTCTTTTGTTTCCGGGTCTTTATGAAATTTCAGTGTAGGGTCTTCTTCAAGCAGTCTGTGAAGTCCGATACTTACTTTATCCTCATCGCCCCTTGATTTCGGTCCGATTGCATACGATATTATCGGTTCTGAAAATTGAACAGAGGCAAAAAGAATCGGGGCGACCGCATCCGTAAACGTATCACCGGTCTGAGGTTCTTTCAATTTTGCAACCGCCGCGATTTCACCCGGACCTACCTCTTTTACCGGCACATGACCTTTACCGAGGAGGTAAAACATGCTTCCCATTTTTTCTTTACTGTCACGGGTGGAATTAATAATAGCACTATCGGATTTAAGGACCCCTGAATATACCCTGAATAGAGTAAGTTTGCCTGCAAAGGGATCTGCAATGGTTTTAAAAACCCTGACCGCCAGCGGATCACCCGGGACAGGATTTCTGCTGACTTCCTCCCCGGTTTTCGGGTTCTTGCCTGTTATAGGGGAAACAGCGGCTTTTTCCGCCGGAGAAGGGAGGCAAAATAATACTGCATCAAGCAGCGGCTGAACACCGATATTACTTGTTGCAGAACCGCAAACTACCGGGACAAATAACTGCTTGATAGAGCCCTCTTTGATTCCCTTGCTTATTTCTTCGTCCGTCGGATCAGTGCCCTCCAGGTATTTTTCAAGCAAGTCATCATCGGTCTCGGCTACTTTTTCAACCAGATTTTTTCTGTACTCTTCCGCATCGGCTTTTAAGGCATCCGGAATATCAATTTCAGTCATGGCGCCGCCCTGAAATTTGAAGGCCTTCATTTTAACAATATCAATGACCCCTTCAAAATTGCTCTCCGCGCCCATTGGGATATTAAGAGGAATCGCAGACAGGCCAAAGGATTTTTCAATACTATCGATAGCCCCCTGGAAATTGGCATTTTCCCGGTCCATCTTATTAACGAATACAAGCCTCGGTACTCCGAAATCCGATGCAAACTTCCAGATTTTTCGTGTTTCGGCCTTTACGCCCGATAATGCGCTGACAATAACGATTGCTCCATCTACTGCACTGAGACAGGATTTTGTATCTTCAATAAAATTAATATACCCGGGAGTGTCGATAATATTGATCCTGTGCCCCTTCCAGTCACAGAAAGCAACAGCAGAAGAAATCGAGATTTTACGTTCTATTTCCTCTGGCTCGTAATCCGTCACCGTATTCCCGTCCAGAGTGGTCCCCAGTCTGGCCGTTGCCTTTGAATCAAAAAGCATGGCCTCAACAAGCGAAGTCTTCCCTGCGCCTCCATGAGCAATTACCGCAAGATTCCTGATTTTGTCCACATCAATACCCATAAAGTAATCCTCCCTCAAAAAAATAGTTTCAATCTATATGTTTCAAGATGTAAGTTTCAAGTTACGTATCACTCAATTATTTCCTCGATAACCGGTTTATACTCAGTCCTCAATTCCATCCTTTTGCTCCATATTCTGACTCCTGCCAAAGACACTGCTAACGCGATAAAACCCGCAATTGCCGCGATAAGATCCGAGTTCATTCCTTTTAAATACTCTTCACCAATATTCTTGCCGAATATGGCGCCTGCGATGAAAACAACGAGAGGAAGCCCATACACTATCATAGTTCCCTTGAGATAGTCCCTTGGGGTCATCAGAATTTTTACTCTTTGCCCTACTTTGGCATGGACGGCATTCAGCGCCTCTATGTCCATTCCTTCCGGCGTCGCCTTACACGCTCCCTCAACGGAACAACCGTCACAGGCGCTTTTTTTCTGCACAAGAACCCTAGCCATGTTGCCGTCAATTTTAGTGACAATGCCGGTTTCTTCAAGCATAGTTTACTGTAGGGGCATCCCCCTGTGGTTGCCCTGAATTGGGCAGGCACAAGACCTGCCCCTACATTCACACCTTATCCTCTCAGCAATTTATACTCAATACTGTCCACAAGGGCCTGCCAGGATGCTTCAATTATATTCGCAGAAACTCCTACGGTCCCCCATTTATGCTTACCGTCTCCTGACTCGACTAAGACCCTGACGTTAGTATCGGTGCCCTTCCCTGCAGTCAGCACCCGCACTTTATAATCTATCAGGGAAACGTCTTTAAGCTGCGGATAAAATTTTTCAAGGGCCTTTCTTAACGCCTTGTCCAGCGCATTAACAGGACCATTGCCGTCAGCAGCTGTGTGTTCAATCCCCTGCGGGGTCCTTATCATGATGGTTGCCTCGCTGAGCGGTTCTTCACCCTCTTTCCGTTTCTCGACTATGACCCTGAACCCTATAAGATCAAACGATTTTCTGTAAAGTCCAAAGCTCTTTTTTATCAATAGTTCAAGTGATGCCTCAGCCCCTTCAAACTGGAATCCCTGATTTTCAAGCTGTTTCAGCTCCTTCACAATCTCTAATACCTTTGGAGAATCCGGATCAATCTTTAATTTAAAGTCACTTATCTTTCTGACAATATTGCTCTTGCCGCTCAGATCAGACACCAGTACCCTCTGATAATTACCAACCAGATCAGGCCTGATATGCTCGTATGTTTCAGGATGCCGGAGGACCGCGCTGACATGAATGCCTGCCTTATGGGCAAAGGCGCTGTCTCCGACAAAGGGTTGTCTCTTGAAATGCCTGAGATTGGATATCTCTGTCACATATCGTGAAACGTCCTTCAGTTTTTTTAAATTATCAGCAGTTATACAGCTATACTTAAGTTTTAGCTGCAAGGCCGGGACAACGGAAATCAGGTTGGCATTCCCGCATCTTTCACCTAATCCATTTATGGTTCCCTGGACTTGCGAGGCGCCGTTTTCAACGGCCGTAATCGAGTTGGCAACAGCACATTCAGAATCATTATGGGCATGCATGCCGACCGGCGTCTGAAACTTTCCGACTATCTCCTTAACAATTTTTCCAACGTCACCGGGCAATACTCCGCCGTTAGTATCACATAGCACAAGATAGTCTGCTCCCGCTGATACGGCTGCTTCCAGTGCCTTTAATGCATATTCAGGATTTGCCCTGTATCCGTCAAAGAAGTGCTCTGCATCAAAAAATACCTGGGGCACCTTCTTTTTCAGATATGTTATTGTGTCATAAATCAGGTCCAGGTTCCTCTGGAGCGATACCCGCAAGGCCTCTCTCACATGGAAATCCCAGGTCTTGCCGAAGATAGTGACTACAGGGGTTTTTGCTGAAAGGATCTCTTTAATGCTTGGATCTTTACTCACCGTGAGTGATGCCCGGTGAGTGGCGCCGAATGCGGCAAGTTTGGAATTTTTAAGTTTGAACGTCCGGGCCTGTTTGAAGAACTCGACGTCCCGGGGATTGGCGCCCGGCCATCCGCCCTCAATATAATGGATGCCGAACTTATCGAGCTTTGCCAGTATCCTTAACTTGTCCTCAACGGAGAACGAGATGTCCTCTGATTGTGCCCCATCACGGAGAGTGGTATCGTAGATTTCGATCTTTCTCATAATTTAACCATTCAGAATGATACGCCTATACTTTAGCAAGATTAAACGAATCATGAAGCGCTTTAACAGCAGCTTCCATATGCTTAACATCAACTATGCAGGAGATCTTGATCTCGGATGTGCTTATCATCTTGATGTTAATGCCCTCTTTCGAGAGGGTCTCAAACATCTGCGCGGCAACGCCGAAATGAGACTGCATGCCTACGCCGACAATCGAAACCTTTGCCACCTCTTTATTGATACTCGCGCCTTTACTGCCGAGTTCTTCAGATATCTTCTGCGTAATCTCAAAGGCCCTGTCCGCTTCAGCCTTTGAGACTGTAAAAGAGAGGTCCGTGGCACTGTCCGCACTGCTTATATTCTGAACGATCATATCAACATTGATATTCGCCTTTGCAATGGCATTAAATATCCTGGCCGCTATGCCTGGTCTGTCAGGCGCTCCCTTCAGGGTTATTCTCGTCTGGTTTTTATCATGAGTAATACCCGTGATAACGACTTTTTCCATACCTCCATCCTCCTTTGTAACAAGTGTTCCGGGTGCCTGATTGAAACTCGATCTGACCACAAGAGGAACATTATATTTTTTGGCGAATTCAACGGAGCGCCCGTGAAGGACCTTTGCGCCAAGACTGGCCATCTCCAGCATTTCATCATAATACACCCTGTCCATTTTTCTGGCATCAGGCACTATCCTGGGGTCAGCAGTGAACACTCCTTCTACATCCGTATATATTTCGCAAAGGTCTGCCTCCAGCGCAGCGGCGATTGCAACGGCCGTAGTGTCCGAGCCGCCCCTGCCGAGCGTTGTAACATCAGAGAATTCGTCAATCCCCTGAAAGCCTGCGACAACCGGGATCTTGCCCTGGTCCAGGGCAGCGGTGAGCCGGCCTGCATCTATGCTTTCAATCATGGCCTTAGTGTGCGAACTGTCGGTCCTGATCCCCACCTGCCTCCCAGTGAAACTCATTGAGCCATGCCCCAGCTTCTGAATTGCCATAGCAGTAAGTGCGCTCGTGATTCTTTCACCTGAGGAAAGCAGAAGGTCCATTTCCCTTTCATCCGGTCTCTCAGTGATTTCATGGGCAAATCCTACAAGCTTGTCGGTTTCCCCGGACATCGCGGATACGACAACGATAACCTTATTTCCCTGTCTGGCTGTTGCCACGACCCTTTCGGCTACTGCCTTGATTCTTTCTGTATTAGCTACAGAGGTGCCGCCGTATTTTTGAACGATTAAAGCCAATTTGTTTTCACCACCTTATTCACAATGTACATAATCTCCAGATAAGAATTATGAATTCAATATCTTTTAATGTCAAATGCCAATTTATAGTAACGGCAATAAATAACTTAAGTTAAAATATGATATTTCCTTTATATTACAGCTAATTAAATGCTTAAGATGTATTTTAATTTAATGCCGTTACTATAGTTTTCAGTTGTCAGTTTATTAGTCTTACAACTGACAACTTATTTTGAATTTACTCCCTTAATAAAATAGTCCATCAATTTATGTCCCTTTTCAAAGACAAGAATATTTTTCATTTTGCATATATTCTCTGAATACGTCCGGGCATTATTTTTTTTAATCTTTGACACGTCAGTGCTTCTATATATAGCAAATGGAACAGGTTCCCTGGTATGAGTCTTGACACTGATTGGGGTAAAATGATCGGGCATAAGAAGGATACTGCAATCTCCTAACTTCTTTATACCATCAAGGATAGTCCCGACAACCTTTTGGTCGAAATCCTCGATCGCCTGCATCTTAGCCTTTAAATCACCGTTATGCCCCGCTTCATCCGGCGCTTCAACGTGCACATATACCATGTCGTATTTCTTCAGGGCCTTGAGCGCTGCTTTTGCTTTCCCAATATAATTAGTGTCAATGTATCCGGTTGCGCCTTTTACGTTTAAGATATCGAATCCCGCACAAATGCCCAGGCCCTTTGTCAGGTCAACAGCCGAGATCAGCGCCCCCTTCAGATTATATTTTTCTTTGAATGAAGGAACTGTCAGCTTCCTGCCCTGGCCCCACAGCCAGATGCTGTTTGCCGGCTTGTGCATGTCCCTGAGTCTCTTTTGATTTACCGGATGAGATATGAGAATGTCCATTGAACTATGCATTAGTGAAAGAAGTGTTTCTGCCCCATTCCCTTCGGGGAGGTGACCGCCTATCTTCTTCCCTGAAATATCATGAGGAGGGGTACACCTCATTTTTTCTTTCCCGTTTTTCCACACCATAAGATGCCGGTAACTCATGCCAGGGTAGAAACTGATATCTTTACTGCCGAGTTTTTTATTCAGATCTCTAATAAGTAATTGAGCTTCTTTAGTGGATATATGTCCGGCGCTGTAATCCTGCATTACCGCATTATCTCTGTTTCCAGAGTTTGATAAATTCAGAGTAACAAGATTGCACCTGAAGGCAACATCTTCAGGTCCTAACTTTATTTTTCTGTATTCCGCTTCTATAGGGGCCCTGCCGCTGTAATATTTCGAAGGGTCATAACCGAGGATTGAAAGGTTGGCAACATCTGAACCGGGGTCTAATCCTTGAGGGACAGTTCTCGCTTTGCCGACTTCGCCTTCCGCTGCCAGCCTGTCCATATTAGGTGTCCGGGCTTTTTGAAGGCATGTCTTGTATCCAAGCGTTTTCAACGGCCTGTCAGCCATCCCGTCACCGACCAGCACTATATATTTCATTAAAATAGACACCCTGCTTTTTTATCCCTTTAAATGGGGGATTTTTTTATTTCATGAAATAAAAAAGAGAATTATATTAACCTTTCTGTTTATTAAAAGTGAAGCGTAGAAATTTCACAATCCGGTCCGTTCCATGTGCCGCATAGTAATGAAAAAAACTAATTTATTACGTTGACCGCAATCTGAGAAAATATTTTGGAGAAGGTGATGGCAGACTTCTCTGCATAAGGCACAATTCCCAGCAAAGGCACGCCTCCGAGTTTCTTAATAACTTCCGGATTTGTCTTCACGGAAATATCCTGTTTGATTTTTGTCGAATAATTTATTATCACGCCGAGAATATCTATGCCTCTGTTCCTTGCAGCGTCTATTGTGAGAAGGGTATGGTTTATTGTTCCGAGTCCCGGTCTTGATACGATTATAACCGGCAGGTTGAGGTCTTTAATTAAATCCGCGAAAAAATATTTTCTGTAGACAGGGACCATTACCCCCCCTGCCCCTTCGACAATTGTGATGTCGTATTTCTTTGATAGTTGTTTGTAGGCGGAAATGATTTTCTTTTTGTCTATCTTTACACCGTCAAGTTCAGCCGCAACTGCCGGGGCAAGCGGTTGCCTGAATCTGTAAGGGTTAATGAGATTAAGGGGCTCGTCTACTTCAGCGGCACAGATCAGTTTCAGCGCGTCCGCGGGAACGAGCCTTCCCTTTAGGGACCCACAGCCTGTTTCCACGGGCTTCATCGGACAGACGTTGAATCCCAGTTTTTGCAAAGCCCTCAGCAGACCAATTGTTATAAAAGTCTTACCGACTCCGGTGTCAGTGCCTGTTATGAAGATGCCTTTGTGCATAGTTAATTTTACTGCAACTTCTCCTCAAGCTCTTGGACCTCTTTATCCCGCCGATGATAGCCCATCGCATTGATCATCTCTTTTGCAATAGAATGATGCTCCTGCGCTTTTGCTTTTTCGTCCATGGCGAGATAGAGCCGTGCGTATCCGAGATGGCAGTCGGCCTCGTAGAGTTTCATCTCACTGCGTGTGGCGATAGTCATGGCCTCGTCGAGGTCGTGGCGGGCTTTAGAGTAATCTTCTTTGATACGATACAATTCAGCACGGGCGAGGAGGCCGCGAGTAATAAATTCCTGAGCACCTACCTTACGCAACCCGTCCACCGCCTCGTTAAGATGTTTCTTGGCCTCAAAATACTCATTGCCGCCCTCTTTTAAAGTCATGAACAGATTGGCTCGGCCGCGGGAGAGATGGTCAAGGGCAATGTCAAGAAGCCAGTTTTGTTTTGACCCCAACTCCAATGTCTCCTCAGCCCTCTCCAATACTTCCTGATAATTCCCCTTTCCAAGGAGAAGGTCGCAGTATCGAAAGCCCTGGAAGGAATAGAGATAGGGATATTCAGGCTGATCCTTCTTTTGTATCTCTTCAGCCTCGCGAAAGAGCCGTTCAGCTTCCTCAATATGTCCGGCGTGATGCAATGCATCGGCAAGAGTGTTTATAGAGAATAATCTCGCGAAGCCATCTTTGCTCCTGTCCGCATATTTCACACTCTTTTCTGCATACTCTACTGCCCTATCTACTTCGCCCATTGCAAGAAATAGTTCGCTCAGGTTGTCAGCGGCGCTAACAGCAAATTCCCATTTTTCTAGTGCAATGTACATCTTCAGTCCTGCCTGTATCGGCTCAGTTGCCTCTTTGAGTTCACCAAGTGCCCGAAGACAAAAGCCTGCATTATTTAAAATAAATGCTTTGCTAAGGTCGTGAAGCCCGGCAACGGGCAAGTACCATGGTTCATCAATGAAGTACGAAATACAGGAAAGGGCTGCGCCATAGGCTCCGAGTTTAGTTCCAATAAATGCATCGTCCCACCTGCTTATCCTCTTATCGAACACATCATCCAGTGCCTCCTGATGCCTCCCAGCAGCACAGCCGTGCGTTATGGCTGAGAATAATGGCAACATCTCTTCTATGGTGTCCGGCAATTCAGGTGCCTGTTTCTTGAAGTATTCATAAAGCCTATTATTTCCTTCTCTCCATGCGTCAGGATAGCCTGTCTTCAACTGCTCGCCGAAGTGCTCCCTCACCAAGGGGTGGCTGTCGATCTTTCCTCCGTCGTGGCGGCTTGCTTTTGCGATGAGATTCAAATCACGCAATTTAGCTATGAGATCTTTCTGTCCTGCCATGCCCAATTTTCGAATTTGCTTTGTGAGATGTGAAATTGTCTTCCCTCTCAGTAGAGCCTCTATAGCTCCCTGCTCTGCAGGTCTGTCGAATAGTCCGAGTATTCTCAAAAACTCGACCTCCGCCCCTTCTCCGAAGCGCTCCTCAAATGCAGCCATTACCCGGCGCGGTTGTCTTCCTTTATCTTCAGGAATATGTTCAAAGCCGGGGATATCGGAGGCATGGTCGATCCTGTGTCCCTCTTTTTCATAAAGATAGCTTCCGAGAAGGCGGAGCGCTAATGCGTGGTTGCCGAAGGAGCGGGATGCGTCTTCTAATTCCTTGTCCGTACCGCGCACGCCCGCAGTCCTCAGCAAGGCCCTGCCTGCCTCGGGGGTTATCTGCTCAAGGTTTGTCTGCACTACATGTGCATTCAGTTCTTTCATCTCCGCTACTTCTTCCCGTGTGGTGATTATGAGAAGGCCCGTGTTTTCCCTGCTAAGTTCATTGACCAACACGGAAAGGGCGGCGTCCTTTATCTTTCCCTTTTCATGCGCTGGCTGTAGAGGTTCGAGGCCGTCGAGGATGAGAAGTGTTTTCTCCTTTTTGACAAGGTCTGCAAGCCTCTGTCCCTTGTCCCACGGAGAGCCTGCCTTGGGATCAGGGTCTCCGAACCATTTCAGCGCCTCGGCAATAAACAGGTCTGCTGAAGTGGCCTGTTCACCCGTGCCCTGGCTGTAGAAAGACCAGCCAAAGACGCGCTTAGCCCCACGAAAGTTGTCGGTCTTCATGGATTCGAGCCATTTGTTTATAAGCGTGGATTTGCCGACCCCGCCCCAGGCTACAAAGCTGATTGCGTTGAGATTATGTTTGTCCCAAGCCTCGTCAAGAAGCTCCATTTCCTTCTGCCTGCCGAACAACTCCGCGCCAGTAACAGGGAGGCGGTCGGTGGAAATACGGTCTTCAGGGAGTATCGGCCATTTTGTTGTCAATAACGGCGCTTGAAGCGTGAAAGAAGCGTCTTGAATCTTGCGAAGTACAAGACCCGCTGCTTGCATAAAGGGTGTGTCCCAATTATCCTTAAAATCTACGGCTACCGACTTCCCTTTTCCGGGAAGCATCTGAATGGCTTTAATCCACGGAATAGCCTCCCATAAACATGGCCGAATAAGAATGGGAATGATAATCATCCCTCTCAGTCTCTGCTCTTGCAGAAAATGCGGTACTTCCTCTTTAAGTACAAAATCAGATGAAAGAAAGTTTGCAGTGACAAGCAATATGGCTATGGATGACGAATTCATGGCCCTCTTTATCTCTTCGAACCATATATCCCCACCGTCTATACGACTGTCTTCCCAGATATCGAGTAGTTTTTGCTTTTTAAGAAGATCAAGATGAGGGAGAAGACGATCAAGCCATTCTCTATCTTTACTGCTATAGCTGATAAAGACTGTCGGCTTGTCTTTTGAAACTTTGTCTCGATCAGAGATATCGCTATCAGCCACAATTATTCCCTCAACCTTTTCTTTTAAATGTAATCAAACCTTCCCCAACAACTCAAAATATTCTTCCCTGCTCATATTTGCCGTTCTCAAATTATTCTTGATGATGAATACCGGCACTTCATGCCAGTCAGGAATCACGATTGGTCGTGGAATGCCGGGTTTTGTGTAAACAAAATGATCGCCTTCTGTCCGAACGCATTGAAAACCGGCCTTCTCAAACACCTTTCTCAGTCTGCTTGCGGGAATAGGGACTATTTTAGGCATGAGTTATATGCTCACCAGTTCGGTTGCAATCAGACGAGGCGGGAGCCACTTGCCGCTTGTATCTTTTTTATAATTTGCTTCTTCCAGTATGTCATGAACCGTTCCCATCTTTTCAGCTTCTTCAATAAAAAAACGAACAGCGGTCTTAAGCATTTCTTTGGCATGCGCAACTGAGCTGCCGCAGCTTGAGATGTCAAGCTCCGGGCAATATGCAACATAAGTATCGTTTTCCTTAAAAACAATCATGTCAAAGTCTATAGGTATCATATATATCTCCTTTCATGCAGAGTGAACTCCGCATTCTGTATATAAAATCTATATTCGAATGAACTGTTCAGACTTCAATTGCCTACTGTATCGCCTTTATAGCCTATAGTTTAGATTATAGACAATGGGACGACTGGATATAAAGAGAAAAAATAAATACCATCCGTTCCGCGCTTCAAACGCCTATAAACAACGCCCCTCTTTTTTCAACAGCCTGTATGTCTCTTCATATATCCGCTCACGCGGACCAATGGCAACAAGTTCGATTACATTTCTACCTTCTCTGTAGATAATCCTGAGCCTGCCGATACGAAAGCTTCGCAGTCCTGCGAGTTCATTTTTAAGCGCTTTGCCTTCAGCGGGATTTAACAAAATGGCCTTGAGGCCGGCCCTGATTTTCTTTTTGAGCTCGGGATGCAAAGTTCGGACTAAATTTGCAACATCATCGGGAATTTTCAGCTTGATAGTTGAATGTGTCATGTCTGGGAAGGTTTACTCGAACAGTTCATCAAGGGTATACAGTTTTGCCTTCTTTTCTTTCAGGGCCTTCAGACCCTTTTTAATTTCATTCATAAGAGACACGTCCGAACGGACCGCAATGGTTTCTTTCAGGCTCTCAAACTCGTCAGGACTTATTAACACTGCCGCAGGTGACCCGTTTTTTGTAATGACTATCTCTTCGTCAGTTTTGGACACAGCTTCGACAAGCCCGCTTAATTTCATCTTTGCTTCGGAAAGCGATAAGGTTTTCATATGTTAGCCCTCCATTTTAGTTGACCAGAATTAAGACTATAATGACATTATGCTAAGCGCTTGTCAATCATTGCCGGTCTCTGAACTCCAGCCACTACAATACCCTGCCGTCCAGATTAAAAACCTGTCCGGTTATGCCAGTTGTTCCTGCAAGATAGCAAATAAACTCTGCAACATTATCGGGGTTAGAGTATTCGTTCACAAGGCTGTCATGAAGGGCGAGCTCTCTTGCCTTATCACTTGCTTCCATACCCATATCGGTGGGCATGTATCCGGGAAGAACCGCATTTACCATTATATTATATCTGCTGAATTCCATGGCCGCAGTCTTTGTCAAACCTATAAGCCCTGCCTTTGATGCTGAATAGGCTGAAAGGCCTTCCTTACCTTTAACACCAGCGTAAGAAGAAATATTTATTATATGTCCGGATTTTTGTTTCATCATATAACGGCCTACAGCGCGGGTAAAATTAAACGGGCCTTTGAGATTAGTATTTATTATGTTGTCAAAATCCTGGTCCGATGTCTTAACAAGAAGAGATTCTTTTGTAATGCCCGCATTGTTGACGAGCACGTCAATCCTGCCCCATTTTTTTATAACTTCATCAACAAGTGTTTTAACATCATCAGGATATCTAACGTCAGCTTTAAGCACTATTGATTCATTTATTATTGAAGCGACTGCCTCAGCTTCAGCCTTATTGTCCTTGTAGTGAACAATAACCTGATGCCCGTTCTTGCCGAATGCAAGGGCTGTCGCTTTACCGAGCCCTCTCGATGAACCCGTTACTAAACAAACCATTATTTATTCGCCTTTAATGCAGCCAGTCTCTCTTTAGCTTTATCAGCAAATTCGCTTCGAGGATGCCTCGTTATAATCTCTTCATATAATTGCACTGCATGATCTTTGTTGTTTTGCAACTCCTCAAATTTCGCTGTCTCGAATAGTTGAGATACATTGTTTCCTGAACAGCCTGATAGAGCGACAAAAACAATTATCATTACAATCAGCGCTATTTTTCTCATAAAAGCACTCCATTCATCTGCGATTTATTTTTAATACTTTCAGAACCAAATCAATATCCTCATCCGTATGCCCGGCAGTTATTGAAAACCTTATCCTGCACTTATCCTCCGGAACTGTTGGGGGTCTGATAGCGGGAGCAAAGATATGATGTTTATAAAGATGTCTTCCAATGCGCAAGGCATTCTGCGCGTCTCCGGCTAGAACAGGTATAATCGGGGTCTCTGAATCAAGTGTATCAAAGCCCATATTTTTAAGACCGTCATAAAGACGCCCTCTGTTTTTCCATAATCTTTCTCTTAATCTCGTTGATCTCCTATCAATAATATCTATCGCTTTAACACCCGCTGCAGCAACTGCCGGCGGGAGGGACGTGGAATAAATAAAACTCCTTGCCCGGTTAACCAACAGATTAATTAGATCCTTATTGCCTGCAACAAAAGCTCCGTAACATCCGGCAGCCTTGCTCAACGTCCCCATCTGAATAATGTTGTCTGCTTTAATGCCAAAATGCTCAAGCCCTCCCCTGCCCGTTTTCCCAAGCACGCCTGTCCCGTGCGCATCATCGATCATCAGGACAGCATCGTATCTGTCACATAGAGACAATAAATCCTTCAGCGGCGCAATGTCTCCATCCATGCTGAACACCGTATCGGTAATTACTAATCTTCGAGTTACAGATTTACTTTTAAACGACTTCTTCAACAGGGACTCAAGATGATTTACATCTTTATGTTTGTAAACTTTTACACCTGCTTTTGACAGCCTTATGCCGTCAACTAAACTGGCGTGATTAAGCTCATCGCTGTAAATGACTGTATCTGCACCTGCTATGGCGGGTATGGTCCCTGTATTAGCTGCATAACCCGTGTTGAATACAAGTGCGGCTTCTGTTTTCTTGAACTTTGCAATTCGTTCCTCAAGTTCAGCATGAGGCAGGCATGTCCCGCTCAACAGCCTTGATGCACCGGAACCGAAGCCGTATTTCTTCAAAGCCGCTGCCGCTGCTTTTACAATTTCAGGATGGTTTGATAAACCAAGATAATCGTTGGATGAAAAATTAATATAGGTCTGACCGTCTATTGAAATCTTCGATCCATGAGATGCTTTAATGCAGGTAAGTTTTCTTAGGAGGTTTTGTTTCTTGAGACAATTGAGTTCATCATTAAACTCCCTCACTTTATTCTTAGTACGGGCGGGGTCACCCCGCCCCTACACCCCTTCAAGTTCGTCAGGGGCCCAGATGTATTTATGGATCTGCAATTGGACTCTTACCGGGAGATTATCGCGCAATACCCACTCCACAAGAGATTTAGGAGAGAGCTCTCCGTAGGCAGGAGAAAAGAGGATATTTTCAAATTTATCGAGAAGTTTATGCTCAGCTATTATGCCCTTTGCCCAGTTATAATCCGACTCATCCATCAGAACAAATTTTATCTGGTCGGTGGGCTTAAGGAACTCAAAGTTCTTGGGCCTCATCCTTTCGCTCATTCCGCTTTTCGGTGTCTTGAAGTCCATTATCAGGGTGAGCCTTTTATCAAGACAACCTATACATATTGAGCCATTGGTCTCGACAAGGACGTTGTAGCCCTTATCCAGAAGGGTCTTCAATAATTTGGGGGTCTCTTCCTGCAGCAGCGGTTCACCGCCGGTGAATTCAACACACTTTACACCGTATTCTTCTATCTTCTTTATTATTTCTTCATCTGAAATTTCCTTACCGTTATAGTAAGCATAATTGGTATCACAGTATGTGCATCTGAGATTGCAGCCGGCAAGCCGGACAAAGGTGCAGGGAAGTCCCGCGTATGTAGATTCACCCTGGATGCTTTTGAAGATTTCGTTAATTTTCAGCATATGGAAATGCTAATTATATTTATTGATATCAATTATATAAGATTAGCAATATCATAATGAAAAGCCTTGACAATAGCAAGGCGGCTAAAGTTATAATTCTGCAAATGATAAAGAAATTTTTCCTCCTTCTTTTAATCCTGCTTCTTACACCTTTCGCTGCTGAATACTCGGATGCGGAAATAATTGTGATCAATGTTGAAGGAGTTGTAAATCCCGTTATGTCGGAGTTCATAACGAAAAGCATTGATGAGGCGGAAAAGGAAAAGGCCGAAGTGCTTGTAATTGAGCTTGACACCCCGGGAGGACTCGATACCTCAATGAGGTCCATTGTTAAAAGGATCATTGCAAGTGAAGTTCCTGTGGTTGTGTATGTTTCTCCAAGCGGCGCGCGGGCTGCTTCAGCCGGTGTTTTCATCACCCTCGCCGCACATGTTGCCGCCATGACCCCTGGGACAAACATCGGGGCGGCCCATCCGGTTGGTGTCGGTGGGAAAATGGACAAGACAATGGCTGAAAAAGCCGTCAATGACGCCTCCGCCTACATAAAATCACTGGCAGAGAAACGGGGAAGGAATGCCGAGTGGGCGGAAAAAGCTGTAAGAGAAAGTGTCTCCGTAACCGAACAGGAGGCCCTTAAACTGAATGTCATTGATTTTGTGGCTCCGGATATCAAATCATTATTGGCCGTTATCGATCAGAGAGAAGTCCAAATCTCCACCGGCAAGCAAATCATTCAGACAAAGGGAATCAAAATCCGCTATAAAGAAATGGGCCTCAGGCATAAAATCCTCGACATCATCAGCGATCCCAATATAGCCTATCTACTTATGTTGCTCGGATTTTACGGCCTTTTCTTTGAACTGACAAATCCGGGGGTTATATTGCCCGGGGTTATCGGGGCCCTGTCCCTGATACTCGCGTTATATTCCTTTCAAACTCTGCCGGTCAATTATGCGGGACTTCTTTTAATCATCCTTGCCATCGTGTTATTCATTCTCGAAATCAAAGTCACCTCATACGGCATGCTGACAATTGCCGGATTAATTTCCATGACCTTAGGCTCCCTTATGCTCTTTGATTCTCCCCTGCCGTTTTTCCAGCTTTCGTTAAAGGTCATTCTCCCTGCCGTCATACTCACCACTTTATTTTTCAGCCTGACGGTATATCTCGCGGTAAAGGCATATAGACGAAAACCGGTGACCGGCGCCGAGGGACTTATAGGGCTTGAGGGAGCGGCAAGGACAGAGGTTTATCATGAAGGGCAGGTTTTCGTCCACGGTGAAATCTGGCAGGCGTGGAGTGATGAGCCTGTCAAGGCCGGAGAGAAAATTATTGTTGAACAAGTAGAAAATTTAAAATTAAAAGTCAGAGGAAAAATATCTGAAAAATCTGCATAATCTGCAGATATAAAAAAAGGAGGGGCAAAATGTCTCAGTTTGGTTTCCCAGGATTAATATTCGCAATTCTGTTGTTCGTTTATTTCATTACAAGTGCAATCAAGGTTCTTCGTGAATATGAAAGAGGGGTAGTTTTCAGGCTCGGCAGGCTGATACCGATTAAAGGCCCCGGCCTGGTAATAATCTGGCCTGTTATCGATAAGCTTGTAAAGGTGGACCTCAGAACAGTCACCTTTGACGTGCCTGCCCAGGACATAATCACTAAAGACAACATCTCGGTTAAAGTCAACGCCGTTGTTTATTTCAGGGTCATTGACCCGGCAAAGGCCATTACTGCGGTTGAAGATTTTCATTATGCAACGTCACAGATTTCCCAGACAACATTGAGAAGCGTGCTTGGACAAAGCTCGCTTGACGAACTCCTGGCAAAGAGGGATGAATTAAATGCAGATCTTCAAAAAATCATCGATGAGCAGACAGAGCCATGGGGAATCAAGGTTGCCACGGTAGAAGTAAAGAATGTTGATCTGCCCGTGGAAATGCAAAGGGCCATTGCAAAGCAGGCAGAAGCGGAGCGGGAAAGAAGGGCAAAAATCATTCATGCGGAAGGTGAATTCCAGGCAGCGCAGAAACTGTCGGAGGCGGCGGCAATTATAGGTTTGCAGCCTACTGCAATCCAGCTCAGATTTCTCCAGACTTTAACGGAAATAGCCACTGAAAAAAATTCAACAATTATTTTCCCTGTTCCCATAGATCTCTTAGAGCCTTTTATGAAAAAATTGAAGAAAGATGCGGATTAATTAAAACCTAAATTGAATGATTCTCTATTGAAGAAGCGGTCTTTAGTATAATCAGTCTTGTTTTTAAATTTCACCTATCAGGTGATGTAGTTTCCCCCTCTAAAAAGAGGGGTAGGGGTGTGTAAAAGAAAGAGCCTGAAGAGATGACAATGCATGAGAGAAAAAAAAGAAACCCCCTGATTAAAACAGTCCAGCAAGCCAAGCGATTGATTAAGACCGTAATCGGTTTTACAATTCTTTTAGGTGGAGTCATCATGCTGTTCATTCCCGGCCCCGGCATCCCCACCATTGTCGGCGGTCTTGCGATACTGGGCACTGAATTTGTATGGGCGAGAAGGTTGATGAAACGTTTCAAGGACGGCGCGAATCATTTGAAGAATTCTATTTTGAACAATTCAAAAAAAGTGTAATCCGTGATGCGTAATGCGTAATCTATCCTCATTACGCATCACGTGTCACGTTCTTACGCGCTGATATCCATATCCCCTATTAAAAGACTCGGTGAACCGGAGCTGCCGTAAAATTTGAGGTCATTTCCGACCGCTTCCACTTTTTTGAACATATCGAGTATATTCCCTGACATAACGGCTTCTTTTATCGGATATGCGGCTTCACCATTTTCAATCCATAGTCCCGATATCCCGACTGAAAAATCACCTGAGACAGGATTTGCCGTATGCACTCCCATTGCGCCGAGGATCACAATTCCCTTTCGTAAAGATTTCACCAGTTCCTTGCCGGAACTGCCTCCTGTATTAATATAAATATTTGTAACACCGACTCCCGGCAGGCTCTTGAATCCTCTTACAGCATTGCCTGTAGAAGAGACCCCGTCTTTTTTCGCTGTGTACGTATTATAAATGTAGCCCATTAGAGCGCCTTTGGAAATTAATGTCTTGTTCATGGTGGGCACTCCCTCATCATCAACCGGTCTTGTACCGGCCATCCACGCCATAGTGCCGTCATCGATAATATCGACAAGTCCGCTTATAATATTCTGCCCGACCTTTCCGATAAGAAAAGAACGCTGCTTCTGTACTGCTTCAGATGATAAAGAGGCGCTCAGAATGTCGAGAAAATCAACGGCAACCGACGGGCTGAGAATTACCGGCAGCTTGACTGCCGAGATCTTTCTTGAGCCAAGCAGCTCTACTGCTCTTGTTGACGCCTCTTTCCCGACCGATTTTATATCGACGTCACTCATTCTTCTGCTGCTTGCATAATCCCATCCCATCTGGCTGTCACCGCTGCTATCCTGGGCAAGGGTTGAGACACTTGCAGAATAATAACTGCTTTCATAAGTGACATTGACCCCTTTTGAATTTATGATAGTCGTATTCCCGATACCCGCGCCGACCTCTGCCTTTCTTACCTTCTTTATCCTCTTGTCAAAATTAAGGGCGCTTTCTTCGAGTAAAATCGCGTCCTTGATAATGTCCTCTTCTTTTAATTTATCAATATTCTCATCAAATATAGATACATCTCCTGAATGCGCATAGTCGGGAATACAGACAAATTCATCTTTAGATGTCCATTCCGTACCCTGTAAAGCTTCATCTATTATCTTTTCGATCCCGTCAGGGCTTGTTGCAAAGGAGAAACCGAGCCTGTGATTCTTAATGACCTTTATCGCAATGCCAAAGTCTCTGGACGCCTCAAGGGCTTCTACCTTGCCATTCTTGGCCTCCACCGAAATACCCCGGCCGCTTTTTATGAATACCTCAACTGCATCACATCCTTTTTTAATAGCGCTTTCTATGATATCTTCACCCAGTGTTTCTTTCATTATCTGCTCCTTATGTCCTCGTATTATGTAATATGCATCTCAAGTATTATACTCAAATGCCGATAAACACAATTATTAGTACAGCCATATATCTCATGATATTCCGTAATCAGAATATCAAACATGTAACGAATTACATAGATTTATGAAATATATTACATAATGCCCAAACTTTTTTTCATGAGATCATTTAATAATAAGGATTCTACTTCAGGCATTACATTTGCTTTATACATCGTTAGAAATGTTTAAGATGAATATCATAAGAGACAAAAAAGGCGTAACACTCATGGAATTAATGGTTGTTATAACAATAATCGGAATTCTCTCTCTTATAGGCATACCTGAATATTCACGATTTATGGCTAAAGGCAGCGTAAGAAGAGCTGCTAATGACTTATTGCAGAATGCACGACTCGCAAGGACCAT
>CAYMUX010000048.1:0-25013 GCA_964393845.1 uncultured Nitrospiraceae bacterium
GGAGTGTCTTTCAAAACATAATCTGGTATTAAACTGTATATGGCACACATTTCACCGCACATTAATGTGCCATTGCACATTAAAATCATGCCTGAATATTAAAAATTATTCTCTTCATATTATTCTAACTATTTAATTTTTATCAATAAATTTAGAATTCATATCTTGCTGATTGTTCTGGCACCTTTCTTGATAGTAATAGGTGTAGAAAGTTCAGAATACAAAAAATAATTAAACAAAATTAAACTTTTCAAGTCGCAGTAAGGAGGTAGGCAAGATGACAGTGATGCAAAAGGTTATGCAAAACAATTTAGAGTTCTCAGGACTCTTAAATGATCGTGTTAATGTCTTCCAGTCAAGCGAGGTAATCAAAAAAATAGTAAATTTCACTAAGATCACACTTCTTACTATAGGATCTATGTCTTTGTCATTTTACCTTGTGTTTCTTCGATAATTTTACATCGAAGGTGTGAGACTGGATTAACAGGCAGACTTTATTTGTAAACAAAAACGAAAAAACTCAAAGTAAACATTTTTATAATATTAATATACTAAAGGGCTTGGTTATTCCAAGCCTTTTTTTATCCTCACTCAATCACAAATCAATTATTCTCAGACTTATAAAAACTGTTTAATAGTAGGAATCGTCAACAAGGAGTTACTGAGAGATGAGTGGAAGATTAACCTTTGCTTAAAACCGGCTCCGGCGTCTTTAATGAGGTTTTACGGCCCATGATGTAATCATCAATTGCCCTCGCTGCCCGTTTACCAGCGCCCATGGCGCTTATAACCGTTGCGGCGCCTGTAGAGATGTCGCCACCGGCAAAGATGCCTTGTAAATTTGTCTTTCCATCGTGGTCAACTTTAATATAACCTTCACCCCAAAGTTCCAGCCCCGGGATTGAACTGACGAGAATCGGGTTGGAGGTCTGGCCGATAGCCATTATCACCTGGTCTATATCAAGGGTGAACTCTTCACCTGAGCACTCAGGCCGCTGCCTTCCCGATTCATCAGGCTCGCAAAGTATCATTTTGTCACATTTCATGGCCGTTACATATCCGCTGTCATTGCCGGTTATCTCTTTGGGGTTAGTCAGAAATAGGAACTCTATTCCTTCTTCTTTAGCATGTTCTACTTCTTCATGCCTTGACGGCATCTCCCTTTCAGTTCTCCTGTAGACAATATAAACCTTCTCAGCTCCAAGCCTCAAAGCCGTCCTTGCGGAATCCATGGCTACATTGCCACCCCCTATAACAGCGACCCTTCGCGCTTTTTTTACCGGGGTGTCATAGACAGGGAACTTATGGGCCTTCATCAGGTTGACCCTTGTCAGGAATTCCGATGCAAAGTATACGTTATTTAAATTCATGCCTGGGATGTTCATGTATTTCGGGGCGCCCGCTCCCACGCCGATAAATATTGCCTTATAACCTTCTTCAAACAGCTCATCAACAGTCTGCGTTCTTCCCACCACCCAGTTAACAAGAATCTTTACCCCGAGACTCTTAACAAACTCGATTTCTCTCTGAATTATTTTCTTGGGAAGCCTGAATTCGGGAATACCGTATGTAAGCACACCGCCCGGCTCATGGAGCGCTTCAAAGACCGTGATGTCATATCCCAGTTTTGCAAGGTCTGCTGCAACTGTCAAGCCTGCGGGTCCCGAACCGATGACTGCGACTTTATGTCCATTTAGATGCGGCACTTCCGGGAGTTCAACCAGACCCAGTTTAGACTCATAATCTGAGACAAACCGCTCCAGCGCGCCGATTGAAACGGGCTTGGACTTTTTACCCAGTATGCATTTGCCCTGGCACTGTTTCTCCTGCGGACAGACCCTGCCGCATATGGCCGGCAGCATATTGAATTCCCTTATCTTCTTTAGGCCGCCGAGATAGTCCTTTTCTTTCACAAAAGATATGAACTTTGGTATATCGATTTCAACCGGACAGCCGGCAACGCAATGAGGTTTTTTGCACTGAAGGCAGCGGGCAGCCTCTTTAACAGCCTGCCTTTCTGTCAGTCCAAGCGCTACTTCTTTGAAATCTTTGCCTCTTTTTATCGGGTCTCTGGTTCTCATAATAAAATTATGCTACCGGTGTTCTGTGCCTATTTTGTAAGGGCGCGGTGACCGCGCCCCTACTTTTTATGTTTCCTTTTAAATTGTTTTAATGATATCTCTTCTTCTTTTTTATAAAAATTCAGACGGCTTCCTAACTCCTGGAAATCTACTTCATGTCCATCAAACTCAGGGCCTTCAATGCATGCAAACCTTGTCTTCCCCGCAATGTTTACCCTGCAAGCCCCGCACATTCCCGTGCCTTCGACCATGATCGGATTAAGGCTTACCAGCGTCTTAATGCCATAAGGTTTTGTAGCTTCAGAGACGGCCTGCATCATTCTTATCGGACCGACAGCAACAACCACTGCTACGTTGTTGCTGTCAATAATATCTTTCAGCGCTTCAGTGACCAGTCCTTTTCTACCGGCGCTTCCATCGTCAGTAGTTATATGCATCTCGTCCGCATACTCTTTGAATTTGTCTTCCCAGACAAGAAGTTCTTTTGTGCGAGCGCCGAGGATAACGGACACCTTGTTTCTTTTCTCTTTCAGGGCCTTGAGGATCGGATAAAGCGTGGCTGTCCCGATACCGCCGCCAACCAGGACGCAGTGGCCGTATTCCTTGATGGGGGTAGCATGACCGAGGGGGCCGACAATGTCCCTGATGGAGTCACCGGCATTTAACATTCCAAGCTCTTCAGTAGTTTTGCCGATCTTTTGAAAGAGCAGTGTGATTGACCCTTCGATGCTGTTTGCATCTGCAATGGTTAAGGGTATCCTCTCGCCTTTTTCGTGAATTCTCAGCACAACAAAGTTGCCGGCTTTTGCATGCCTTGCGATATAGGGCGCATCAACAAGCATCATATCGACTTGAGGAGCGATTGATTGTTTATGTAAGATCTTATACATTCTTAATCAGAGACTCTATCTTTTTTTTAAATTACTCACTAATTCATTAACCCGTGAGCCAGAGTTACCACATGGACCTCCCCGGCCCCGGCCTTTTTCAGGACTTTAGAACATTCGCGTACTGTTGCGCCTGTTGTTGATACGTCATCTACGAGCAGGATATTCTTCCCTTCAATCATTTCTTTATTTTGTATCCCAAAGGCATTTCTCATATTTTTTCGTCTTTCATCAGAGCTCAGCCCTACCTGCGGCTTTGTATCTCTATTCTTGACAAGAGAGTCAAGTATTAATATTAAGCCGAGACTCTTTGCCGTATATTTTGCAATAAGCGCCGACTGGTTGAACTCCCTCTGCCTGAGACGTTTTTTATAAAGCGGGACCGGCAGGACTGCGTCAACCTGGGGTATCTTAATCCGCATTATTATATCAGATAGGGGTTTTGAAAGTCTTTTGACATTGTGATATTTCAGAAGATTTATTGCCTTTCTCAGGGCACCGTCGTACAGACCGAAACTCCGGGCTGATTCAAAGGCAGGTTCATCCTGGAGGCAATCTCCGCATATCGTGGAAGCGTCGGATATGAGGGGCTTGCCGCATTTCCGGCATTTCGGGCCTGTATACGGCTTTATTGACTGCCAGCATCCGGCGCATATCGGCGCTGTCCTGTGATCTATTGAAGGTCTCTGACAGACTGGACATGTCTCCGGGAAGAGCATATTTAGAAGTTTGTTTATCATACAGACGATTTATAAATTAAAGGCTGCTCCGGGTTCAGGTCAATCATTTTATCATTAGGAGTCGTTATAATACAATTGCATGTAGAGAAACTTATCGCCATCATAGCAATAAACGATATTTTTAGGCATGAAATGCTGACAAAAGACAAACTGACAGAATCATTGATTAACGAACTTAAGGAAGAATGTCTTGCCATCCTGAGTCTGCTGAATCAGTTAGAAACACCGGGAATTTCTGAAACCTAGGAAGATGAAATCCTTGGTGAACTTTCGGCGCGTCTTGCCCATCTTGAAATTCACGCAAGGGAAACACAGGACCAGATCGATTCCTGAAATACAGGATATTGCAGACTTTTCATGTCCGGTATTGACCTTAAGCCTTACTGATATACAGTTCTTAATTTCTGCTTTCACGCTTGCGAGCTTCCGCACTTCTGATATTTTCCTTGACATTGATGGAGTCCATATTGATAATTATCGTACGGGGATAAATTGTGTGCCCTATAATTACATGATCCCGTTTTTAAGAAAGAAAATAGGGAGGAGTTTTCATGAACAAAGAACAGGTCATAGCGCTATTGAAGAAGAACATTAACAGTCTCCGGGTTTTCCATGTGAAGGCACTCTATCTTTTCGGCTCTGTCGTGCGCGGCGATGAAAAACAGACGAGCGACATCGATATTCTTGTGGAGTTTGAGCATGATGCGCACATCGGGCTGTTCGAATTCTCGCGTCTTCAACGGACCTTGTCGGAAATACTTGGATGTGAAGTTGACCTGACGACTCCCGAAGCCCTGCACAAAGCGATGAAAGGGCGGATCATGGAGGAAGCTGTCCGTGCCGCTTAGAAATTGGCTGTTCCGGATCAATGATATTCTGGACGCTGTCTCAGCAGTTGAGAAGTATGTCACCGGCATGACATATGAAGATTTCGCTGCCGACAGGAAGACCGTGGACGCAGTAGTAAGGAACCTGATTATTATCGGTGAAGCCGCTGTTCACATCCCCGGTGAAATCTGCGCGGCGCACGCGGAGATACCATGGCAGGACATGAGTGCGATGCGCAATTTCGTCGTCCATGAATATTTCGGCGTAAGCGACAGGATTCTCTGGGACACTGTTCAGATCGATCTGCCCCCGCTTGTGCCTGTCCTCAAAGAAATTACCATGAAATATTCGACGGGTGATTAAGGGATTATATTATTCAAAATAAAATGAAACCACAGATCAAAAAGGCTGACTGCTGTAAGCTGCCTTTATGCCTTTCCCGCTTCCGCACTTCTGATATTTTCCTTGACATTGATAGAGTCCATATTGATAATTATCTTACGGGGATAAATTGCTAAGAAAGTACCCTGTGTCAGGTATTTGATTTTAATTATTTAAGTTGAGGGATTATGGCAAGTTTGTATGAAATGTGCAAAGATCGATTAACGGGACTGTATGACTGGTACGTTAAAAATAAAGGGACAAGAAATGAAGCTACAACAAGACTCCACCTTATAGACACTATATTCTTTGAATGTCTTGGATGGGATAAGAGAGAAGACTGCAAAGCAGAAGAACGTTTCAATGGTACATATACTGATTACACATTTTTATCTCCTCGAAGAATATTAATTGTTGAGGCAAAGAAGGAAGGGATTTATTTTGATATACCCGATGGTTTCTCAAATCATATATATAAAATCTCTACACTGAAAAAAGATGTTCCGAATTTAGGAGATGCTATTAATCAGGTAGCGGCTTATGCTCAGAACAGAGGAGCTCCTTATGCTGCAATCTGCAATGGTCATCAACTGGTTGTTTTTGTTGGTTCTCGCCAAGATGGTTTAGCGCCAGAAGAATGACAAGCCATAGTATTTGAATCATTCGATGCAATGATTCAAAATTTTAGACTACTGTGGGATACATTATCTAAGCCTGGTATCGTTGCTAGGAATATTAAAAGTTACCTTCTAGAAATAGATTCTCCAATTTTGCCGTCTAAGCTATCTCAGGCAATTTCAGGATATCCCGGTGTTAAGAATAGAAATATTCTACAAACAGATTTACAAATACTTGCTGATCTCGTATTTGAAGATATTATCACAGCAAAGGAGTTAGAAGAAGAGTTTTTAGATAAATGTTATTGCCAAAGCGGAGCCTTATCACAATATGCATTAATTAGTAAGAAACTACTATCAAAAAGATACGAGGCACTATTCTCTGGTAATGAATATCGTCCCACCGTGGTTCCTGCTCAGACAAAGAAAGGAGTTTCTTCTGAGCTTATAGCCGAAAGTTTTTCAAAGCGACCAATTCTTATTCTTGGTGACGTTGGTGTTGGTAAGACAATGTTTTTTAGGCATTTCATTAAAGTAGAAGCAAATGATATTTTCCGAGATGCGATTTTAATATATATAGATTTCGGCTCTAAAGCAGCATTTGCGAAAGATATCCGTGATTTTGTCTTGGATGAAATTGAGAGACAGCTTAAAGAAGATTATAATGTTGATGTTTATGAGAGTGGCTTTGTTCGAGGAATATATCATGGCGATCTGATGCGATTTTCCAAATCTATTTATGGGGAACTGAAGGACACTGATCCAACTGGATTCAAACATAAAGAAATAGAATTCTTAGAAAATAAACTTTCAGACAAGGAGCAACATCTTATTTCAGTATTGTCGCATATCTCAAAGGGGAGGAAACAACAAGTAGTAATTTTCCTTGATAATGCTGATCAACGGTCTGATGAAATACAACAACATGTATTTATTATTTCACAAAGTGTAGCTGCAAATTGGCCAGCAACAGCTTTTCTTGCTTTACGTCCAGAGACATTCCATCGATCTAAACAATTAGGCAGCATGAGTGCGTACCACCTAAAGGCGTTTTCCATATCTCCACCGAGAATTGATCATGTAATAAGCAAACGGCTTGAATTTGGGAAAGATATAACTGATGGTAAAATTAAGCCGTCTTTATTGCCATCAGGGATTTTAATTGATTTCAGTAAAGTTGAAGCATTTTTATCAATTGTCCATTATTCACTCAGTCAATCTGATGAAATTGTCGAATGTATTGATAATTTAGCAGGTGGTAATGTGCGGCTTGGTCTTGAATTTATAAGAAGACTTATCGGTAGTGGTCACATTGATACTAAAAAAATACTTTCGATTTATGAAAAAAGTGGGGATTATCTGATAAGACTTCCTGAATTTCTCAGGACAATTATATTTGGAGATAACATATATTACGATCCCAATTCTTCTCCAATATTTAATTTATTTGATCTATCTTCAGCAGACCGTAAGGATCACTTTATTTCTTTAATTGCTCTTCAATATATAGAAGCATATGGTACAAAGAGCAAAATGCATGGCTTTGTTAGTCAAGACGATATCTACAACTTTCTGCAATCGCTTAGTTTCACAGTTCAACAAATTGACCGATGCTTGTCAGAATTATGTAAGTCTAAACTTTTAGAATCCGCTGGTCGTGTCAAGCCAATTAGTGAAGATGTTAAATTTACATCACTACGGATTACTACTATAGGAGCCTATCATTTACAAAGATTGCCATACATGTTTGTTTACTATGATGCTATCGTAACTGATCTTCATATCTTGGACATAAAATATCGTGAGGCAATATTGGATGTATATGATATTCATGAACGCCTAAAAAGATGTGAAGTCTTACTGTCTTATCTTGAAATATGTTCTCAATCACTTCCTGCAAATTCCGGTATTGACTTGAATAAAATGTTTTTAGCTACACGGCAGAATATAAGATACATTAAAGACGTACTTGATAAACGTGATAAAAGTGAGGAAATACGACTATTCTAACTATTTGGATTTGTTCTAATTCATGAAAGCTATTCTATTTTGACTTCCACTTATTGCCTTTAAGTGAAAATGTTGCCAGGCTTGAAACATGCATTTATTTTTAATTAGACTTGAGAATTGAAGGCAAACATTAAATTGCGGTAATGACGGCTTAATGTTGATTTAATAAACAGACACTAAACACCCAACTGCCGTTGGGACTTCCTCCTCAACACCGCCTTAATCCCCTCCATCGAGATAACGCATTGTTGCATAACAAGTCTTTCAAATCCCCCGCTGCCCCCCTTTTCTAAAGGGGGGGACATCATCCGATGATGGTCACAAGCATCAATCAGTTCATTTCCTATAATGTAATTCGCACCGTACCGGCAAGTCGTTAGCAACCCTCTTTGCTTCTTCTTCAAAAGTTATTTCTTCCATGCGCCAGGTTCTTTACCGTCCGCTGTATCGTAGCCTTTCTTTGCCCAGTCAGGAAGTCCGCCGCGTAACCAGTTGACATTCTTATATCCCATTGAATGCAGCATGACTGATACTGCCGGGGATCTCCAGCATTGAATGCCGTTGCAGTAATTGGCTATTACATCGTCTTTCTTCAGCCCTGCCTGCGCGGCCTTATTTGAATCTTCAAGAAGATCGTCTGAGTTCAGCCTGACCGCTCCGGGAATATGCTCCTTTTCATATTCTTCAGCAGGGCGGTTGTCCAGCAGGACGAATTTCTTGCCCTGGTCCAGCCATGACTTCAATTCATCCGCTGTAATGTTCTTGACCCCGTCAAGAGATTCAGGCATATCCTTCTTGTCCCTTTTCAACAGCTTAAATTCATCGACCTTCTTTACGGCATCCGCCGAATATTTAGAATCGGCAGCATACCCAGTGCTTATGAAAAACATGACTGCGATTATAATTGCAACGCCTGTTACTATTATCTTCTTCATTAATGTTCACCTCCTTTCAATTGAATTATTAATGACGGGGAAGCCCGTTGTTTTAATACTCTCTCCGAAATCTCATAACTCCTGACTCATAACTCTTGACTCTATCTTATATCCGGCACGGGGAATATGACCCCGCCGAAAAGCAGGTAAGCCAGTATCAGAGTCCAGATGACATTGAAAGACTGAGCCAGTATAAACGCCAAAGCCGGTCTGCCGCCCTCCATCTTTGCCATATCGAGAAATCGTGTTTCAAGACCAATTGAGACAAAGGCGAGCGCGAACCACCATGTCCTCAGTTCAGTCAGCGCCTTCTTAGTGTCGTTGACCATGTCGAGGTTCAGCATGAAAGAAAATATAAACGACGCCACAATAAACCCGAGGACGAATTTAGGGAACCTTTCCCAAATTACCTTTGCTGTCGGTCTCTCCCCGGCAGCCGCGCCTTGTTTGAATGTCCACCAGATCGACAGGATAAACGCGGCAACGCCTATCAGGGCGTTCTGCGAGAACTTAACGATGACGCCTGTCTTCATAGCCGGCTCGCTGATAAGCGCCCCTGCGGCAACAACCGAGCCGCTCGTATCAAGGGTCCCGCCGACGGGAATGACAACTCATAAACTTATTTGCAACTAAATTGGAGATGAACCTAATTCATAAACTATGCATGTCATGGAATGCATGTTGAGAAAACATCTTGTTATCGTGAACCGTGTACGGTTAACGTGACTGTAAAAAAAAGGACACGGATGCGAATTACGCCCCGAATTTCTTGAGCCTTCCTGCATGGGCGAGCGCCAATGGCATGATATTCAACGCAGGGAATATACCGAGTTCGCCTTTGACGAATTCCCTCTCGGAAAAGGCCCGGCTTATCCCTCCGAGGACATAAGGAGATTTGAAGATCACGGGCACTGGATGCCAGCTATGGCCTTTCATTACAGCAGGTGTTGAATGATCACCGGTAATAACAAGGACATCAGGTTTGAGTTCAAGTATCTGCGGCAGGAGTTTGTCAAACTCCGATATCCTTTCAGCCTTGCCCTCAAAATTGCCGTCTTCACCGTATGAATCAACCTTTTTAACATGCAAAAAGAAGAAGTCATATTCATTGTATTTCTGTTTTAAAAAATTGATCTCATCTTCAACACTTCCCTCAAGCGCCGGGGTCTCCATGCCGACAAGCTTGGCAAGTCCCCTGTACATTGGATATGTGGCAATGGCAAGGGCATTTAATCCGAAGGCCTCATCGAAATTCGGGATATGAGGCATATTTGAGAATCCTCTTGTCAGAATGAAATTGGCCTTCTCTTCACCTTTCAATATCTCATGTGCCTTGATTATTAATTGCTCCGCAATCTTCGATACCCTCTCCGCATTCTTTGAAAGGGCTGCTGCCGGTAAAGGGGCTTTCCCTTCTTTTTGAGGGTCAGTATCATTTATCATGGCCGCGTCAGACTGAAGATTATCCGGGAACCTCATAAGGACGGCGAACCGGTGCTCCATGCCGGGGGCAAATATCATCTCAACGTCATCAATCTTTCCAAGCTCCTTCTGCAATCTTTCCGTCAGCTTTCTGCTCAGTTCAGTCGGTATCCTTCCCGCCCTTCTATCCGTGATAAGGCCGTCTTTGATTGTAGAGTAATTACACCTGACTGCCACATCCGTTTTTCTAACTTCCATCCCAAGCCCGAGCGCCTCTAAGATTCCTCTTCCGATCTGACACTCTAAAGGATCGTATCCGAATATCCCGAGATGTCCGGGGCCGCTGCCTGGCGTAATACCATGAGCGACGGGTATGTGCAATCCGCAGGCTGATTCACTTGCAAGTGCATCAAGGTTCGGCGTGTTCGCGGCCTCAAGTTCGGTCCTGCCGTTTACGGGTAGCCCACCGACTCCGTCGAGGACAATCATCACAATCTTGGTATCGTTTTTTTGTATAAGCGGTTTTATTAATGTCTGCATGTTCATGAGCTCATCTCCCTCCGGTATGCTGTCTCTTCTAATATTCTCTATTCAGGTTTAATTGCGTTTATTATACTGTCTGGTTGATTGTAAATTATAGCAGATTGAGATTTGGAATTTGTGTTTTTGTGGTGGTGAATTAATGGTTAACTTTTCTCCTTGCCGTTTATCCTGGTGGTGGATTAAAATTAAGCGGGCATTTAAGGGGGAGTTGGATCTGAGCGGGATGGAGATTGAGCATATAAGTGGGACAGACGGGCAAGGGAAGAAGAGGAAGAAAGTTAATGCATGATGGATCAGATAATCATATATCAAGCATCTGATGGCACTGCACGCATCGAGGTGCATTCGGAGGCGGAGACAGTCTGGCTTTCACAGTACCAGCATCAAGCAATAGCTTTTTCTTTTCCTTTAAGTTCGTAGAGTATTCCCTGTGGTTCTGATATTTGCTCTGAAGCGTCAAGTACTTCCATAGATACAATTTTCCCATCCTTGTTATAGTCTATTATTACTCCTTCCCTTACCTCATCGCTTTCGGCTATCTTGTCTTCTCTGAAAATAAGACTTAGTGTATCTGTTTCCGGATCAAATATGACTCTCATGCCGGCCCTCCTTCCATCCAATATTTATTTATCTTGGATGTTTTGTAAGCAGTTACGACTATGAATCTTTCGTCTGCCTCAATTCCTACAATTCTTATAAGCATTTCTTTATCTTCCACTTTGTCATAATATTTATTCTATAGTAACGGCATTAAATTAAAATACATCTTAAGCATTTAATTAGCTGTAATATAAAGGAAATATCATATTTTAACTTAAGTTATTTATTGCCGTTACTATATAATATAACACGCCCTTTTTTGGAAGGCAATTTTTGTTGCGGATTATTAATGACAGATTTTATAAACTCTTCTCGTATCCCTCTCCGTGTAGCTTCAAAAATCGCATGTCCCTTAATCACTATTTCCAAAAGATATGCCCTGCCTTTTCCATTACATCCCCCCTTAATGTAAACAAGGAATTTTAAAACCGCTTTACTTAATCAGCATCTCAAGCAAAGCCTTCTGAGTATGCAGCCTGTTTTCAGCCTGGTCGATTACAACGCTCTGTGGTGAGTCGATGACCTCGTCAGTGATCTCTTCCCCCCTGTGCGCGGGCAGGCAGTGCATGACAATTGCATCAGGTTTTGCAAGCGACAAGAGTTTCCTGTTTATTTGATATAACTTAAATATCTTCTTTCTTCTCTCTACCTCCCGCTCCTGTCCCATGCTTATCCATGTGTCGGTATAAAGTACGTCTGCATCCTTAACAGCCTGTTCAGGGTCTGAAACGATCCTCACTTTGCCGCCTTTAGAGAGAACCATCTCAACAATCTTTCTGTCAGGGTCATATCCCCGGGGACATGCGACGACCAGGTCCATTCCGGTTAATAATGCCGCCTCTATTAATGAGTTGGCAACGTTGTTGCCGTCGCCGACGTAAGCCATACGTATGTCTTTGAGCCGGCCTTTTTTCTCAACTATCGTTAACGTATCGGCAAGGGCCTGACAGGGATGGTGCAGGTCTGTGAGCCCATTGATTACAGGGATCCCGGCATTTTCGGCGAGCTTTTCGATTGTGTCATGGGCATAAGTTCTAATAACAATGCCGTGCAAATATCTCGCAAGCACTTTGGCGGTGTCTTCGATGGTTTCACCCCTTCCGAGCTGCATGTCCTTTGTATTAATATATATGGCCTGCGCCCCGAGCTGGTAAATTCCGGTCTGGAAAGATATCCGCGTTCTCGTTGAGGTCTTATCAAACAGGAGGCCGATACTTTTTCCTTTAAGAGGACAGGCTGAGCTGTCTTTCCCGGATTTTAATTCAGCAGCCCTTTGCAGCAGGGCTCGCATATCTTCTGATGATAAATCCAGTAATGTGAGAAAATCTTTCTTCATACTTTATAATCCAGCTTACCGATATTTGGTTTGTTATGGCTACTTCTCAAAAATGTCCTCAAGGACATCTATAAGATGGTCAATTTCCTTTTCAACTACAATGAGAGGAGGGGTAAACCGCAGCACGTTACCGCTTGTGCAGTTTATGAGTATCCCCCGCTTGGCACAGGCCTCAACAATCGGGCCGCCGGCTTTTGTTAATTCCAGTCCGATCATAAGTCCCAGACCCCTGGCCTCGATTATGGTTGATGGGTAGTCTTTTTTCAGTTTTTCAAGCCTGTTGATAAAATATTCCCCCATCCGGCGGCAGCTGTCCAATATGAATCCATCCTCCAACAGCGCCTCTATCGTTGCTTCCGCCGCTGCGCACGCGAGGGGGTTTCCGCCAAAGGTTGAAGCATGTGTGCCGTGCTGAAATGAAGCGGCTACAGAATCTTTCGCAAGTACTGCGCCTATTGCGACTCCTCCTCCAAGCCCTTTTGCGAGAGTAATTATATCAGGTTTAATATTGAAATTCTCATACGCAAAAAGCTTTCCGGTCCTTCCCATACCTGTCTGGATTTCATCAAGGATAAGGAGGAGATTATGTTCATCACATATTTTGCGGACTTGTTCAAAATAATCTTCGGAAGGCATCCTTACGCCCCCTTCTCCCTGAATCGGTTCAAGCAATACAGCACATGTATTGTCCGTAACAGCCTTTCTGAGAGCTTCAATATTATTAAACGGGACGTGCTTGAAACCGGGAAGTAACGGCTCAAATCCCTTTTGAATCTTTTCCTGTCCTGTAGCGCTTAAAGCTCCCATGGTCCTTCCGTGAAAAGAGCTGTACGCTGTTATAATTTCAAATTTATTGTGTGGAGAATGGTCCTTTGCATATTTTCGCGCAAGCTTGATGGCCCCTTCAATTGCCTCTGTCCCTGAATTACAGAAAAAGACCTTGTCGGCAAAGGAAAGCTCTACTAATAAACGGGCCAGCTTGATCTGCGGCTCAATGTGGTATAAATTTGAGACATGGATAAGCCTCTGCGCCTGTTTTTGCAGTGCAATAACAACCTTGGGATGACAGTGTCCAAGGCAGTTTACCGCTATGCCTCCGACAAAATCGAGATACTCTTTTCCGTCGGAGCTCCAGACCTTCATTCCCCTTCCTTTCCTCAGGACAATGGGGAAACGGTTATAAGTGTTCATTAAATATTTTTTTGACTCATCAATATATTTTGTGTCCATAGACTAAAAATATAACATAAACAGCCAAGGTTACAAAAGTGTTTTAAAAAGATAAAATTTGACTAAAATGCGGATGACGGTTAATTTTCTTCTGGAATATGGCCTTAAAGAATGATATATTACACATAACCAAATATTCACGGAGGCTGATTATGGCAGAGATTACTTTAAAAATTGAGGGAATGAGTTGTCAGCATTGTGTTATGAATGTAAAAAAGGGTGTGGACAGCATTGAAGGTGTAATCTCTTCAGATGTCGCTGTCGGATCTGCTAAAGTAGTTTACGACGACTCAAAAACTAATAAGGATACAATTGCCCGGGCCGTCCGGAGCGCCGGTTATAAAGTTATACAATAAGGTTAAATGATGAAGGCGACCAAATATAAAAAGGAGATTATTTCATGAGTATTGAATATTCAGTAAGTCCTGATGGTGAGAAGTTTCCGTTACCCTCAAAGGAAGCTTATAAAAAAGAATTTGACAGGCTGAAAAAAGAGATAGCCAAACAGAAAAAAATGGACCGCGAGATTGTGGTCGTCATGGGAGTCGGGTTTGTAGGGGCTGCTATGGCGGCGGTTGTTGCGGACGCAGTGGATAAAAAGGGCAAACCAAATAAATATGTTATCGGCATGCAGAGGCCCAGCGCAAGGAGTTACTGGAAGATCCCTATACTTAACAGAGGTGTCTCCCCTGTCATATCTGAAGATAAAGAGCTCGCGCCGATGATAGAAAGGTGTGTGCTGGTTAAAAAAAATCTCACCGCAACATTTACATATGAAGTATTGTCACTTGCCGATGTTGTTGTTGTAGATATTCAATGCGATTATCATAAAGATGCCCTCGGCAACGTCCATGACGGACAGGCTGAAATGACCCCCCTTGAACAGTCTCTTGCAATAATAGCTGAACACATTTCTCCAAACGCCCTTGTCCTGATAGAGACTACAGTCGCCCCGGGCACTACGGAACAAATCGCATATCCTATCATGAAGAAAATTTTTCAGAAGCGGGGAATTAAATCAGACCCATTGCTCGCGCACAGTTTTGAAAGGGTAATGCCGGGGAAGGACTACGTAGCAAGTATCCGGGATTTCTGGCGTGTATGCAGCGGGATAAATAAGAAGGCACGGGAGAGGGTTGTCAAGTTCCTCAATGATATATTGAATACAAAAGATTACCCCCTTACAGTCCTTGATAAGCCCATTGAGTCGGAAACGGCGAAGATTGTGGAAAACAGTTACCGCGCGACGATCCTCGCCTTTCTTGATGAATGGAGCCTCTTTGCGGAACGGAACGGTGTTGATCTTGTGAAAGTCATTAAGGCAATTAAAGTGCGTCCCACCCACAGCAACATTATGTTCCCCGGACCGGGCATCGGCGGATACTGCCTGCCAAAAGACGGGGGACTGGGTGTATGGGCATATAAACATATACACGGTTTTGAAGATGACATCTTCAAGATCACCCCGCTTGCTATTAATATAAATGACACGCGTGCATTGCATGTCGGCCAGCTTACCAGGGACGCTTTAAGGAACATGAGCAGGCCGATTGCCGCAGCGGAAATACTCCTCCTCGGCGCTTCATACAGGGAGGATGTCGGTGACACACGGTACAGCGGCTCTGAGTTGGTCGTCAGGAAGCTTACGGAAATGGGGGCTGAATTACGCGTGCATGATCCCTACCTGGCACACTGGTGGGAATTTGAACAACAGGATACATATCCAAACCAGGGACATAGCCTTAAAAGGTTTTTTCGCAACCAGGGGAAGCTGTCCAACCTGAAAATGGAAGAAGACTTTAAAAAGGCATTCAAGGGGGCCGATGCCGTCATTTTTGCCGTCCGTCATCAACAGTATATGGACCTCGATCCGGACAAGGTTGTGAATATGGTCGGTAATTCATGCGCGATCATAGACTGTTTCGGGATACTTGACGACGAAAAGATCCGGAGATACTTTGAGCTCGGCTGCGAAGTTAAGGGATTAGGCAGGGGCCACATAAACCGGATAAAAGATGAAGTGAGAAGACAGAAGATGAAAGGGAAATGAAAATATAAAACCATAGGGGAGGGGTCACCCCGCCCTTTTCTTCATCCACTTGTAAGACCTGATCCCATGCACCGTCTCTGCCGGTTTATCTCCCAGAAGACCCATCAATATTTTTAACGGCAGATACCGGAATTTGTTCAGACGGGCAAACATTGCGTCCCTTATCTTGCCTGCATATTCAAGCTCCGTGAATATATGTTTTTGCAGCAATTTTATATAAGCCCTTGCCGGTGCATCATGGGATTTCTCAATACCGCTGTTGCCGTTTATAACCTCAAGTATTGCCTGCGAAACCAGTTCAGCGCTTCTTTGCGCATAAAAAATCCCTTCGCCGAGCAGCGGGTCTGCAAAGCCTGCTGCATCTCCGACAAGCATAATATTTCTGAAGACCGGCTCCGGCAGGAAGTTGCCGTAGGGTAAGACATAGCTGAATATTTTCTCTTCCTGTGTGTCCTGCAAATCAATCTCTGAAAGAAAGTTTTGAAAGGCCGTGAGTATATCTTTTCTATTATTTCTATTCAATGCACACATCCCGATTTTCAGTCTTTCTCTATTAGGAAATATCCAGGCATATCCACAGTCTATGTAATCAAAGAAAATTATGGGATGGTCGATCTGCTTTTTAATCGAATCACGGCCCACAAAAATTTCATGACCTGCTGCCAGGTTTGCGACCCAGTCGTCTCTCCCGAACAAGTCGACAAGAAAGCTCCTCCTGATACGGCTGTTGACCCCGTCGGCGCCGATGATGACATCTGCCGAAAACTTGCGTCCTGACCTGGTAGTTATCATACTCTTCAGGACATCGAGAGACTTTACACCATCACCTTCAATGAGAGCAGCTCCCGCATCAACAGCCTTCCTTAATAAGAAGTGGTCATAACTGTCCCGGTCTATAAATCTGAAAGGGACAGGAATATTCCTTTGAGTAATCAGTGTATCTTTACAAAAAACTTCGTAACGGCCGGATTCGTAATTTATGATGTCTTTTTCTTTAAGGGAATCGACTGTTTCGCCGAACACCCGTTCCAGGAGTTTGACGGTCTTGTATGTTATGAGACCGGCGCATAACTTTTTTCTCGGGAAGGTGCTCTTGTCGATTATTAATACCCTGAGGCCGGCCTTGCTCAAAAGGTATCCCGCGGTGGACCCGGCAGGGCCTGCGCCGGATATTATTATGTCGTATTTATTGTTCACTTCCCCAGCAATATAGAACTGCCTGTATAGAACGTCCCTGCAACCGCCGCTGCCATAAGCGTTGCCAGGGTCGCCGCCAGGAGCGCACGGGGACCAACTTTCGACAGGTCTGCCGTCCGGGACGGGACAAGGGCTGATACCCCTCCGACGAATATTGCAAGCGATGCAAAGTGCGCGAATCCGCAGAGCGCGTATATAGCCAGAAATGAAGAGCGCGGGTCATGCAGCGCGCCTTTCTCAATAAGCACTGCAAGGTCCATGTATGACTTCGTTTCAGTGAGAATGACCCTTTCTCCTATCAGTCTTGATATTTCAAAGGCGTCGGACGGCGGTACGCCGATAATAAGAGTGAACGGATAGAATATGTATCCGAGAAGGCTTTTTAATGACCAGTCCATGTTGATTCCCAGTATGCCGTTTAACTTTGTGCCTGCTCCGGCAAAGATAAAATCTGCCAGGGCCACGAGGCCGAGAAATGCGACAAGCAAGGTCACGACGCCGACAGCTAATTTCATTCCGGCAGTTGCGCCATTGATGGAAGCCTCGATAAATGATGATTCCTTTTCCTGGTAAGGCCGGACATGCAGTCCCAGAGTCTCAGGCTGTCCGGTCTCCGGCAAGAGAATTTTTGACATCACGATTGCGGCAGGAGCAGTCAGGAATGAGGCCGATACTAAATGGCCTGCTATAGTCGGGAACTGTTTCTGAAGGATCAGGATATAGATTGCCAATATGCTTGACGCAACGGTCGCCATTCCCGCTGTGAGGACAGTGCAGAATTCCGAGAGGGTCATTTTCTCAAGGTACGGCCGGATCGCGGTTGACGATTCAATGCCTACGAAGATCTCGCTGGCCGCGCACAAAGACTCTGCGCCGCTTATTCTCATCAGCCGTGTAAAGGTCTTTGCAAATATCCCGATGAGCCACGGCATGAATCCCACGTAATAGAGTATGCCCATTAAGCTTGAGAAAAATATTATTGTCGGCAGGGCCTGAAATGCAAAGATAAACCCCAACGATTCCCCGCCCCATTCATCCTTGGCCCCTGGAGGAAGCGCAAGTCTGCCGAAGATGAACCTTGTACCCGCGCCTGCGACATCGATCACTTTCACCAGGGCATCGTTGATAAACAGAAATAATTTCGACCCGGCAGGCACTACGAATATGAAAAGCGCAAAAACCAGTTGTATGATCGTTCCCCAGATAATAACGCGCCAGTTGATGACCTTCCTGTCAGCCGAAAGGGTCCATGCAAAGGCCATCAAAATAAATATTCCGGCAAAGCTTACAAGGTTATACATGAGTTCTCCCCTTTTCCATGAAGAGTTTTATGAACGGAATGGCGGGGATTGATTCCGGTTTTGATCATTGAGTAAAAAGTTGGCCGTGAATTACGCATAATAAGATTTTTAAATAATATATTAATCTCCCATTATTCTTCAAGAAATTAATTGAATACCGACACGAATACTGATAAACTCTTTATTGATAAAGCAGGCCGATAAACCGTTCTGCATTAAATAACTATTTTATTAAAGGAGGAAAAATATGAGAAGAGTGCTTTTATTCTGGATACTTATGGCAGGTGTCCTGTCCTTTGGTATTTCCGAAGCTGTCCAGACAAAGCTTGTTATCAGGGCAAAGTCAAAGGACGCGAAGTTTGTTGGAACGAAGATGGGCGGAGCTCATGTTGTTGTCAAAGACAGCGAAACAGGCAAGGTCCTTTCCGAGGGCTTAACGGCCGGAGATACGGGCGACACAAACAAAATCATGCTTGAGCCGAAAATAAGGTTCGGGAAAATTGCGGATGGGGCCGCTATGTTTGAAACATCCATTGACATCGCAGAACCAATGTTGATAACCATTGATGTCGAGGCCCCGTACATCGACAAGACAAACATGATAAAGAGCTCAACGCAGATGTGGCTGATTCCCGGCAAAGATATTGTCGGAGATGGAGTCATTATCGAAGTGCCCGGTTTCTCTGTTATTGCAAAGTCCCCTGAAGAAGTAAAACTGAGCGGCAGCAGCGCTGCGATCCACATAAATGCTCAAATAGCTATGATATGAGGATGCCACTTAACCCCGGGCGGGTTATGGGACTCCGATAAGTATGAAATCAAGGCCATGGTCAAGCACGAAGGCAAGATTGTAGATTCTTTTGCAATGAAATTTACAGGGCCCAGCGCCTTTCAGGGAGAGGCGACTGTGAAGGAAAAAGGTCAATACGAGATTATCATTTATGCATACGATCCCCAAACAGGCAATTCCGGTGTAGACAAGGTGAAGGTGACAGTCAACTAAGTAGGGGCGAGGCGCTGCCTCGCTCTTTATATCTACATATTGCACCTCCTTAGTGAATTTCAGCAATTCATTATGGCTTGTCTCCGTTAAGCTTTCAAGCCATCTCCAATGGAGGTGCTTTTTTATTGCCTACGGATCATGGTAAGTAAGATACCTGTAAGAAATTACAGGTGACTTCCACCTCAAACAAAGTTATATTTAATAGCTATTAATTTTCTTAATCAAGTTCATTGTTTTAATAAGAGAGGCGATTACACCTATCTGGCAGCCGGATTGTTCAATGGGATAATAGTAATAGATATAACTGATCCCGGGATACCTTATGAGGTTGCAGAGATAGATACTCCTGGTGAGGCGGTAGAAGTTGAGATATCGGGTGAAAAGAATAAGGGCTCTTAATTAAATCAGAACTGGCCTTGTAAATCAAGGCGGAAAGGAGGGGTGTGTTTTAACATTAAAGTTCGTATTACTAAAAATATAACAGGAGGAATTAATGAAGATGATATCAAGGCGTAAATTTTTTGTGTTCATATACTTTTTAATTTTATGTGCAAGTATAGTTATCAAAGGAAATGCAGAAGCAGTCGAAGGGACGATTAAGGCACAAACCTTTAAAACCTACTTGAATCAACCATTGCAATTTGTAAAAAACGAGGGGCAGATAAATGAGAGCTTTAAGTATTTTGAAAAGGGCGCGGGTCACTCGATATTCTTTGCGAATGACAGTATACATCTACTCTTGTTAAAGGATAAAGAGCCGCATGCTATCAAATTGACGCCTGTTAATGGTAATGAATGCCCGGACATTATAGGAGAGAAAGTATCCCTGGCAAAATGAACTTTTTTATCGGAAATGATAAAAAGAACTGGAAAACCGGAATCCCTGTATACGGAGCTGTAAAGTATAAGGATGTCTATGAGAATATTGATATTAGATATTATGGCAATAATGAATTGCTTGAGTATGACATTATTGTTAGGCCTGGGGCCGACCCTTCACGAGTAAGATTCTCATACGAAGGAATCAGTGCGCTCAAAATTTTAGATGACGGGAGTCTCCGTGTTGAAGTCGACGCTGATAGCTTTATCCATAAAAAACCGTACATATATCAGGTAATTGACGGCGAAAAAGTTGAAGTGGCAGGAAATTATAAGTTGTTTGACAATAATACTTTTGGATTCCAGCTTGCATCATATAACAAGGAACATACGGTTGTGATAGACCCGGTTGTTCTTTATTCTACATATCTTGGAGGTAGTCATATTGACACAGGCGAAGATATAGCCGTAGACAGTTCAGGTAATATTTATGTAAGCGGTGAGACAATGTCTTCCAACTTTCCTGTGCAGAGTGAGCTTCAACAATATATTCCTTTTGGCTACGACGTATTTGTTACAAAATTTAATCCGTCGGGAAATGCACTGATATACTCTACATTTATCGGCGGTTCAGATAATTATGACGTCGGCAAAGGGATAGTTGTTGATGGGGACGGAAATGCTTATATTGGAGGGACAACATATTCGAGCAATTTCCCTACAACACAAGGTGCGATCCAGCAGGTATCCGGCGGAGGAAGGGATGCCTTTGTTGTAAAGCTTGGTCCTTCAGGTGAGCTTCTTTATTCGACGTTTGTAGGGGGACAATATGATGATTACGGTTATGGCATCGATATAGACGAGACTGGAAGCGCCTATGTGACAGGCACGACGTCGTCACTGAATTTCCCCACAACACCGGGGTGTTACAAGCCGAGTCAGAATAGAGATAGTTCAGACGCTTATGTCACCAAGATTAGTCCTGCAGGAGATGCCTTCGTATATTCAACTTATCTCGGCGGAAGCCGTTATGAAACAGGCTACGGTATTGTGGTCGACAATGCGGGTTTCGCCTTTGTTGTCGGTAGTACTACATCATCTAATTTCCCTGTTATGAATGCGCTTCAGGCAGCATTTGGCGGAGGACAGATTGATGCTTTTGTAGTAAAATTGGCCCTTGCGGGAGACTCACTGGTTTACTCCTCGTACCTGGGCGGCAGTCTCGATGACCAGGGATATGGCATAGCAGTTGACGATACAGGAAGCGTTTATCTGACGGGTTACACATCGTCATCGGATTTTCCAGTAAATAATCCGATCCAGCAGCATTTAGGGGGACAGGTTTACGACGCGTTTGTGACCAAAATTAATCCAGATGGAAATGCACTTGTTTATTCCACATACATTGCAGGGACTTACTCTGATATAGGTAATGATATAGAAGTTGATGATTTCGGCTATGTTTATGTTGCGGGACAGACAACTTCTTCCGACTTCCCTTTGGTGGGAAATCCCATATCATCATACATGGGAGGTAGATGGCAACCATTTGTAACTATTATTAATGAATCAGGCAATGCGTTTGTCTACTCATCTTTTCTCGGTCAGGGGTACGCGAATGGTCTTATTGTAGATGATTCTAAAAATATTTATATAGCAGGATCCGGTGAAGGATTTCCGGTAGTAAATGCTTTTCAACCAAATACTGCGGGATATGGGGACGCTTTTGTTATGAAAATAGGAACTAATGTCAACCGGCCTCCTCTGGCTAATGCAGGTACCGATCAGTCGGTACATCCGGGGAACCTCGTAACATTGAATGGAACGGTAAGTTCAGATCCGGATGAAAACTATCCTTTGGCCTATTTATGGCAGATCATTTCAAAACCGGAGGGAAGCGCAGCCGAATTATCGGGTGGCACTTTTGTTAATCCTACGTTCACTCCCGATCTTCTTGGTGATTATCTTGTCAAATTAACTGTCACTGATACCCTTGGACTTTCAAGCGCGGCAGATGAGGTTTTGATAAGCACTTACAATGTTCCGCCCGTTGCTGATGCCGGAGTCGATCAAGCTATTATACAGATAGGATCAATCGTTCAGCTCAATGGATGCCAAAGCTATGATGAAGAAGGTGATGAAATCAATTATCTATGGTCATTCATTGAAAAACCTGCAGAAAGCAATGCGACCTTCACTAATCCGACTGCATGTAATCCCGTCTTTGTTGCGGATATCCATGGTAATTTTGTCCTGGGCATCGTTGTTACCGATATTTTCGGAGCCTCAAATGAAGATTCAGTTCTGGTCAGCTTTGATAATTTGAAACCCGTAGCTAATGCCGGAAATAATCAGTCGGTAGGTCAGGGAGAAACTGTTCATCTGAATGGCAGTTTAAGTTTTGATGCCAACTTGGATCCTATTACATATAGCTGGAGCATTGTGACAAAGCCTGATGGCAGTACCTCTGCAATCAATCAGCCGACAGATATACAGACAGATTTTGTTGCCGATATTCCGGGAACATATGTTGTCAGTCTTGTTGTTAATGACGGTTTTGAAGATAGTGACAAAAGCAATATAACGGTAATGGCTATCAGTTATCAAGATGCTATAACCCAGACTCTGCAGGATGCTATAGTAAGGATAAACAATCTTGATAATAATGTTTTTAAAAATGAAAATTTAAAAAACGCTCTTACCAATAAAATCAATGCTGCCCTTGACCTAATCGATCAGGGACTTTATCAAGATGCGCTGGATAAATTGAGAAACGATGTTTTGGGTAAGACAGACGGTTGCGCTGCATCCAGCCCAGGTGCACCGGACAAGAACGATTGGCTGGTAACTTGTGATGCACAAAATCAGATTTATCCTATTGTCATGAATGCTATTTACTTGCTGGAAAACCTGACATAAGCAAGTTATTGAAAATGTATTAATTTAAATGAGGCAGGGCTATAAGGCACTGCCTCATTTAAATTAGAAGGTTTGAATCCAAATAAAATAGATAGGGTGCATATAAATTCTCACCAAATGATGCACGTATTTAATATATACATGTTATTATAGAAGCAATTTCCGGTTTTTAATTTAAAAAATTAGAATGTCAAACAGAGCCATTTGAGAAAACCAGCTGGCCAAAGCCGTTGGAGTATAAAATGGTACGTTTAAAAAAAAAGAGAGCATTGAAGAAAGCATTTATTCACACACTCTTGATCGTAGTTTTTAGTCTTCTTGCATACTCCAACTCTTTTAATTCTCCATTCCAGTTTGATGATAAGCCTTTCATATAATAACCTCACCTATTATTTTCAACCATCGACAGCAAAGCAATTTGAAGGGAGTTTCTATTACGAGATATATAAACAGAGATTTGTCGGATTTTTAACGTTAGCTTTAAATTATAGATTGCATGATCTGAATGTTACTGGATATCATGTGCTGAATTTCCTGGTGCATGTTATTAATGCCTTGCTTGTTTATTGCCTTGTTCTTCTTACTTTTAAAACACCATTCCTAAGTAGATTGAAAATAAAAGATCATGCCGGAGAGATTGCGTTTTTTACGTCTGTGGTTTTTGCTTGTCATCCGCTTCAGACGCAGGCTGTTACATATATATGGCAGAGAGTTACTTCCATTGCAGTAATGTTCTATCTCTTTTCATTAGTGTCGTATATAAAATGGAAATTGGTAAACGATCCAGATTCTTATTCGCCGAAGTTGAATACTTCAAAACAGCATAAAGCTCGATCTGCTCAGACAGTTAAAGCCGGTGGAATTAAACGTAATGTCTTTTATGTAATTTCAATTCTCTCGGCTGTTCTGTCTATGAAGACAAAGGAAATATCATTTACTCTTCCAATTATGATTGCAGCTTATGAATTGGTTTTTTTTAAGGGAAATTTAAAAAGAAGATTGCTGTATCTTGTCCCTGTTCTCCTTACAATACTCATTATCCCTTTAACACTTGTCGAGATAGATAAACCTCTTGGGGAGTTGATCAGCGATATAAGTCAATCAACCAGAGAGCAGACGGATATGTCAAGAATGGATTACCTGTTTACGCAATCTACGGTAATAATGACATATATAAGACTTGTCTTTCTTCCGATTAACCAGAACCTTGATTATGATTATCCTGTAATCAGTTCAGTTAATACGGAAGTGTTTTTATCGTCACTGGTTATTTTGATGACTATAACTATAGCGGCATTTCTTTTTTATCGATTCAGAAATGATGAGCCTTTAACAAGGTTAATATTTTTTTGCGTACTGTGGTTCTTCATTACATTGTCCGTTGAATCAAGTTTTATCCCAATAGTGGACGTAATCTTTGAACACCGTATGTATTTGCCGTCTATAGGCATTTTTCTGTTAGTTGTAGCGATGATGTTTGTTGTTATGGAAAGACTGAATGACAGGTTCAAATACATAAAGAAATTAATATTCGGTATGCTTGCCCTGATTGTTTTTTTATTGGCCGGAACAACTTATGCGAGAAATAATGTCTGGAAAGATGAAATTAGTCTATGGCAGGACGTTGTTCAAAAAAGCCCTCAGAAGGAGAGGGCCCACCGTAACCTTGGTTTAGCATATCGTTCCAAAGGACTTACTGACAAAGCAATAGATCAATATAGTGGTTCTTCGGCTGAATCTGTGGGCAAAAAAGTAGACAAATAGGGTTACGTAGTCCAAATAGCAGAAAAGCAATTTTACAAAGAACAGCAGAAGTACATAGGAGTTATCTTACGGGCCTTCGAGAGTACAGTAGAGTCTCTGCGGCCCTTCAGACAAGGACAAAATAAAACAGCATTGTTTCCGAACTCGGGTATAATAATTTGCCGAAAATCACACCTGAGAGGAAGAAACAATGCTATAGTAACGGCAATAAATAACTTAAGTTAAAATATGATATTTCCTTTATATTACAGCTAATTAAATGCTTAAGATGTATTTTAATTTAATGCCGTTACTATAATAAAGACGATACTAAATAAGATAGAAAAGTTCAAGTCATTTATATACGGAAA
>CAYMUX010000049.1:0-24452 GCA_964393845.1 uncultured Nitrospiraceae bacterium
CAGGACAACATAGGGCCATATTTTGCTTTTCTCAGACTTTTGACGTTCAGCTGCATGAATGGTCATCAGGTCAGGGACTGTGCCTTGCTGACGTTTTTGTTCCAGTTTTTTCAGGGCATCAAGTATAAATGACATTTCTATCGGTCCCTTTGCTTTTCAACTAATGTAGGTTTATCATTGCCGTCAGCCGAGCCGAGATGAATCATTGTTTGAATCCCTACCATCCCGTCAGGCATCAGACCTTTAGCGAGCTGGAATATTTTCACCTGCTTTACAAGCTCATCGTCATACTGTAGATTTTCGCGGGGCTTATTCGTTCCCCCCTCAAATAGTGTGAGCTGCTTGTCAAGCCATTGAACTACAGGGTCCTGCACACCCGGCTTGATAACATCTTTGAAATCAGCCGGAGGATGCCATAACAAGGTATATTCGCCGGGCCAGAATGACTCGACATCTTTAAGAGAAACTTCTCTCGTTTCCGCACCGACGATTATTTTGGCTGAATCTCCCTCCATGGCAGTTAATGCAGCATAATACTGATTTCCCTCACTGTCGGAAAGCTTGAGCACTGCGGGTCTGTTTAAGTTTCGGAGACGGTTTAAATTACCGAGGCTTTTATAACATTTCAGGCCGCCGGCTTCGGCCTGATCGCATCCGGTGACATTATTCGCCGGCTGATAAGGGACGCCCCAGAGTTTAAAAAGCTCCCCGAACGCCATTTCACTGCTTTTGCTTATCGGCTGGCCATCCGGCCAATGTAAATTTTTTACCTGTAAGGTTTCTGTGATGTCAGGTTCTACTTTCTCGTAACCTGTTGTCACTTGCGATTTATCTTTGTGATGTGAATTATCTTTATAATAAGTTGCCGCCAGTACGACTCCGACTGCAATAATGATAAGAGCAGAAATTATCCATGTTGCTGCCTGCCTGTATTGTCCGGGTCTCCGGGATGTTAATTCTCCAAATACTTCGCGCGCCGCTTTTTTCAACGTTGATGTATTGACAAGCTTTTTATTCAGGGTGTATGTGCCGAGAAGAGCCCTGTCACATAATACGTTGATTAACCTCGGCACCCCTCCACTCAGGCGATAAAGCTTATTGATAGTCGGACCGGGGAACAATTGATCTTGCAGTCCCGCAATAGACAAACGATGTGACACATAAGCGCCGACATCTTTCCTGGACAGAACTCCTAAATGATAACGGGCAATTATCCGCTGGGATAGCTGCCTTAAATCCGGTTTTGACAATTTGTCCCTGAGCTCAGGTTGTCCGATCAGAATTATCTGCAGCAGTTTTGTCTGATTTGTTTCAAGATTAGTTAACAGTCTCAGCTGCTCAAGGACTTCTGAACTAAGATTTTGCGCTTCGTCGATAATGAGCGCTGCCTTGCGGCCCTGGGTATGGGAATCAAGCAGATAGGCATTAATCAGATCTACAAAAACTTTTATGCTGGAATTGTCTTTGGGATACTTAATCCCTAATTCATCACAGATTGTTGCCAGAAGTTCCGGTACAGTTAGTTTTGGATTAAGAATATAAGCAATGGATGTATTATCATGAGTTTGTTCCAGCAGACAGCGGCAGACGGTGGTTTTGCCTGTCCCGACTTCACCTGTGAGCAATACAAATCCTCCGTCGCTGTTGAATCCATATACCAGATGCGCCAATGCCTCCCGGTGCTCTTTGCTCATGTAGAGGTAACGGGGATCCGGGGCAATGGAGAAAGGTGATTCTTGTAATCCAAAGTATTCGTTATACATAAGTTATTTATACTGATGTTAGAAGTTCCATTAAAGAGTAATACAAGGATCAGGGAAAAAACAACCACGATAATTTAATGCAACTGAAAAGTAAACTTAATAGTAGAGAAGTATTGTGGAGATAATCCTGATTCAGTGGCTGTTATTTTTCTTGGCCATGTGCATTTGTTTATATTTCCGGCGTGCTTCGGGGGATATGGTCACCCTGTCTTCAATGATCCATCTCTGAAGATCTTCATAGGGGCTCGTTCTTGCTTTTATGTGTGAGACCCGGTTCTCTGCCTGTACAGGCCCTGCTTCATCTGCTGTTATTGAGGGATGGATGACAGCAGGTACTCGCGGCCCGCTTATTTCCTCTATATCCATTTTCTCTCCTCCTGTAAGATTCATTATTGTAAAATACTTTCTTATAAATGTCACATAAAAAGTGTCGCAATCTAATAGTCCTGAAGATAAGGAGTGCAAGAGAGCGGAATATCCTGCGCCAACTATCAGTATTCAAATAGGATTTATTCACTCAAGAACCACCCTGCAGCTTCCGATAAGATAAATAAATGATCAAGATCAAAACATGGGTAAACCTCTGGATAATTAATCATGGTAAAAAAAATTAAAGTTGATCAATTAAAACCGGGCATGTATGTACATGACCTGAATTGCAGCTGGCTGGACCACCCTTTTTTTGGAAGCAGCTTAAAGGTAAAAGACAATAATATTATTGAAAAAATCATCAAGTTCGGCATCCGCGAGCTTTATATTGACACCGACAAGGGACGGGATGTTGAAGGCGCGCCATCGGAAGAAGAAGTCGATAAGGAAGAAAAAGGAAACCTCAAAGAACATGATCGACATGAAGAACATAATAAGACGGATAAAATTAATTTCGAGAAAATCAAACCTGCCCCGATAGAAATAGAAATCATCAAAGCGAAAATGATAAAAAAAGAGTCAATGCTGACAGTACAGAAAGTAATGAGTGATATTAAGTCAGGTAATCGGATTGATAAGGAAACAGTGGAACATACTGTTGATGATATACTTGTTTCGATACTAAGGAATAATAATGCCCTTACAGGACTTGGAAGACTCAGGAAGGCCGATGAATATTTATATAGTCATTCCATAAATGTATGCACTCTGATGGTTGCATTCGGCAAACACCTGGGTTTTGATTCTCAGCTGCTGAGAGAAGTCGGGGTCGGTGCGCTGCTGCATGATATCGGAGCAATAAATGTTCCAATAAATATTTTGACAAAGGAAGGGGAATTAACCGGGGAAGAGTTCAATGTAATCAAAGGCCATGTACAGTATGGGCGGAGCATACTTGAAAAAACGGAGGGCATTACCGAAACTTCAATTATAACGGCTTATCAGCATCATGAAAGGTCAGATGGATCAGGGTACCCGAATGGTTTAAAGGGGGATAAAATTTCTTATGCCGGGCAGGCCATTGCTATTATTGACGTATATGATGCATTGACAACCAAAAGATGTTATAGACGCAAGATTGCGCCGACGCAGGCGCTCCGGATGATCTATGAATGGAGCGATACTCAATTCAATAAAGAGCTGGTCCAGAAATTTATCCGTTGTATAGGTATTTATCCTGTAGGCTCACTTGTATGTCTGGAAAGCGGCTTGATCGGTGTTGTTACAAGTCACAGTGAAGATAATATGCTGCAGCCGGTTATACGCGTTATTTACAATAAAAAGTACGAAAGATATATTTTAGTACCCTATGACATTGATCTCTCTCATACTGCCGGTAAGGGTGGAGGGGACAGGATCGTTGGATATGAATTTCAGGAAGATTTGAATATCCAGCCTGAGATGTATTTATAATCTGAATTGAGCGATACTTGCTAGGCCGGTTGTACAAAATTTAATTGATCCTCCAGTGTCCATTTCCCTTTTTTTGTACTTTTCAGCAAAGCTGATTTCAGTAGTTCCAAAAATTCGATTCGCGGTATTTCCCTGGCCCCGAGGCTGATAAGATGCGGTGTAGTGAGTTGGCAATCAATTAACGAAAATTTCCAGCTCACGAGTTGATTGAAAAGTGTTACAAATGCAACTTTTGATGCATTGTTTTTTTTTGTAAACATGGATTCACCAAAAAATGCAGAACCCAGCGATACCCCATAGAGTCCGCCAACGAGTTTTTTATCAAACCAAACTTCTACGGAGTGAGCAAAACCTGATCGATAGAGACGTATGTATGCTTCCATCATGTCATCAGTAATCCATGTGCCGCCGTCATCTTTCCGATGAACTGAAGCGCAATTGATAATGACATCTTCAAACGCCGTATCCAGAGTAACGCTGAACCCCTGCTTTTTAATTGTCTGTTTCAGGCTCCTGGATACCTTCAATTCACCTGGAAACAGTACCAGGCGCGGATCAGGAGACCACCATAGAATGGGATCGTCTTCTGAGTACCAAGGGAAAATCCCCATTGAGTATGCAAGTAGAAGGCGAGATTCACTGAGATCCCCTTCCACTGCAAGAAGACCGTTGTCTTCTGCAAGTTCAGGAGGCGGGAAGATGTGTTCGTCCGGGAGTCTGAAGACTGGCATTTAGAAAATCTCCCCTAACCCCTCTTTGCCAAAGAGGGGGACTAAAAAAAATCCCCCTTTAGAAAAGGGGGATGAAGGGGGATTTTGTAAATAAAGTATTTTCATATTTAAGCTACTCGCTAATTCATTTTTGTGAATAAACAAAACTCAGCTTGTCTTTATCCAGATCAATAGTAACTCTTCCGCCTTTGAAGAGTTTACCGAACAGCACTTCTTCTGATAAAACATCCTTAATCTCGGTCTGGATAAGTCTTCCCAAGGGCCTGGCTCCGAATTGAGGATCGTAGCCGTGCTCGGCAAGCCAGTTTCTTGCTTTGTCTGAAAGAGCAATACGTACTTTCTTTTGGCTTAATTGCTGCTGCAGTTCGTTTATAAATTTGTCGACAACCTTCTTCATTATATCCGGTGTCAGTGAATTAAACGTGATAGTAGAGTCAAGCCTGTTCCTGAATTCAGCGCTGAAGAGCCTGTTAATTGCGTCCTTGCCTTTTGAACGTGTGTCCCTGCTTCTATCCCCGAAGCCGATAGTGTCTTTGCTCATTTCATTAGTTCCGGCATTTGAGGTCATGATGAGAATTACATTCCGGAAATCTGCCTTTTTCCCGTTATTGTCAGTCAATGTAGCATAATCCATTACCTGAAGCAGGATGCTGAAAATATCCGGATGGGCCTTTTCGATCTCATCCATCAAAAGGACACTGTAAGGATATTTTCTTACGGCATCGGTCAGCAGTCCTCCCTGATCAAATCCTACATAGCCCGGAGGCGCCCCGATTAACCGGGCCACCGTATGCTTTTCCATATATTCACTCATGTCGAATCGTGTAAACTGGATACCGAGAACAGAGGCTATTGTTTTGGATACCTCGGTCTTTCCGACGCCTGTCGGACCTGAGAATAAAAATGATCCAATGGGTTTCTCAGGGGATCCAAGCCCTGCACGCGTTCTCTTGATTGAAGAGGCGAGGGAATGGATTGCCTCTTCCTGTCCGAAAACCGTCTTTTTCAATTCGTCTTCGAGCTTTTTCAGTTTGTCCATATCCGATGTTGAGACATTACGCTTTGGTATCTTTGCAATCTTTGAAACAACAGATTCAACCTCAGCTTGCCCCACTGTCTTTTTGCGTTCATAAGAAGGTGAAAGCTTAAGCATGGCCCCTGCTTCATCAATAACATCAATCGCTTTGTCGGGGAGATATTTATCATTTATATATTTTGCAGAAAGATCAGCAGCAGCCCTTAATGCCGTATCCGTATATTTCACCCCATGGTGTTCTTCATAATAGGACTTTAAACCTTTGAGTATCTGAAATGTTTCTTTTGCGTCAGGCTCATAGATCTCAATTTTCTGAAAACGCCTTGAAAGGGCCCTGTCTTTTTCAAAATAGTTTTTGTATTCCTCATAAGTGCTTGCGCCGATACAGCGTAACTTTCCGGTATTTAATATGGGTTTAAGAATATTTGAAGCATCCATAGAACCGCCGCTTGTTGAGCCTGCTCCTACAACTGTATGTATCTCATCAATGAACAGGATTGCATTGGGCATTGATTCGAGTTTTTTTACAGTAGATTTTAGACGCGCTTCAAAGTCGCCCCTGTATTTTGTTCCGGCAAGCAGTCCGCCCATGTCAAGCAAAAAAATACGGGCATTTTTAAGGAGATCAGGAACTTCACCTTTATGAATATTTAAAGCGAGACCTTCGACGACAGCGGTCTTGCCTACTCCCGGTTCGCCTATAAGCACGGCATTATTTTTTCTGCGCCTGCAAAGGATCTGAATGATTCTTTTAAGCTCTTTTTCACGGCCAACAAGGGGATCAATGCCTCCATCAGCCGCTTTTTGTACCAGTTCGATTGTAAATTGTGTTAAAGGGTCTTTCTTGAAAGTCTGTTTTTTAACAGGTATGCTTTCTTTCTCAAGAGGAATTTCTTCCAAAGGTTCATCTACTGCCTTTGATATCCCATGTGAAATATAATTCAGAACGTCGATACGTGTTAAACCTTCTGACAAAAGAAAATGGACAGCATGGGATTCCTTTTCCAGAAAGATGGCTGACAGAATGTCGCCTGCATCAGCCTCCGGTTTTTCAGATGCTCTGACATGGTTTAATGCTGTCTGGAAAATACGTCTGAATGCAATCGTGGGCTCCGGATAGCCTTCTGAATCCTTTGGAAACTTTGAAACTTTTTTATCAAAAAAATCTTCTAACTCTAATTTGAGCTTTTCAACATCAGCGCCGCAGTTTGAAATAATATCAATGCCCCATTCATCATGGAGGATGGCGAAGAGAATATGCTCTACTGTAAGATATTCATGACGCCGCGCTTCCGCGTCCCGAACAGTAGCCTCTATAGTTATTTCAAGTTCTTTGTTGATCATTCCTTCTCCATAGCGCACTGAAGCGGAAAACCGCTTTGCTGCCCGATTTTATGAACAGTGGCTATTTTGGTCTCTGCTATTTCATGTGTATATATGCCTGCAAGGCCCTTTCCATTTTTGTGGACGTGAAGCATTATTCGTGTGGCTTCTACATGAGATTTGTGAAATATATTTTCGAGAACATGAACAACAAATTACATAGTAGTATAATCATCATTCAAAAGGAAGACCTTATATAATGGCGGAGATTTTACTTCCTGATGATCTCTAACGTCCAGTTCTTCATCTAATCCGAGATCGGATTTATCTTTCATGTTGTAACCTCATAAATATTTTAGCGCGAAAAAGAATTAAAGGAAAGACAGGTTAAAAAACAAAACTATGGAAGTGCAAAAGTTCCAATGTTCAATGCACTGCTTAAGTATAGGGATGCTTTTGCGCCTTTGAACTAATTGGAGTGAGCCATGGAATAAAATTCTTAATTTAAAGGGAACCCCGGCAAAAATAGTTATCTGTTTATTGTTTTAAGAATATTTCTTATCTCTTCAATGTCTTTTCTCATCTGGGTTCCGAGTTCTTCCACGCTTGAAAATTTCATTTCATCTCTTATCCGTTTAATGAAATATATCCTTAAAGTTTTTCCCAAAAGCTGCCCGTCAAAATCAAGGATATGAGTCTCGAAACTGAATTTTTTGTCTTCGAATGTCGGGTTATGACCTATATTTGTGGCTCCACTATATAATTTTCCATCTACATCAACAGTCACTGCATAAACACCATCTTTTGGAAGAAGTTCATTTGCAGTCAGCAGATTCGCAGTTGGGGTATTGAGAAGGCTTTTACCTCTTTTTGCCCCTTCAACTACTATGCCTTCAACGGAATATTGCCTCCCCAGGAATTTAGCTGCCTCATCAACCTTGCCTTTTGCAATTAGCGTACGAATTTTGGAACTGCTCAGTGTTGAATTGTTTAACATTATTTCATCTATTACAGTCACACTAAAGCCGCATTCTCTACTAAGTTTCTTTAACAGTTCAGGAGAACCTTTTCTTCCCTTGCCAAATAAGTAATTTGGGCCAATGAATATTTCCTTTACCCCCAGAGTTTTATAAAGAATTTCCTTAACAAAGTCTTCAGCGCTGATGTTAGCAAACGCTTTTGTAAAGTTTGCACATATAATAACGTCTATTCCGGATTCTTCTATAAGTTTTAGTTTGTCCTTGTAAGTAGAAAGTAATTTGGGAGCTCTTTCCGGCGCAATCACACTTAACGGATGGGGTACGAATGTGTAGACTATGGAGGTTCCATTTTTTTTCCGGGCTCTTTCATTCAACATACGGAAGATGGCTTGATGACCAAGATGTACCCCGTCAAAATTACCGAGTGTCAGTATAGGGTAGGGCAATTTCTTCTTGATATTCTCTATCCCGTCAATTATTTTCATGTCGAATCCATTTTTTATTCAAAGCCATATGCATAATATAACAGAAAAATTATTGAGTAATGTCAGCATTATCTGGGTTAATTTATCAAAAATTTAACATGTTATGATATAGGATATAATTTTAAGTGCAACCGATTTGTAAATTATTTATTTAACTTTTATATTGACAATTTTTATCAACATGAATAAAATTTTATATTGTTATGGCTATCTTGAGAAATTATAAAAAAATATGATAGTGGGAATGCTTGATCTTTGTCAATGATTCCATACTTAATGTTTGTTAATTTTACAGTTGATGTAAATAATTATAGAAGCTATAATAAATAATAATTCAATTTCTGAAGGTATCCTTTTATATTATTAAATTAAACATTTAACAACTGTAAAACTCATCACTCTTTCAAGAAAAGAAAGATTAATTATGTCAAAGGCAAAAATATCCATTTTGGTAGCGGACAATAGTTCTCCTTCAATAGATATTATCAAATCAACATTAGGCAATGATGACATAATATATAAAATTGACACGGCCAATTCTGGTTCGGATGCCCTTAATAAGGCGAGTGATAATGCTTTTGATCTTTTATTAGTAGATCAGGACCTTCCGGGGGCAAAAGGAATCAAGATGGTTCAGGAGATAATTAAAAGGAAATTGGGCGTGCCGGTTATCATGATTGTTGCAGAGGGCAGAGAAAAATTGGGCGTTAAAGCCATGGATCAGGGGGCTTATGATTATTTAACTAAAGGAGAAGTTAAAACTGTTGCATTGAACCGTGCCATTCAAAGAGTAATGCAGAGGAAAAAACTGGAAAATGATATAAGAGATTCCTTTAAGAGACTGGAAAAGCTGGCGATCCGAGACGGACTTACAGGATTATATAACCATAGTCATTTTCGTGAAGTTTTGAGAAATGAATTTAAGAAATCACAGAGGCATATACAGCAACTTTCCTGCATAATGATTGATCTTGATCACTTCAAGAATGTAAATGATAATTATGGGCATCAATTTGGAGACTTCGTTATTGCCCAGTCGGCCCGGATTCTTAAAAGACTAGTTAGAGATACAGACTTTGTTGCCCGGTACGGGGGTGAGGAATTTTTTGCCATCCTGCCGAATACGGACTTAGAGGGTGCATTTATTCTGGGTGAAAGAATCCGTATGGTTTTTATGAACAATAGTTTTACTAAAGATAAGATTTCTGAGACAGTTACTATAAGTGCGGGTATATCATCTACATCGGATAACAATGTTGTCAGTGATGAGGATCTGATTGCAAATGCGGACAAGGCGCTTTATCGTGCCAAGTGGAGGGGAAGAAACAACGTCTGTTACTTTGGTGAAATTGAGTCGGAAGATACGCTTAGCCTCAAGGAAGAAGCGAAAAAGATGGAAGAATTCTACAGCAGATTTTATACCATAAACGAAAATATCAAAGAAACCTGCATTGAATCTGCACACGACATATTGCGTGAAATCGAAAGCGGTTGGGTCTATATAAATGAGCATTCTGTGAGGGTGAGCCGTTACGCGGAGAAATTGAGCATAGAATTAGCATTATCGGAAGAAGAAGTTAATGTAATTAAGCGTGCTGCATTACTTCATGACATAGGTATGGTTGGAATTGAATCGAATATTTTGAGGAAGAAGGATAAATTAACTGATAAGGAATACAACCAGATAAAAAGACACTCCAATATAGGCGTTAAACTAATTGAAAGAACAAAATTATTTCAGAAAGAACTGCCTTTGATTTTACACCATCATGAAAGATATGACGGAAATGGTTATCCTTACGGCCTTAAAGGAGACACTATACCTTATGGGGCCCGGATTATTGCTATTGCAGAAGCTTATGATGTAATGATGTCAAAGACAGCATACAAGAAAGCCAATTCAGCAGATGATACGATTGCAGAGCTTAAAGTATGTGCCGGCACTCAGTTTGATTCCCGGATGGTTAATGCCTTTGTAAGAGTTATTGAGAAAGTAATTTAATAAAAAATCGTTTTATAATCCTGCCGGTTAAGACATATCTTTTCTTGATGTGATATCCTGTTTATTAGACGATAAGTAACCATTCAGTTACGGGTGGTTATTACCCCCCTTTGGAAAAGGGGGGCAAGGGGGGATTATTTAAATTCATTCTATAAAATCTCCCCTAACCCCTCTTTTCCAAAGAGGGGAATTATCCAATCCACCCGTAACTGAATGGTTACGACGATAAGGTGATTTATTTAGGAAAGCTAAATATGAACGTAGTTGTTTTTTGCGGCAGTCCGAGAAAAAACGGGAATACGGAACTTCTGTTAAAAGAAGCAGTAAAAGGTATTGCGGATGCAGGAATAACTGCCCAGGTATTTAATCTCAATTTGATGAAGATTAAGCCCTGTCAGGATTGCGGCAGCTGTAATGAAACAGGCAAGTGTGTTTTTGATGATGAGATGGGTCTCATTTATGATGCAATAAGGACTGCCGATAGAATCATTCTTGCCTCTCCGATATTTTTCTTTGCCCTCAGCGCACAGACAAAGATTATGATAGACAGATGTCAGAGTATCTGGTGTGAAAAATATCTGTTAAAGCGGCCTATTGAAGGCGGACAATTTGGAAGAAAAGGGCTTCTATTACTTGTGGGCGGAATGAAAAAAGATATAGGTATTCAATGTGGTGAAGCCTGCGCAAAGGCCTTTTTCAGGACCATCAGTGTTCCGGAACATAACACGCTGTTTTATTTAGGTGTTGATCAAAAGGGGGATATCATGAAACATCCGACTGCTCTTGAAGATGCCTATAAGGCGGGGAAGAAACTTGTGGAAGGGTAGTTATTATTTGATAACCTTATACGATGCCTTCAGTTGACCGCATGCTGCTGAAATATCTGCTCCCATGCTTTTTCTGATTATTACAGTCAGGCCCGCTTTTCTTAATACAATTTGAAATTCCAGCGTTTTACTTTCAATTGACTGTTTAAATTCAGATGAGTTAAAAAAAGGATTAAAAGGTATCAGGTTTACCTTCGATTTTATGCCTTTCAACAAATTAACGAGACGTTGCGCATCTTCTCTGGAATCATTTATTTCACCTAATAATACATACTCAAAAGTAATACGCCTGTTTGGGGGTAAGGGGAACTCTCTGCAGGCTTTAATAAGTTTCTTAATTGGGTATTTTTTATTGATAGGCATAATCCTGTTTCTTATCTCATCTGTTGTAGCATTTAGTGATATTGCAAGGTTTGCAGCCGGACTTATTTCGGCAAGTTTATAAATACCAGGGACTATTCCCGATGTGGAGACAGTAATGCTTCTTTTGGAAAAACCCACAAGTTCAGTCAGTTTCAAAAGGGCATGGCCGACCTCGTTAAAGTTGTTGAATGGTTCACCCATTCCCATAAAAACAATATTCGTAATTCTACCCGTTTTGCCTTCCGGTTTTAGAGGTGACATGCCGGGAATTGCAGGCATTTGTGAAATGAATCTTTTTACAGCGATAACCTGGTCGACTATCTCATGAGCTTTAAGATTTCTTTTTAAACCCAATCTGCCGGTCATACAAAATTTGCACCCTGAGGCACAGCCAACCTGTGACGATATGCACAGGGTAAAGCAATCGTCCCCCCTGTTATTCGGAATGAGAACGCTTTCTATGGTTTCTCCGTCTTCCAGCTCAAATAGAAATTTTTGTGTGCCGTCTTTTGAAACCTCTCTTTTTAAAAGGTCCGGATTGCTTATGAAGGCTACTGCTTGAAGCCTTTCACGAAAGTCCTTTGAAAGATCGGTCATATCGTCAAATGATGTTATATTTTTTTTATATATCCAGCTTAGAATCTGGTTTACCCTGTATGGTTTTTGCCCGAGACTCTGCATAAACAGGATTAGTTCCTTTTTTGATAATTGTTTAAGGTTGGATTTCATATTTTCAGTAACATTATAGGAAGCAATGAATGTATTATATCCAAAAAATATAAAAAGATTATCTCTGAAATTGATCCTTTCTGACAATAGGATATCCAATTAAAAAAAATGTTTACCCTGTTAAAGGACATAGTTCTCTATCCGGGTAACCATAGTGAATTTTAGTATAAGAAATAAACTTAAGATATAAGCTGAAAAGTCCGTATTTAACATTTATAGTCATTATATAAATTTATTTCTTGTTAAAAAAATGATAAAAACAATATTGATTGTAGACGATTCGCCAATTGCAAGGAAAATGTTGAAAAGCTGTCTGCCAAAAGACCAGGGATATGAATTTAGTGAGGCGGGTGACGGCAGGGAAGGTTTTGAAAAATACAAAGATATAAAACCCGATGTAACCTTTATGGACTTGACTATGCCTGTTATGACGGGTTATGAGGCTATTGAGGAGATAATAAATCATGACAAAAACGCCATGATTATTGTTGTCACTGCCGATGTTCAGATGAAAGCGATCAAAACGGTTATGGAATTAGGGGCCTATATGGTATTAAAGAAGCCGTTAAAAAGAGAGGACATTCAATCTGCCTTATTGAAGGTGAAGGATTCATTGCAAAAGGTTTAGTATGAACATGCAGGAAGAAAAAATTCTGTCAGATGAAGAAATAGAAATCCTTCAGGAAATAATGAATATTTCCTTTGGAAAGTCGGCAGCCGACCTTGCGGATGTCATCGACACGCATGTGGTTTTAAGTGTGCCTTTTATCAAAATAATGCAGGTGCCCGATCTTCCGGCTTATTTCAAAGACCATGTGAAAGAGTATAAAAAAATAAGTATTGTCGAGCAGAAATTCTGGGGCAGATTCAAAGGTGACGCCCTGCTGGTTTTTTCTTCCGGGGCCGGGAGAGAATTGATCAATATGCTTCAGCATGATGAAAGATCCGGTTTTGAGTCTGATCCAATAGACATACTTGAGAGAGAAACTTTGATGGAGGTAGGAAACATCCTCATCGGAGCCTGCGTCGGTAAGCTCGCCGAACTGCTTAAAGACGTTGTAACTTATACCCCGCCAATGGTTGTTGTAGAGAAAGATTGTAGTGATGCTATTACAGAGGGACAGTATGATCCGAATAACACTGCAATCGTTTTAAAGACCGACTTCCGTTTTGATGAAGGTGATGTCAGCGGCTTTTTGTTTTTAGTAACCAGCCAGGATTCTGTTACATGGCTGAAGGAAGCTTTACGTTTATTCATAAAAGAATATGAATGATATTTAATCAGATTTTTAATGCAATAAATATCGGTCTTGTCATACTGGATAGAGATCTCAAAGTTCAAAAATGGAATCGCTGGATGGAGATCCACAGCGGAATTGCCGAAGATAAGATCATTGGATCATCTGTTATAGAGATTTTCCCCAATCTGAACAATCCAAAGTTTAACCGGAGTTGCAAATCCGTATTTTCTTTTGGAAATTTTTGTTTCTTTTCGCAGAAACTCCATCATTACCTGTTCCCATTTAAATCAACAAGCTACTTTGAGACCCTTTTTGAATATATGCAGCAGAGCTGCGCCATGGGTCCTCTCCGTGATGAAAACAATGTCATTCAGAATTTATTTATTTATATCCAGGATGTGACGGAAGTTGCCGTGTATGAGCATAAACTTGTTGAGATGAATATGAAGGACGGGCTTACTGGCATATATAACAGGAGATATATGGAAATAAAGCTCAAAGAGGAGTTTGAAAGGTGTAAGAGGTATGGCGGAGAATTAAGCATAATAATGCTTGATATAGATTTTTTTAAAAAAGTTAATGATGAATATGGGCATCCGTGCGGTGACTTTGTTTTGAAATCAGTCAGTTCAAGAATTTTTTCCATAATAAGAAATGTGGATTATCTTTTCCGGTATGGAGGGGAGGAGTTTTGCTGCATGCTCCCTGAAACTAAACTCAATGGTGCGTTACAGGCAGCGGAAAGGTTTAGAAAAGCTGTAATGGAAATGGAAAGTAACTTTAATGGCACAATTGTTAAGGTCACTGTCAGTCTTGGAGTAGCAGGGCTAAATGAAAGTATTGAAACATCGGAAATGTTTCTTAAAAAGGCTGATGAAGCTCTGTACAGGGCGAAAAGGGAAGGACGAAACAGGGCTTTGGCAATGAGCTGAGTAACTAATATAGTCACCTATACCCTAAACAAGTATATAGCATAAAAAGCCGTCAAAGTGTTGACGTTGTTATAATAATATGGCAATATAGTCATATGCAGCGCATATTGGTTATTGATGACGAAGAATCCATTCGGGAATTATTAAAAGATTTTCTGGAAAGCAGGGGCTCGGAGGTTGTTTCAGCCTCAGATGGTGAGTCAGGTCTGAATCTTCTGAAAGAGGAGAAATTCGATCTGTTTTTACTTGATCTGATGATGCCGGGTATGAGCGGCATGGATGTACTGAGAGAGACGGCTTCAGAGAAAATAGATGTTCCTTCAATAGTAATAACCGCTCATGCAACAGTGCAGACTGCAGTAGAAGCAATGAAGCTCGGGGCATTTGATTATATTACAAAACCTTTTAATCTTGAAGAATTTTACATTGCAGTTAAAAGAGCTCTTGATGTTTCCAAACTTCAGGAGGAAAACTTACGGCTAAAGAAAGAACTTAAGAAAAAATATGGTTACAACAAGATTATAGGAAACTCACTGCCGATACAAAATGTTATTAAATTTATTGAGAAGATTGCTGATACGGACAGTACTGTCCTTATCACAGGAGAGAGCGGCACCGGTAAAGAACTTGTTGCCCAGACGATACATTACAATAGTTCACGATCAAAAAAGATGTTTGTCCCTTTAAATTGCGCAGCTATACCAAAGGATATTCTAGAGTCTGAACTTTTCGGCCACGAAAAAGGCGCTTTTACCGGGGCTATAAACACAAGGATAGGACGTTTTGAACTTGCCAATAACGGTACGCTCTTCCTTGATGAAATTGGAGAGCTTGCTCCCGCGCTTCAGGTTAAACTGCTCAGAGTGCTTCAGGAAAAAGAATTTGAAAGGGTAGGCGGCATAAAAACTATAAAGGTTGACGTCAGAATACTGGCAGCGACAAACAGGGACCTTGAAGCAGCCGTAAAAGAAGGAATTTTTAGAGAAGATCTTTATTACAGATTAAACGTAATACCATTCCATCTGCCTTCACTCAGGAAAATGAAAGAGGATATACCTTTGCTTATGGAACATTTTATTAAAGATATTTCAAGAAGAAAGAAGAAAAACATGCCTGAGTTTTCCAGAGAGTCCATGCATTGTCTGGAAAATTACAAGTGGCCGGGAAATGTTCGCGAGCTTGAAAATCTGATTGAAAGGATGATAATCCTTCAGGAGGGAGAGGTGATCACTCCTGATGACCTTCCCGAAAGATTGCGTGAGAAGCGTCAGACTCAAAGGCTTCATTCAGGAGAGCAGGTATTATCTTCTGATGGAGTTGACCTTAATCTAATACTTGATGATATAGAAAATAATATGATTAAGCAGGCGCTGGAAATATCAAAAGGTGTTAAGAGCAAGGCAGCGAGTCTTCTGGGTCTTAATAGAACTACACTTATTGAGAAGATGAAGAAAAAGGCAATAGAATTCGACGCTTTTCAAAAATAATCAATTTCAATTATCAGTTGTAAATCTTCTTCAAGACAACTACATCAGGCGTCATCTATATGACACTTCTACAAATCAGTTTCTTTTAAAAATCAGTAGTTAATTTTGGCACACTAATTGCTTTTATTAACGTTATGAATTGTATACGTGTCATTGCCGCGTTCATGATAATAACTCTGATTCCGCTCTTGAATATTGCAGATTCTACTGTACCTGGAGATGTGGCCGATTTTTTACAGATCAGGGCAGGAGAACATTCCGGTTTCATGAGAATTGTTATTGAGGGAGACGACTCCATCATATCAGAGGGGAAGGTAAGTCAACAAGGGAAAGACATAATTGTCAGCTTCACTGATAAGAATTTTGAAATAAAAAAGAAAGACCTGCCGATTAGCTGCAAAGTAGATAAAGATGTTGTCATGTTTTCTCTGAAGCAGGCTGGGAGGCTGAAGACTTATTCTCTTAAAAATCCTAGTCGTCTCGTAATAGATTTATACCCTAAAGAGGAAGAAGTTAAAAAACAGGCAAAGTCAGAAACAAAGCCGGAGGTTGAAAAAGCTGAAAAAATAAAAACAGGCATTACGACTGAAGTTTCCAGCAAAGGTTATGCTGATCAAAAGGACGGAAATGCCGGAACAAAGACGGAAAAAGACTATGATGAAATTAATTTTATTCCTGAAAAATATAAGGCGATGTGGTCTCTTTTGGAAGGCGGCAACTTTTATGCTGTCTTGAAAAAACTTCCTGCTTATAAACCGGATAACGCCCAGTCTCTTGCGGCATTTTATTATATATTTGCAAAGGCAAACATAATGGCAAAGCAATATCCGGATGCTGTCAAACATTTAAGGCTGGCTTACATATATGCAACCGATAATGCATTAAAGGAACAAGCGCTTTTAAAAAGGGCCGGGTCATACATGGAGTTAAAACTCATTTATGAAGCAAGGGCCGACTATCTTGTATTTATCAGAGACTTCCCGTCTTCGAGATACATTGAAAAAGCCCATTTAGGATTGGCGGAAAGCCTCTCCGAGATCGGCCTTTTACAGGAGGCTATTGAGAATTATAAAGAATCAGGCACGAGGCCTGAAGTCCTCTTCGGCATGGCAAATGCGCTGCAGAAGCTGGAGATGGTGGAAGAGGCAAAGAAGACATATGATAAGGCCTTGCTGATGGACAAAACCTATCTTAAAAGCTCCCCTGAAACCTATTATCTTATAGGCGAGAATATGCGCATGTCAGGGGATATGGCAAATGCAAAAAAACAACTGTCACTAATAGAGTCCGGTCCATATAAAAATAATGCAAGTATAAGTATGGGGCTCATAGCCATGGAAGAGTCAAACATCCAGGAGGCTGTCAGGCAGTTTAAATCGGCAGCCCTTTCAAGAGATCAAAAGGTAAAGGTGCAGGCCTTATTTAATTTATCGCTGGCATATTTAAAGGAAGGAAAGTTTAAGGAGGCGACCTCAAGCCTGGAAGAAATCAGACATAAACATATTGATTCCAACATGTACAAGGACACCCTTCTTGTATTGTCCAAGATATACAAAAAAGGAGGCAGGGTAAAAGAATCTGTTTCTTTACTGAAGGAACTGGTTTATGGAAAGCAGCCCCCGGCAGATGCCTTTGGCGAATTGGAGGAGATTGTGCTTGAAGCAAGCGAGAAATCAGCGCAGGACGGTCTAACGCTCGTGAAGTTATGGAATGAGGTTGGACAGTGGCTTGTTGACGATACAAGAGAAGAGTTTCTGCTAAAGGTGGCCAAACGGCTGAGACATGAAGGGAAACCTTTTATAGATTTATGCTCATGGCTCGTTGAAAATGGGTCTCAACACGCAAGGGGCAAGGCCGCGGCCGATCTGGCGGACTATTACATAGGTATCGGCGACGCCGGAATGTCCCGGGATTATATAAATATTGCAAAAGATTCGAAGGAAGCCGGAGACGCAGTTTTAAGGGTTGAAGCAAAAGTACTTCGTATGGAGGGAAATCAAACAGCCGCATTAAAGCAAATAATGATGGTAAAAGAAATAGAAAAGAGTGACCTGGACCTGCTTGGTAATATTATATCCGACATAAATGATCCAGGGTTAAAAGAGGTACAGAAAGCAATTGCTTTTTATGAAAAGGTATTAAATGAATCCGACAGGGACACTGAGAACTATATTAATCTTGCCGATATCCTTTATGCAAATAACGACAGGAATAAAGCTCTTAAATATTACAGGATTGCCAATAAGAAGAGTCCTGATAACGAATGGGTTATGTACAAGGTGGGACGGGACACCGACATGCCGGAGTCCGAGGACATATTAAGTCGTTTGCAAAAAGGAGACAATCTCTTCGGGCGTTTGGCTAAGTCAAAACTTACGGAGATGGCCCTCCTGAATAAAGTCAAGGAGGTGTATTAGTGGAAAAAGCAGTAAAGCTGAATGAGGCTTTCCATAATTTTACTGAGGCATCCAGGAACTTACAGACATACTACGATAAACTCCGGGAAAAGGTCCAATACCTTACACAGGAGCTGGAGAAGAAAAACACCCAGCTTAACAAGGCTATTTTGGAAGTAGGAGAGTCAAAAGATTATCTGCAAGCGGTTTTGCAGAGCATAGGCGAGGCAATAATAGTCCTTGATCAGGAAGATAAAATAACAATGATGAACAGAGCAGCCGAGGAGCTTTTTTGTTCTTGCAAAAATGATGTTGCCGGGATGATGTTTAATGATCTGGACGTTACTATTGAAGACATCAGTTCAGGTACAAAACTGATTGTCAACGGAACGACTTATGATGTAATAATCTCACGCTCAACCGTGTCAGGACCCGAAGGGTCGGTCAGGGGCTACGTGCTTTTGATCAAGGATATAACAAGGCTGAAGGACCTTGAGCGCCGGCATGAAAGAAATCAGAGGCTCATAGCGATGGGTGAAATGGCTGCAAAAATTGTTCATGAGATAAGAAGTCCGTTATGCAGCATTGAACTTTTCTCCACCATGCTTTCAAATGATCTCAAGGGCACGGCCCATTCTGATATGGCAAACGGTATCTCTACAGGCATCAAAAGTCTTAATAACATTCTAACCAACATGCTTTTCTTTGCCAAGCCTCAAAAACCTTTGTTCACGGATGTAAAACTCGCTGACGCCGTTGAAGAATCCATTAATATGCTTATCCCGCTTATACATATCAGAGGGATTAATCTTTCTCAAAATATGACTGATGTGGTTGTGCGCAGCGACGCGGAATTATTGAAGCAGGTATTTATGAATATAATTTTGAACGCCGTACAGGCCATGCCCGATGGAGGGAATCTGAAAATTGTCATAGAGGAAAACGCTGAATACGTGACAGTTTCTGTAATTGATGACGGAGAGGGCATTAATCCTCAGAATATTGAAAAGATATTTGACCCGTTTTTCAGCACAAAGGATAAAGGAACAGGTCTGGGACTTGCCATCGCGCACAAAATAATGCAGACACATGGCGGGTTCATAAAGGCCTACAAGAATGAAGGGAAGGGCAGCACATTCTGCGTATCATTTCCAAATTTAAACATTAAAAGTAGCGATGATGTTCAAAAAACTTTATATGAAAAAGCGGGTAAATAATCATGAATGAGAATATGAAATCAATACTTGTTGTGGACGATGATCAGCAAATGAGGGCCGCCATGAAAGAGGCTGTCGTCAGGATGGGCTATAAATCAGTCCTTGCCGAAGATCCCGTCGATGCCTTGAAAAAACTTGATGACATGTCCGTGTCCATGATTATTACGGACATGAAGATGCCTAAAATGGACGGCCTTTCATTTATCAGAGAGGCAAGAAAGCGGATCGGTAGTTTGCCGATTCTCGTGATAACAGGCTATGCGACAGTTGAAAGCGCGGTGGATGTCATGAAAGAAGGGGTATGTGATTATCTGATAAAGCCCTTTTCCTTTGAGGACCTGACGAATACGATTGAAGCAATAATGTCCAGAGACAGCAATAACAGCAAAGAGATAATAACGTCCGATGAGAATATGAAGAGCCTTCTGCAGCTGACCGGAAGTGTTGCAGCAAGCGATATGACAGTCCTTATTCTTGGTGAAAGCGGGACCGGCAAGGAGGTGCTTGCAAGATATATACATAAAGCAAGCCGCAGAAACAAGAAGCCCCTTGTGGCTGTAAACTGCGCGGCTATCCCGGACAACCTCCTGGAATCAGAGCTCTTCGGTTATGAGAAGGGGGCCTTTACCGGCGCCCTGGAGAAAAAAACCGGCAAATTCGAGCTGGCCCACGGGGGCACTATTTTACTGGATGAAATCGGAGAAATGACGTCAACTTTACAGGCAAAATTACTGAGGGTATTGCAGGAAAAAGAAATAGACAGGATAGGAGGCAAGCAGCCTGTCCCCGTTGATGTGAGGGTAATTGCCACCACAAACAGAGAGTTGCAAAAAGAGATAGCGGAAGGAAGATTCAGGGAAGACCTTTACTTCAGATTGAGCGTGTTTCCTATTCAGTTGCCGCCGTTGAGGGAAAGACCTGAAGACATCAAATTGCTTGCAGGGCATTTTGCGGAGAAGTTTTCATTGGAGCTTAATAAAACCATTTCGGGTTTTACTGATGAAGCCTTCGAATTCCTAAAGACAAGGAGATGGAAGGGGAACATAAGGGAACTTGAAAATGCAGTCCATAGAGCGGTTCTTATTGCCCGTGGTGAATTGATAGGCGTTGAGGATTTTATGCTTGAGGGAACTGTTTCACAAACTACGCCAAACGAAGGAAGTATAAAAGATATGGAAATGGACCTGATAGTGAAGACACTTGAGACAACAGACGGCAATAAAACCAAGGCTGCCAGGCTTCTCGGTGTAAGTGTAAGAACAATCAGAAATAAACTAAACGGATATGGGAAAAAATTTCCTGCTGTATGAAAAAATGTACTGTCAAAAATCCATCATGACACAGGATACAGGATACAAGGTACAAAATTTTAAAAAAAGTATTAATAATAACAAGTTTGATACTGAATCATGCATCATGAATCATGATGCATGATTTTGGCATGATTCTTGATAGATAGTAAAAGGAGAGTAGTTCAGAAGGAGATAAGAATGGATAAGAGCTTCAGGGTCCTTCATAAAATAATACAGGAGGCTGGTACAAGGCAGAAGATGATTGCCTCTAATATTGCAAACGCGGATACCCCGGGTTACAAAGCCAAAGACGTAAAATTTAACAATTTCCTTAATAATGAGGTCAAGCTTTTGACCACGGACCCAAAACACATAAGCAGTAAAAACGGCGGTAACATCAGTGGTGAAATTATAACTGAAAATAACCTCTCATGGGGTGACAGCAATAATGTAGAGCTGAATTTAGAGGTTGCGAAGATGACGGAAAATGCCCTGAGACACGATGCTGCTATAAGAATTATGAACTCAAAGATAAAAATGTACAAGACTGCCATAAAAGGGGGTAGATAATGGATTTATTTAAAGTAAGCTCATCGGCTCTTGAGGCTCAGAGGATAAGGATGAACACGATAGCTTCCAATATGGCAAATGTCCAGACAACAAAAACAGAAGCCGGCGGACCCTATGTGAAGAAAAATGTTGTATTTCAAACAATGCCGATTAACGGCAAAGCATCAGAAGGCCTTGATGGTGTGAGAGTCTCCGGAATTGTGGAAGACACAAAACCGCCGATTGTAATTTATGAACCGGGACATCCCGATGCAGATGAAAATGGTTATGTTTCAACGCCGGATATTAATGTTATTGAAGAAATGGCAAACATGATGATGGCATTAAGGGCATACGAAGCTAATGTCAGGGCCTTTAATATATCAAAGGGTATGTATCAGAAAGCCCTTGAAATCGGGAGGTTTTAATGTCTGATATTCCAATTAAAAGTATTGGCAACAATCAAGGCGTATCCGGAAGCGCACAAATAAAATCCGTAAAAAATGAATCCGGAACCAGCTTTGATAAAGTCATTGATGAGGCCTTGAGTAAGGTCTCGCAGGTGCAGGAAGATGTAGAAAAAGCGGTAAATAAACTTGCAACGGGTGGAGACATTACAGATGCGGTGCTGGCAATAGAAAAGGCGGACATGTCATTTCAGTTAATGGTTGAGATAAGGAACAAACTCATGAGCACTTATGAGGAAGTCATGAGGATGCCGGTATAAAAAAACAAGTAAGAAGTAAGAAAAAGTGAGAAGTAGGAAGTAAGAAGTAAAAAAAATAAAAAGTAAAACTAAGGACTAAGAAGGGATACATATGGCTGCTTTTGACAATATCGCTGAACAACTCAAGGCAATGCCGACCGGCAAAATGACTGCTTTATTTGCTGTTATTGTGGTATGTATTGCAGGCATGCTGCTTTTGTTTTCGTGGACACAGAAGGCTGATTATCAGGTCCTGTTTTCAAATCTTGAAGATAATGATGCAGGAAGGATAATCCAGGAGTTGAAAGACAAGAAAATCCCGTACCAGCTTGGCGCATCAGGCGCCATACTTGTATCATCCGATAAAGTTTATGACCTCAGGCTTCAGCTTGCATCACAGGGGCTTCCACAGGGAGGAGGGGTCGGATTTGAGATTTTTGACAATACAAATTTTACTACAAGCGAGTTTGTCCAGAAACTTAATTACAGAAGGGCGCTCGAAGGTGAATTAGCAAGAACTATCAAATCACTGTCAGGCATCCAGCAGGGCAGAGTTCATCTGGTAATTCCCGATAAATCCATATTCGCATTTCAGGACAGCAAATCTAAAACATCTGCTGCTGTATTTCTCACCCTTAAAAATGGAAGGAGACTTGACAGCTCGGAGGTTGAGGCGATAGTTCACCTTGTGTCAAGCAGTGTAGAGGACCTGGGTCCCAATAATATTACTGTTATTGATAACAAGGGCAATCTCCTTACAAAACCTTCCGACGACAGCATGATGAGTCTTTCCGGATCACAGATGGAATATCAGCATAGTTTCGAGCAAAATCTGATGTCCCAGGTTGTAAGCATACTCGAACCGGTTGTAGGGAAGGGTAAAGTAAACGCCAGGGTCTCGGCGGCATTTGACTTTAAAAGAAGCGAAAGGACGGAAGAAAAATTTGACCCTGAAGGAGTCGTTGTAAGGAGCGAACAAAAGAGCACCGAGAAATCTACTTCCGGCGGACAAGGCGGAGTACCGGGTGTAGAATCAAACCTCCCCGGAGGAAGATCACAACCATCTGCTTCATTACTCGGGCAATCTCAGAAACAGGACGAGATGATTAATTATGAAACGAGTAAAACTGTAACACGGACAATCGATTCACCGATTAACCTGGAAAGACTTTCCGTTGCAATTCTTATCGACGGCATTCTCTCTTCACAAAAGGGGACAACAGAAAATGCGGATAAATACACTGTACGTTCCGAAGAGGACCTCAAATACTATGAAGACATAGTTAAAAAGACCGTCGGGTTTAGCGGGGAAAGGGGAGATGAAATAAGCGTGAATATAATGCCCTTTAAGGAAATTGAGTCAGCAGAAATGCCGCCTGCAGAGAAGGAATATATGCCGATTGTTATTACCATACTGAAATATATCGTGCCTTTAATAGTTGCAATTCTGTTTTTCCTTTTTGTTGTAAAACCGCTTATAACATCACTTTCAAAGTCTATACCGCAATCAGCAACGAGAGTTGCCATTTCTGAAGAACAGGCCAGGTTGGAAGCTCCTCTACATGCAAAGGAGATACCTCTGCAGAAACAGGTAGTTGACTGGGCAAATACTAATCCTCAGCAAGCAGCGGGATTGGTAAAGGGCTGGCTGGAGGAATAATAAATGGCAATGAATGGATATGAAAAAGCTGCAATTTTTTTAACTTCTGTCGGAGAGGACGTTGCCGCCCAGATATTAAAAAATCTTAAACCTGAAGATATCGGAAAGATTTCATCGTATATGACCAAGTCCGGAAGAAGGGATAATGCAAAGCTGGAGATTGTATTGACGGAGACAATGGAAAGGGTGACGGGAGGAGACATCAACATTGGCGGTGATGATTACGTAAAAAAGATACTCACAAAAGGTCTCGGAGACGACGATGCAGCTAAGATACTCGATATGGTTTCAAAGGAAAGTCCGCTTGAATCTCTTAAGTGGGTAAATTCGAAGACACTGTCAAGTTTTCTGGTCACTGAGCATCCTCAAACAATCGCCTTGATTTTATGTCTTCTGGAATCCGAACAGGCGGCGGAAGTTATGACGGCGCTGCCTGAGCATATAAGGGGTGATGTGGCAATGAGGGTTGCAAAAACCGAAAGGATACCGGAAAGCGCTTTGGTGGAAATAGAAGCGGTCCTTAAAGGGCAGCTGGATATGAGAAAGGGTAAAGAGGGAAGGTCATTCCAGGGCACAAAGATGCTTGCAGAGATTCTCAATTCATGTGAAAGAAGCACGGAGCAGGCTATCCTTGAGAAAATAGAAGGACAGAATGAATCACTGGCAGAGTCAATAAGGGAGCTTATGCTTGTCTTTGATGATCTTGAGAATGTCGATGACAGGGGAATTCAGATGATATTAAAAGAGCTCAGTACGGAAGACCTGTCTCTGGCCTTAAAAACAGCGTCGAATGGACTGAGAGACAAGATTTATAAAAATATGTCTCAGAGAGCTGTTCAGATATTAAAAGAAGAAATGGAGACGAGAGGACCCGTCAAGGTATCGGATGTT
>CAYMUX010000050.1:0-16036 GCA_964393845.1 uncultured Nitrospiraceae bacterium
TAAAGAATAGTACTTTAAATTATATTATGTCAAGTTATTTATTGCCGTTACTATATGTCTTTATACTTGCCACAAGACTCCCCAAAAATGCCCCAAGAGTGTCCGCCAAAACATCACCCATGGAAGCGTCCCGCCCAGGGACTAAGACCTGATGGAATTCATCTGTTATGCCATATATGCTGGTGCAAATAAGGGCCGTCACAAAAACATATTTACGTACACCGCTTTTCTTTAAAGAGAGATATAGCAGATATGCAAGGGGAATATAAGCGCACATATGAATGACCTTATCAAAATTCTTTGGTAACTTAGGCAGGGGAATATTATGCCGGGAAGAAAGATAAAAAATAAGTCCCATATAGCCTATAGTAAGAAGCCAGTAAAAAACAGCTTTATGCATTTTACATTCAGACTGAAACTCAAATGATTTTATATTTTTCATATGTGTTCGACTATATACCGGTTTCGAGTATTTCGGCTTTTTCTCTATTCAAAAGATTTCACTTTGAAATAATTATTAATACCCATTTCAGATAACATATATTTTACATCATTCAAATATTTTCAACCATAAAAGAACCCTATGAAGCACACCTCCTACAAAAATTGAAAAGGGGAAGACAAAGGCCGCAGTCAACATGGCTATTTTCAGTCCTTTTTCTTTAATAATCATAAATAAATTCGCAATGCATGGAATAAACAGCGTGATCGTAACCAGGCTTACAACTACCTGTTCAGTGTTAAGAAGTCCCTGTTCCTGCAAAGTGAAAAGACCGGCTGCACCATAGTCACGTCTTAGAAATCCCATAATAAAAGAGCCGGTAGCCTCTGCAGGCAGTCCTAAAACGCTTACTATCACAGGCGATGCCATCTCCTGGGCAAATGGCAAAATCTTTAATTTGTCCGCAGTAAATAATATCAATGTACCCAGTATAAAAAGAGGGACAGCCTCTTTAAGATACCACTCAATTCGCCACAATGTCTTTATGAAAACGTTTGATAATTGAGGAAGCCTGAGAGGTGGCAGCTCAAGTATGAAATCGGCCCTCTGGCCCGGTATCAGTTTTGCGGAAATAAATCCCACAAAAATAATTACCGCAACAAGGGTGCCGGCCCATATTAATACTGCACTTATAGGTTGTTTCCCGAACATTCCGAGAACTACACCAAGCTGGGCGGAACATGGCACCCCGAGTGCAAGAAGGATAATGACAATAAGTCTTTCCTTTGGAGTATCAAGTATTCTTGTTGTAAGGGTTGCCATGGTGTCACAGCCAAGCCCTAAAACCATGGGAAGCACTGCCTTGCCATTTAGTCCCATGATCCTGAAAACTTTATTTAACATGGCCGCCAGACGCGGTAAGTAACCTGAATCCTCCATTATTGAAAAGGCAATAAAGAATGTTGCAGTTATAGGCAGAATTATGGCTATAGCATATGTAAGCGCCATTGTTATCACACCATAAGGCCCTATTAAAAGTTCCTGTAAAAATTGGACCGGGATTAACGTAATAACAATTTTTTTAGCCCACGGGTTAAGATATTCACCAAAAACGACTTTTTCCAGAAGATTGACGAGGGTTCCAGCGCCAAACCTACCTACAAATTCATACATAAGATAAAGAACTCCCATAAGAAAGGGAAATCCCCATACAGGATGTGTTGTGACTTCTTCGAAAAATCCTGATAATTTCTTTTGTTGTGAGGCAGTCTTTATGATGATTTCGCCTGCGATCTCTTCAACTACTTTAAGTCTCTGCTGGCTGATTACATAGCTCAGAGACTGAGAATATTTCTCTGCGGCCTTGTTTATATATGACTCAATAAGATTAATTTGCTCTTTGCTGAGATTACTCAAAAGCCAGTTCTTTAATGTCTTGTCTCCGGAAAGCGCCATAAGTGCGACCGAACGCCTGGAGATGTGGGACTCCGGTAAGAGAGGCGCGATCATGGAGATATATTCTTCAATATTAGAGTCATAATTAAATTTATAATCTGACACTCTGGGCTTAACAGCAACCTTCCTCAGGGAGTTAATGCCTTTTTTCTGAACAGCTATCGTTGAGACAACGTCCAATCCGAATATTTCGCTGAGTTTATTTTCGTCAATATCTATTCCCCTGATTGATGCCTCATCCCTCATATTCAAATCAATAACAAGCGGGAGTCCCATTTCAATAAGCTGGATGGTGATAAAAAGGGACCTCTTCATATTTTTTGAGTCGGCTACGTGGACCACTGTATCAGATTTTTTTTGCAGCAGGATGTCCCGGGTGACTTTTTCATCTTCACTCATGGGGATAAGACTATTGACCCCGGGAGTATCGATAATCTGATATTTTTTCTTTTGAATAGATGCTTCGCCTTTTGTTATTTCAACTGTTGTGCCCGGATAATTGGACACCGTAACGTAGCGTCCTGTCAGCAAACCGAAAATCGCACTCTTGCCTACATTCGGGTTACCGACAAGACATATTGACGGGGCATCGCTTTCTACTTCATTTTGCTTATGGCAGTGGTCATGCATTCGCTTATGATCTCCCGCGCTCTATCAATTATCTATTTTTCAGGGTCCAGGCTTCTGAATTGAAATTAATGACTATGCATTATTTTTGCACTTATTGCAGTATCCGTAGAGTTCCATTTTGTGAGACACAGCGATAAAACCAAATTCCCCGGCAATTCTCTCCTGCAACCTCTCGATCTTCAGGTCTTCAAATTCTGTAATTGATCCGCACTTCATACATATGAGATGATCGTGATGGTCATCTGCCGATAACGGCTCGTACCTTATAAGGTTATCTGCAAAGACCCGCTCTGTGGCAAGACCTGATTTATTAAGGAGCTTTAATGTCCTGTATACAGTTGTAAATCCAATGTCACTGTATTTTTTACTGATTTCCCTGTAGAGTTCTTCCGCGGTAACATGCTCTCCCATTTCAAGAAACTCCGAGGCAATTAGATCCCTCTGACGGGTTGATTTCAGGCCTTTTTCTTTAAGGAAGCTCTTTAGTTGCTCTTTCTTTTGCTTTATTCCTTTGATTCCTTCCGCTGTTCGTCTCCCTAATATCTTCATGACTTAAAGTTTAATATTCTCTCCCCTTTTTGTCAAGGAAATTGAAATTCATTTTCAATTAGACCTTGAAAAATTATGCCTGCTTGCGGTAAATGTAATATGCAGTCGAACAGCACTTAAATAGCCTCTCAGCTAATCGAAAAAAATATCCCGCCGGCAGAAGTCACATATTTGCCGGCGGGATTATTGTTTTGTGGGCGTTAAATGGCAGGTCCCTTTAATTACTCGAAAGTTATTGCCTCTGAAGGGCAAGTATCAGCTGCTTCCTGGCAGTCGCAAGTATCACACTTGTCTTCTGCCTTTACAAATGCCTTTTCGTCACCCCCGAGTTCGAATACTTCAGGACAAAGTTCAACACATGTGGCACAACCTGTGCATTCATCATAATTAATTATAGGTTTCATGATGTTTCCTCCTTCCAATGTAATAAATATTCTGTCTGAACATTATTAATATGATAAATTGCTCATTCTTTCAATCCATCAAAATATTTTTTGGTTTTTTTATTCTTCAAATGATATTGCCTCTACCGGGCAAGTATTAGCCGCTTCATCACAGTCACAGGTATCGCATTTATTCTCTGCTATAACATATGCTTTTTCGTCACCTTGCATTCCAAATACATCGGGACAAAGTTCAACACATGTGCCGCATCCCTCACATAGGTCATAATCAATAACCGGTTTCTTCATATCTACCTCCCATTTTAATAGTTTAGTCCAGAGAAACTATACTCCATTTATAAAGTAATTGATAATTTAAAGACGTTGAAACGTATCGTTCGTATTGTATCACATATCGAGGCATTGCAGACGGTGCTAATCTATATATAAAAAACTCTAATTGCACTCATCTTGGACGACATTATTCTACAGGAGTTACTATTGCCATTACAACAAGCCTTTCGCCCCTGTCAGCAGAAAAACCATGCTGGACCATAGGGTCACATGTGATGCAAGTCTTTTCATCCGCCTCAATTTTATCATCTCCTACAGTAAAAGTTCCCTTGCCTTCGACAACATACATTAAGAGCCTCATTGGCGCCTTATGCGGATCCAGTTTCTGCCCCGGCTCAAGGCACATAAGCGCAATCCTCATTTCAGGTTTATCGTCAAGCATCTCCCTTGAAATCTTGTCAGGATAAAATTTAATAAGTTTTTTCAGATCCAGGGTGTTCATATTTCCCTCCAATTTTAATATTTTTTATTCTTCAGACCATGATATTGCTTCAGTAGGACATGTGCTTATTGCTTCCTCGCAGTCACAAGTATCGCACTTACCTTCCCCTACTACATAAGCTTTTGCATCGTCTCTCACTTCAAACACTTCAGGACATATCTCAACACAGGAACCGCACCCAATGCACTCATCAAAATTAATGACAGGTTTTTTCATAAACCACTCCTCCTTAATGATTTATTAAGATTTAACAGGGCATCATCAGATTTATTTTTAGCCTCTTTTGACGGTAAGGCAATCATGAATTAAGAATGACTGATTTGCTGAGCTTTAGCTATGATTTGCATCATATAAGAAAGAATTTATCGAGTTGAGAAGACACAAGATGAACAAATATTTGTAAACTTTTCACCTCTGCACAAACCTGATATCCCCTGATGGCAAAGGGCGAAATCATATTTCAAGGGATCCTCAGGGTCAATTTTTTTAAGCGACTCCGTTATCTCTTTTGCGGTCTTCCAGTCGGAAGATGTTCTCTTTGTCAAGCCGAGACACCTCGAAATTATTGCTATATGGGTATCAAGGGGGATGATCAGTTTTGAAGGCGGGATGTTATCCCATATTCCCAGATCGATATCTTTGTTTCTTACCATCCATCTGAGAAACAGGTTCATTCGCTTGCATGCACTGCCTCTTTCAGGAACTGGCAACAGCTGTGTCAGTCCGGATGGTTTAAAATTTTTATCATAAACAGGTGATGTGTCTACGTTGAGAAAATAATTCACAAAGCCATCTAATGCATTTCTGATATCTTTATGATCTGATTTGTAGTAACTATAAAAAAGGTTCTTTAGTGATCCCCATTTTTTTAAAGCTTGACTCAGTATATAAATAAAGCAGAGTATATCCTTTTCTTTATTGAACCTGTAGCTGATCCCCTTAAAATATCCGGCATCGCTTTTCAGGATGAAATTCCTGAAATAATATCCGGGATGTTTGCCGCCCGGCTTGAGGATTTTCTCAATCACCGGCTTGAATAGATCAACCTTGCCGTATGCAAAGCATGCCGCAATAAAGCCTGCAACTTCGATATCCCCGGGATCAGTGTATCTGCGCGGAAATTCTATCGGATCGTGCCCGAGCCTCTCTTTGAAATTATATTCCTTGTAAAATTTGTCAAGGATTCTTTTCAAGGAATGCATAAATTAATAATAGCACAACAAAATAAGCTGATTATTTTCCTTTGACGGATTTTTCAATTAAATTTATAATCTAGTTATGCCTGAAATTCTGGTTGAGAGGATGGATTGTGAGAGGGCCAAAGAGAACTTCACTTAATAAAAAATAAAATATTACCAGGGTATAGGAATTATGGTTGAATTTGCTGACGATGGATATTGTTTTGTATGCGGGCCGAGAAACCCAATCGGCCTTAAACTTGATTTCACCTTTGACGGGAAAATAATGAAGACTCATTTTATCCCGCGGAAGGAGCATCAGGGATACATGAATATTGTCCACGGTGGAATCATATCGACACTGCTTGATGAAATAATGGTCAAGCTCGCAATTGAAATGGGGATGCCCGCTGTTACGGCACAGATGGATATCAGGCTTAGAAAATCGGTAAAAGTCGGAGAAAAGATAACTATAGAAGCAGAAATGCTTGAAGTCACGAAAAAGCTCCTGGTGGCATATGCAAAGGCAGTGACGGAAAACAATGAAATTGTGGCAGATGCTAAAGGGAAATTGGTAAGGATTAAATCTCAATTATAAAATTCAAGTGGTTGAATAAATGTCCTTCACTCGAACCCCGGACTCCTCGAATCCTTGAACTCCCGTTTAGTATTTATTATTAAAATAGTCTTCCAGTATTTTCCTGTGGTCAAAGGCAATATCTTCGGGAAGATTACCTTCAGAAAAAATTTCCGCTTCTTTGGCATCGTCGCCGGCCTTAGGAGTGCCTGATGCAGTGGCTATAAATATTGTGGTTACCGTGTGGAACCTTGGGTCTCTTTTGGGATCAGAGTAAGTATGAAACTGCCTGACCAGATTGACGTCAAGCCCTGTCTCTTCTTTCATTTCGCGGCAGACCGCTTCTTCAAGGGTCTCGCCATAATCGACAAAACCTCCGGGGATTGCCCAGCCGTATGGAGGATTCTTTCTCTTGATAAGTATTACTCCCCCGCTTACTTCAATAATTGCATCAACAGAAATAATCGGATTTATGGGAGGAGACTCCATATTTTATTTATCCGCAGCTTCACTTTCCATATTTAAGTTGACTTCCCTTTCAGGAGAGATTGTCGATATTGCATGTTTATAGATAAGCTGCCGGGTGTTTTGTTCCAAAAGAACAACAAAGTTGTCAAACCCTTTTATCATGCCCTTTAGACGTGTACCATTCATCAAAAAAATTGAAACCGGAATTTTTTCTTTTCTCAGAGTATTAAGGTACAGGTCTTGAAGTTTACAGTCTTTGTTATTCATTTACTATCTCCTTTTGTAGAAAAGTGAAAAAGGGAATGCCGGTTACGTATCATTTATTGCTGGTTTCTTGGCGTCAATACTATTTTAAAATTATCTATTTTCACTGAACCCTTTCCAGATCAGTTTTCATTAGATTAAATCAATTTCTTCAGAATTTCAATATCGTCTATCACCTTCTTGAATATTTCCCCGGCTTTCATAATTCCCGTAATATCTATCCAGTGAATTTCCGGTTCTTTCTTAAACCAAGTGTACTGTCTCTTTGCATACATTTTAGTTCGCTTCTTCGTCAGCCTCACGGCTTCTTCTAAATCGGCAACGCCGTCAAGAAATAAGGCCATCTCCTTGTATCCAAGCGCCTGAAGCGCCGTCTTGTTCGGATTCATTTTCAAAAGCCTTTTCGTCTCATCCAACAAACCGTGTTCCATCATCTTATCAACACGGTCTTCAATAATCCTGTAAAGCTCTTTTCTGTCCCTTGAAAGTCCGATCTTGATGAAACTGCAATCTAACGGCTGCGTTGACTCCTTCTGAATTTCAGAGATTCCCTTTTCTGCTTTGAGTGAAATTTCAAGGGCCCGCACAATCCGCCGGAGATCGTTAGCTTCTATCTTTCCTGCGGCCTCGGGGTCAAGGCTTTTCAATTTATTATACAGATAACCTTTACCATGCCGCCTTTCTTCTTCCTTTAATTCTTCCCTCAAGGACTCATCAGCTCCCGGCCCTTCAAAAAGACCGCTTGTGAGTGATCTGATGTAAAGACCTGTCCCTCCGACAATCAAAGGTATTTTTTTCTTATCATGAAGGCCCTTTATAATCTCAGAGGCCTTTTCCTTAAACAAACCCGCGCTGAATTTCTCATCAGGCTCCAGTATATTAATCAGGTGATGGGGAACTTCCGCCAATTCTTCAGACGACGGTTTCGCTGTCCCGATATCCATGTGACGGTAAACCAGCATCGAGTCCGCGCTGATGATCTCGGTCTTCAATGCTTGCGCCAGGAGAATGGATAGGTCTGTCTTGCCAACACCGGTGGGGCCGAGGATGATGATTACTGGTTTCATTGAATTTTAAATAGTTTCATGTCTTAATCAGCTGTTAATTGCCGTACACACTCTTCCCTGCCCCATAATACGAATCATATACATGCTGATAGACAGTATTGCATTTCTGTTGATAGAGGTCAGGAGGATAGCTTTTCGGCAACATTTCATCAAGAACTGTTTCAATAGTAAATTGGACATCCGCTCTTGTCTGTTGTTTTCTTCTCCAGTCCAATACCAGCTTTTCTTTTGTCAGCTTTATGAGCAAGTTTTTTGATGCAAGTTTTACCTGCTGTGTTTCCGCTTTGGTCATACCAGGTTTCTTCAGCAAATCAAATATGGCAAGTTCTTCTTCCGTCAGGTTTTCTGATACCCCCCTCTTTTCTTCTTCATTCAGATCTTTCATAAATGCCATCAATCTTTCAAAAAATATCTCCACATTGATGGCCCCTGAATTATATTCATCAATAAGCTGCTGAAATCTTTCGAGGTAATTGATCCGTGCCCTGTTGAGTCTTATCATACTGTTGAGCTTTGCACTGATTGCAGCTTTCAGTCCTGCTGCCTGAGTGTTCTTTCTGCCTTTATCAAACTGCTTTCTCAATGCCTCGAAGTCAATCCGGGACAAATCAATCCTGTTTGCCCCAATAGACTCTCTGATAAGAAACCCCTCAGCTTCAATGGATTCGTCAAGTAGGTCTTTTACCTTACCCATGACCGCTGAGATATTAACTTCATCGCCTGTTTCAGAGCGGATTTTGCCTGCAATGACATTAAGTACCATACATTTATCGTAAAATTTGGCTGCTTCCGGGTCAGGCAGGATTGCCTTGAATAATTTCATGACATTGGCAGCAAGCAGGAGAAATCTGTTTTTCGTATCATCATTCACCATAAAGGCGTCTACGGCATCCGCAATAAGCCTTATCTTTTCAAATTTATCATTCGCCTCAACGACCTTTTTGATATCGACCCCACGCTTTATGCAGAAATCTTCTGTCTCTTTAATTGCCTGTTTAAGTTCCCGGACAAGTTCACTCTTGGGCTTTACAGGAGTATCCCCTTCTTTTATGCCCCCGCCGGAGCCTGTGCCGTAAATAGCCAGCGCCTTCTGAAGATTTCTGAATATTCCCACATAGTCAACGATCAGACCATTCTTCTTATCTCCGAATACCCTGTTGGCCCGTGCAATGGTCTGCATGAGCGTATGATTTTTCATCGGCTTATCGAGGTATATCGTTGAAAGACTCGGCACATCAAACCCTGTCATCCACATGGCGCAGACAAAGACTATTCTAAAGGGATCATGCGGTTCTTTAAACTTCTCCGCCATATCCTCTTTAACCATCCGTCTGCGGTGTTTCTCAATATCAAGTCCCAGCTTTTTGAATTTCTGTATCTCGTTCTGTTCACTGCTGACCACAACAGCCATGTCAGTCTCTTCCATATATTTGATCTTCTCTGCTATGTCCTGTGTTCTATCCTGAGGTTCATCAGACCGTTTAATTCTCAGCTCTTTCAAATGCTTTTGCCAATGTATCTGCACCTTGTCATACATCTTTACTGCTGTCGGCTTATCAATTGATACCACCATGGCCTTGCCCTGATAACCACGGTTTATGAAGTGCGTGACAATATCACCGGCAATCTTCTCAAGTCGGTCGTCCCTTGTGATAATGTGATATTCACGTGCAAATTCCCTCTGGAGCTTTTCTTCCTGTTCAGGAGAAAGCATGGCTTCTTCAATGATTCGTTCCAGGTCTTCGTTCAGGTCTTCATTCTTAAGCTGTACTTCGGGTATCCTGTTTTCGTAATAGAGCGGAACAGTAGCGTTGTCATCAGCCGATTGTTTGAAATTGTATATGCTGATATAATCGCCGAATGTTTTACGAGTAAGTTCCTCACCCGCTATGAGAGGAGTTCCGGTAAACGCAATAAATGCTGCATTTGGAAGGGCTGTCCTCATATTCATTGCAAGTGTGTCGTATTGTGAACGGTGTGCCTCATCAGCAATCACGATTATGTCTGACCTGTCTGAAACCTTATAGTTGATATCGCCGAACTTGTGAATAAGGGTAAAGATATTCCTGTGGTCTTCCTTTAAAAGCTGTTCAAGGTGTTGTCTGCTTTCAGCATGGACCTCCTGTTCAGTAACTGCACCGGCATATGCAAAGTTTTTGTAAATCTGCTCATCGAGCTCTTTTCTGTCTGTCACAATAAGGAAGGTGAAATTCCCCTCAAATTTTCTCAGTATCTTCTGGGAGAAGAAAATCATGGAATAGCTCTTTCCGCTTCCCTGAGTATGCCAGAAGACTCCTAAGCGGCGATACGCCGCACCCTCATCCTCGGTCCTTCTCCCAGAGGGAGAAGGAAGATTAGACTGCTCATCCCTGGTTCTTTTACCGTTTGGTAAAGGAAGATTCTCTATCTGCATAGATAAATCTAAAAGGAACTTTTCCGGGTCATTTAGAACAATTTCATTAGGAAACCGAACAACTTTAAATCCCTGTGATTTAAAGTAAGCATCTCTTTGCTGATCTTTTTTCTGCACATCCTTATTCTCATGAATCGCACCATCGAGTTCTACAACTAAATTATTCTCATGACAGTAAAAGTCTGCTATATATGTTCCGATCTGGTGCTGTCTTCTGAACTTTAAATTCATGAACTGCCTGTCACGAAGCATCTCCCAGACTATTTGTTCCGCAGGCGTCTGCCTTTGCCGAAGTTCACGAGCTACATGAACAAGTCCTGCAAATGCAAACCCGCCGCGATAATTAACTGCCTCATCTTTACCCGCTGGAGAATTGAGCATATTGCTCTCCCCTCTACCTATGGGAGAGGGGTCGGGGGTGAGGGTTAAGGCAAACGCCTTAATAGCATTATTCACTCCAAGAAATTGATGGTTCTTTGCTATAATCTTGATAAGGCTTCCACCAGTATCGCTATATAAAACGAAGTTTTCAATCAGGTCGAGCAGCTTCCGCTTGTCACAGGTGCCCTTAATAATTGTTTCAAGAGATACAATACCTTCCTCTCCTTCACTGTTTATCTTCTTCCATTCGTTGAAGTGTTCATATTCAGATGTAGCTGTACCGATCTTGCTTTTCGAGCCGTTTGAAATAATGATAAAGGCGTTATACCGGAATACCTGGGGAATGGTGTCTTTGTAATCCGTGATATTGTCTTTGAATGCGTTTTCAAGTTTCTTATGAACCGCTTTAAGCTCAATGAAGATAAGAGGCAGTCCATTTACAAATCCCACAAGGTCCGCTCTGCGCTTATACATTTCGCCTGTTACCCAGAATTGAGAGGCAAGAAAGAAGTCGTTCCTATCAGGATTGTCGAAATCAATAACCTTAAGAGTCTCGTCCTCATCTGTCCCATCTTCACGTTTGACCTTTACCTTCACCCCGTCTCTGATGAGCTTATAGATTTCCCGGTTGGCATTGACAGGATTTAAAACACTCCTGTCACGGGAAAGTTCCTCAATGGCCTGTTCGATTGCTTCCTTCGGAATGTTGTGATTAAGATTAAGAAGTGCTTCTCTTAATTTTGGAATGATGACAATATCGGTTGAAGTCTCCCTGCCGAGAGTGCCTTTTTCGCCGAAGATTTCGTGGAAGCAGTCGAGGTATGAGTAGCCGAGGGATTGGAATAGTTCAATGGCGGGTTGTTCGATTAAAGTATATTCAGTGAAATCCGACATAATTAGTAAATGATAATTAATTCAGCCAGTTGAAAGATTTAAATAAATTTATAATAAAAAATATCTTGACAGCAAGAATAGATTCGTTATACTTATAGGTAGCCTCATTCACCATGTGTGAAAAGAGATCTTTCGCCGTCCTTCGGGGCGGCGATTGCATTTTATCTCTCTCTCTTTTCATACTTTCTCCTTAAGTTTCTTCTGGATGTAACCCCGTCTACATAATAACCGGTCAACAAAAAATATACTGTCCCGATACGATGCTTTCTTTTCTGAAAGACAACTACATAGTGAAAATCCTCAAGCCATAAATATGTTTCAATTCTGCTGTTTGAAACCTTATAGTCCCAAAATTTAACAGCATTATCATCGAAATGATCTATAGAAGGCCTGCACCACGGTAAACGCTCTGCTCGTCTTGGATCAAAAAGACGCTTTCTTGTCATATCATCATTTTTTGAAATAAGATGCCAGAAGCCCTCTTCATAACGATCTCCATCGAGGGTACGTTTATCCCACCATACTTTCGCATTATTTAATGACGGCCTGCCCTCAATAAAATCAGTCTTGAAAATACCGTGAAGACATTCGAGGACTGTATCCCACTCTCCATCGGTAGAAATCATTTCCGGAAGCCACACAGGAATATTAGCCACTGTCTGACCCCGAAGCAGACCATCTGAAAATATTTAACTTATTTTCACGCAGCAACGTAGTACGCGTGAGTGAATATCCTGAACGCTTCTGAATTCTATTTACTATGGCTTCCTTTCCGATATTACCGGAAAGATTCCTGTTTAAATATGAAATCGCGCCGATAAGTAGGTCTGCTATCTGTAATATCTCTATCTCATGCGACCTGACTATTTGTACACGTTCAATTATTTCTCGTGAAAAATCATATCTGGCATTACATAAGACTTCATGCAGCTTTTCAATCTTTCTGCCGCCGCGCGTGTCCTTGATATCCAGGTAAACTCTATATCTGTCTTCAGGGCTGATTATTACTTTCAACATGTCAAAATACATTTTGTAATACCAATCATCATGGGTTTGACCGAACTGTTCATGACTCAATATCGTTTTATCCGGCACAATTAACGCTCTGAAATGCAGATCATCATCATCAAAGAAATAATCGACTATGTCCAAATAAAACTTTTTCTTTGCAGGAGAAACTTTTGTCCACTTGATCTCAAAACTGGAACTCAATCCATGTTCAGCCTTCTTTTCACGAATTCGTGTTGAAATTTCTTTTACTTTTTCCAGAGGGCACCAAACAGCTCCTAATACCATAACTCTCTGATGATCATTCTCCATATGGCAGCTTTCATCACAATATATGTTGTAAATATTCATCAGTTCACCTCCTCTGAAATCTTTATCTCTATCCCCTCCACATCAATCTCCCCGCTGATTAATTTCGGCAAAAGGAGATCACGGGTTTGGCAGAGGTTATCGATTTTATTTTTTATAAGTTCTGTCTCTTTAAATATGCTTTCTACAATAGGCACAAATTTATCTCTAACGCCTTGTGCAGGAAGCAAGAAGCTATTCTTATATGCCTGATTGCGATTTAAACCTGGAACCGCCGCATCAGTATTTATGAAGTTCTGTTCAAGTAAGTTAAAGTAGACATAATGTAATTGGACTGATGATTTCACGTAAAAAACTGTATCAATAGGATAGAAATCTTTCTCAGACCAGAAAACGCTTCCGACATTCCCTTTTCGACCAACAATAATACCCGGACCGTTAACTAATACCTCATCATGATAACCGCAAACACCACCGGAGCCATATACCAGAATCACTCCGTCTTTTCTGTCATCTTTCTTCAATGCCCTGCCGTATGCTAATTCAATAACATCCCCTAACTTCTTCACCACCCACCCCTCCGGAATCATCCCCAATTCCGACTTAACCATCTTCAACTTCTCATGCCCAGGAAAACGGAAGTTGACGAACCATTCCGCGTAAATCACCTGCGCCATTTCCTCTAAAATCTTAATCCGCCTGTTGTTGTTCTCAATGAGGTCATCATAGGCTGAGAGGATGGAGGCGATTTTGTGCTGGTTACTAAGTGATGGGACGAGAATTTCAAAATCTTCAATTTTATCTTTTGTCAAAGCTTCACGTGTAGCACCTCCTTGTGCAATTGCAAGAAGTTTTTGTTTATATTGATGACTAATGAGACAGTAAAGGATATATCGTGAATTAGCCAGTTCTTGCCTAATGCGTATTATTGCTACATGTTGATTAACTCTTCCAGGTAATAATTTATTGGGCACCATACAACATCTCGCTACAGATGCCCCCGTAATATTTAAGAGTATATCGTTTTGTTCAACTTGAACATTTGAAAGTTCCTTTGCTTGCCTCTCATCAATAAACGCAAGGCCAGTATATTCAAATGCAGAATCATAGACATTCATACTTCTAATTAGCGATATGCCTTCAGATTTATATGAATTCTTTCCACCCCGTGGTGTTGCGCCACTACCAATTTTACTCGTGATTTCTTTTAGCTTAATTTTATTCAAGCCCCTCACTCCACTTTACCCCAATTTTCCATCTATTCAAACCTCATTTATGGTAAAATTAACCATGCGCAAAAAGTCATTGAAAGAGACAAATCCTTATCTGAAAGACCCAAAGCTTTATAAAGAGCTTATCGCTCTTTCTGTGAACTCTTCAACTGCCGTTGAAGGTATTCGTACGAAATATCCGAAGCTAACAAAATATGCTAAAAACAAGCTCAAAGAGATCACTAGACAATTAAACAAAACCAAAATATAATAGCACCTATTCTTCTTCATTACGACTGACCTTCCAGCAGTATCCCGACATTACCAGCTATCCGATCTTCCATATCCCGTGCCTCAACATTCAACTGTTCCAGCTCTTCATTCAACTCCTCAAGCCTCTCATAAAAATCAAAATCATCTTCCGGTTTTTCTGTCACCCCTACATACCGTCCTGGGTTCAATGAATATCCATGCTCCCTGATTTTATCGATTGTCTCAACCTTGTAGAGACCATCTATATCTTTGTATTTCCCTTTTGGAAAATGATCCTTCATCAGCTTTTCGCTTCCGGCATCGGTCTCAATATCCTCTCCCCGATACAGTCTTACGATGTTTGAGAGGAACTCTATCTGGTCCGGCAGGAAGTCCCTGTGAGCACGGTCTATCTGGTTATATAGTAACGGCAATAAATAACTTAAGTTAAAATATGATATTTCCTTTATATTACAGCTAATTAAATGCTTAAGATGTATTTTAATTTAATGCCGTTACTATAGATATGACGGGCATCGATAAAGAGCATTTTGTCCTTGCGGTCTGTCTTCCTCTTTCCTTTATCAAGAAACCAGAGTGTACACGGCAGGGTAACTGTGTAGAAGAAGTTCGAACCGATGGAGATCATTACATCAACGACATTGTCTTCTATCATCTTATGCCTGATATCAAGCTCTGACTGCCGGGCATCGCTGGCGGAGTTTGCCATGACGAAACCGGACCTGCCTTTTTCATTCAGTGCGCTCAGGAAATACTGAATCCAAAGATAATTGGCATTGTCAGGCTTGGGGATTTGATAGACTATGCGATTGTCTTTTGCGATCTTTTCCTTGTCTACACCATTTACATTAAAAGGAGGATTGGCCATGACAAAATCAAACTTACCGACGGATTTATGGATATCTTCATAATAGGCATTCCCCTGCTTGATGTCTCCCGATAGGCCGTGCACAGCAAGGTTCATCTTGCAGAGACGGATGGTTTCATCAGTCTTCTCCTGACCGTAGACCATGATCTCACTGCTCGGCCTTTTCTTGTGACGTTCAATAAACTTGGCGCTCTGGACAAACATACCGCCTGACCCGCAGGCAGGATCATATATCCGTCCATGGAAGGGCTCAATAACATCGACAATGAGCTTAACGATGGAGGTAGGGGTAAAAAACTCTCCGCCTTTCTTTCCCTCAGTTGCTGCAAACTTGCCGAGGAAGTATTCATAAATCTTCCCGAAGACATCGCCTTCAATATCCATCTGGATGCTTGAAAAGACTTTTAAGAGAGCAACAAGAACATCATTTTCAAACCGCGTATATGTCCTCGGAAGAATACCTTTAAGCTCTTCATTATATTCTTCAATTGCCTTCATGGCAGCATTTATTGACTTGCCAATGTCCCTGCCTTCAGGAAGGTTGAGCAGATATGAATATCTGGCCTCGTCAGGCAGAAACATTACACCCCTTGCCTGATAATCTGCCTTGCCGATCTTCCTTCTGCTGCCAGAAGGCTGCTTCTTCGCTATCTCCTTTTCAGCTACTATAAATTTGTGGTCAGCATAGCGGAGAAAGATAAGACCCAATACTGGAACAGAATACTGTTGTGCAGATAACTCAGAATTAGCCCTTAACTGATCCGCCGCATCCCAGAGACGCTTTTCAATGTCGTTATTGTGATTTGCCATAAATGCCAATTGTCCCTGATTTTTAAAAATTCAATCGCTTAATTTGTTTCATTTCCTCTT
>CAYMUX010000050.1:16046-24171 GCA_964393845.1 uncultured Nitrospiraceae bacterium
TAAACATCTTCTTCAAATCATCCAATGACAGATAAACCCTTGTCGGACGTCCGTGGGGGCATCTATCGGGCTCGTCTGCCTTATCGAGATCAGCCATCATCCTTGAGAGTTCTTCATTGCTGAGATGCTCGCTGCCTCTGACTGATTTGTGGCAGGCAATCCTGGCTGCTATGTTTTTTAAAAGTGTTTCTTCTGTAATCTCACTCTTGATCCCGCTGGTTTCTTCCTCAAGGATGCCTGCTGCCATGTCCAGTAAAAGGCCTTTGGCTTCCGCCTTTTTAAGTGCCCTTGGTATCGATCTTATTATGACGTTGTTACCGCCAAACTCCTCAATATCAAGACCAAGCCCTTGGAGGACACCCTTGTGTTTGATTATTAAATTATATTCCTTGACCGGCAGCTCTATCCTTAAGGGAAGGAAAAGCGGTTCTGCTTCGATTGAGGTCTTCTTCAAGAACTTCTCATACATAATCCTTTCGTGGGCTGCATGCTGGTCAATGATTACTAAACCATTGTTCGATACCGTTGCAAAGAAAGATTCTCCTAAATGGAAGAAAGAACGTATATCAGGAGTAATACCGGAAGTAAAAATATCCGTTTGTGAATTATTAAATATCCCGGATACCGGCTCACTGACAGACGGATAATCCCGCTGTATATTTTGATAACCCGTGCTTCTTTGAAATCCGGTTCTCTGAAATACAGAAGGAGAGGACACATCTATCTCTTGTCCGGGATTAAGGGCTTCATAGACAGCCGCCCTTACAAACCTGTGAATATCATCCGGCCTTTCAAACTTCACCTCGCGTTTTGCAGGATGGACATTCACATCAACGTTTTGGGGATCGATGTCAACAAACAGGAAATAAGCAGGGTGTCTGTCCCTCGGTATCTGGTTGTCATACGCATTGTAGACCGCGTGGTTGACCGTGGGATTTTTTACAGGGCGCTTATTGATGAATATAATCTGATGACTCCGGGCCGCCCGCGTAAAATCAGGTGATGAAGTAAATCCATAGACCTTTATTGCTTTCGATTCTTTTTTCACATCCAGAAATTCACCGGCCATTTCATCCCCGTATAATTGCCTGAACCTTTCCTTAATATCAGATGCAACCGGCGCGTTCAGTACCTCGCTGTCATTGTGGATTAGCCTGAAAGATATGCCGGGATATGCAAATGCCTTTTGAACTACGGTCTCAATTATATGAGAAAGCTCGGTCGGGTTAGTTTTTAAAAACTTCCTCCTTGCAGGCGTATTGTAAAAAATGTCCCTGACTTCCATTGTTGTCCCCTTGATCGGAGAGGCTTCGAAAACCTCTTTCTTATGGCTTGATCCTATTTCTACTTTTATCCCGCAATCAGCATCAGCGGTAGATGTTGAAAGCGTTATCTTTGAAACCGATGCGATTGCAGGTAAGGCCTCTCCCCTGAACCCGAGGGTGGAAATTTCAAAAAGCTCCTCCTCTGTCTTGATCTTGCTCGTGGCATGCCTTTCAAAACACATTAAGGCGTCGTCTCTGTCCATGCCGCAGCCGTTGTCCGAAACCTTGATCAGTTTCTTGCCGCCGTGAAGGATTTCGATATCTATGTCATTCGCACCCGCGTCAATGGAATTGTCTATGAGCTCCCTGACAACCGACGCAGGCCGCTCGATTACTTCGCCTGCAGCGATTTTATTTATCAGCAGATCGGGAAGGACAGATATTATAGACATAGTTTCTCTCAATAATAATTAATGATACCCATAATTTTAGGAAAGAAGGAGAAATAGTTCAATCTATTTTTAAACTACTTATTCTTGATCAGCTTTTCCAACCAGATAAAAAACCTGCCCAGCCGCTTGTATGTCAGATATAAATAAAGCTCAATAAAACAGGTATAGTTCCGGTTCTTCCATCTCCACAGGGACAGCTTGTGCAAAGGTCCGAAAACCAGTCTGCTCCAGAAGGTCCTCAGAAACCTGTCATAGCGGAATGCGAGAAATGAATTAATATAAATGGCATTCAAAAGCTTCGGGTTCTTTATCCATGGATTTCTAACCTCATCGTTCGTGAAGTTCTTCCAGCCCTCAAGATGTGTCGGCGGTTTAAATCCGTGGTTCAAAGCTTCCTGATATAATAGAGTGCCGGGTAAAGGCACATAAGGCTGGATCGGCACTTCAGCCCCCGGATGCCTCCTGCGGATCTCGTCTGCAAAATCCAGCGTCCTGTTCATCTGTTCTTCTGTCTCCCCGGGCAGCCCTATCAGTAATGAGTAAAGGGTCGGGATGTTTCCCTGTGAAGCAACCTTGATGCCTTCATCGATCATCCGTCTGTTCTGTCCTTTTCTGATGAATTTAAGGACTTCGTCATCCGGGGACTCAACGCCGAAAAAGAGATATACGCAGCCGCCCTCTTTGAACTTTCTTATCAGCTCAGGGGTAAAAGTATTTATCCGCACGTTAGCGATCCATTTAAAATTCAATTCCTTTAAAAGTTCGAGGATGTTGACCATCATATCTTTCTTGCCTGCCAGAAAAGTGTCGTCGTAGAAGGTCAACTTGTTAACACCGAGTTCCTTAAGTTTCAGGAGCTCGGTCCTGACCTTCTCAACGGATTTCACCCTGCATACATTTTTATGGAAATAAACGTTGTAGCAGAATCCGCATTTGTGCGGGCAACCTCTTGAGGATTCATAGCCTATATTTTCCAGAGTGTCGGTAGACCTTCTCAAATACTCCAACAGTATTTCTTTCCCTTTCCCGTCATAAGGGAACGGCAGGTCTTCTATATTCAAAAAATCCCTGTCCTCGTTCAGAATACTTTTACCTTGTCCCTTCCACCCGAGGCCTTTAATATCGCTGAAATCTGTTTTGCCGCTTTGTACTCCACGGACTAATTCAAGAAGCGTCTGCTCCCCTTCTCCTTTAACAACATAGTCAACCAGCCCTGATTCAAGCGTCTGCTCTGCCATCATGGAGGGGTGCGTTCCTCCCCAGACCAGGGGAATGTCAGGATTGATCTTGCGTGCAAGCTTGGCGAGCCTTAGGGTATTTTTTATCTGGAAACAGGTCATCGTTGAAATACCTATCAAGAGAGGGCTTAGTGCAACCAACTCCTTAAACCGTTCCTTTTTATGTATCCTCTCATCAAAGTATTCAACTTCAATATCGTGCTGTTCCAGATAAGCGCCCAAAGAGAGTATCGCCAGAGGAGTCCATGCATGATATGGGAATGGACTGGCATTTGCATAGGCCAAAAGAACAAATTTTTTCCTGGATTTCATAACATTCACTAATCTCTTTTTTCTTGAGGCTGTTATCCCTTCTTTAGAGGATAACTAATCAGTCCATAGATGGTAGCAATAATAATATCTATGCCTAAAAAATAATTCAAGAAAAGCGCCTTAACTGCAAACAAAAGACCGGCTTCCTTACGCATAAAATTCCACCATCTCAGGTTTGAAATAATAAAGATGATCACTAAGGTCAAATATATATATATGGCTGTCGGGATAATCGGTATAAAAAAAACCAAGAAAAAACTCAGAAAGGAGCAGACTGCCGCAATGCCGTTACTCGGGGCGGTTGGGCCTGCGTTGTCAAACTGCTTGTCCTTTAGAAACAGCTGTATCCACATGACCGCCCGTTTGAAATAATTTCTCACCGCTTCATTAAAGTTGTTAACAAACTGATGTCTGACAAGCATTTTTGGGTTTAGCCTGATACAGTCTATTTTGTTAATTCGTCTGGCCAGTTCAAAGTCTTCGACATCCGCCCCTTTATATGATTCATCATATCCGCCTGCCCTTTGAAATAATTCTTTCTTTATCGCCCCGCACCTCGGTGCAAACACGCTGACCTTACCGTCCCTGGCGCTTACCAGATGTATATATTCAAACATCGCCATATAAGTTGGGACAAAGCCCTTGTTCAATGGTTCTGTTGCGCATACTCCAATCACGCAGCTCGCAGAGGGATTGTTCTGAAAGTACTCCTTTACTTCCCTGACCGTGCCGTTCAGAACAATCACATCAGAATCAAGGAAAAAGATAATATCTCCTTTGGCTTCCTTAACCCCTCTGTTTCTTGCCTTGGCCGGTCCGCCGTTTCTCTCCATCTGAACCATTCTCACAGGATATTTTTTAACAATCTCTACTGTATTGTCAGTCGAACAATCATCAACAATAATGACTTCCATATCATCTACTGCCTGTTTAAATATGGACTCCAGAAGATCCGGCATGAATTTGGATGAGTTATATGTGGGGATTACAATTGAAATCATGTGCCTAAAGTATAATGTTTATAATATTCTAAAATCAAATTATTAACCATTCTGTTTAGAGATAAATAATGAAAAATCAATATCTTACAATATTATCGACTTTTTTAGAAAAATCTTTAGGAGTAAGTATTTGACCGGTTGAAATTGTGAAATGCCTTCTTTGACCCGGAAAATGCAATTAACCACAGAGGGCGCAGAGAAAGACATTAATAATAAAAGAGAAACGACTTATTTTATTGTTCTTTTCTGTGCACTCTTTTATTCAGCAGCAGTGTTTATGTTACAGGGAAGAATAAATTATGAAAACACAGAGAACTATATGAGAATTAAATGTTTCTTTTACTTTTAAAATTTCCCTCTGTGGTCTCTGTGGTTTCCTAAATGCATTATTTGGGTAAACTTGTTGTATGAAACTGTGCATCATGAATATTTGGCACGTTTTTATTGTGCCGTGTCACAATCGCTTTATATATTTGAATAACTAAATCCTTCGACCTTTTTTACGTAACTACCTGTTAATTAATCTGAATACGGCAATAGAATAGTTTATTTTCCCCTTGGCACATTTCTTGATATAAAGATTTTGTATAAAAAATCCGAACCGTACTTGTTAAGGAACTAACTTATGATAATTTTAAAAAGAATCATATGCATCGTAGTGCTGATTGTCGCAGCAATGCTGTTAACAGAAACCGCTCACGCATCAAGTAATGCTTTACCCTGGTTGGATTTTGGTAGTACTCTTATCTGGAATTCCAATACCAATACGCTTACAAATGATGGTTTGTCAACTTATGTAACTTCAGTTACTTATCTTGATGGCACATCCACTGGTCCGCCCTCTGCTTCTCCATCTGATGCGGTACTTTTTTCATCAGTTGTATTTTCCCTTTCATTTGACGGAGATAATACAAATGATACCTTGAGCATAATGAGTGGAGGCACAACCTGGTTGAGCGCTAATCTTGATATTATTGATGTGACTCCGGATCCGCTGGCTGGAACACCCAATCCGTATTCAGTCATGATAAAGGCAAATAGTCTTTCAGTGGCTACCGGGAAGGGATCACAGTGGGCGGATGAGTTTAACTCAACACTTAACAGTTCTCTTTCTAATCCTGCGAACTTGAACATAGCCTGGAGCGGCGCCAGTACAAAATTGGGCAGCAACAGCGGTATTTATAAAGTAAATGCTTTTTCAAAAATAGCCGTACCTGTTGTCCCTGAACCAGTAAGTTCAACTCTGTTTATTGCAGGAGCGGCAGTATTAGGGGCCAGGCGTTTCTGGAATAAGAGAAAAAACGCCTGATCAATTTTTTAGTAAACATTTCATAGGGGGCCTGGTAATTCCAGGCCTTTTTTTGTTTTCATTTTTATTCGCAAGTCAAAAATTAATTGTTAAAGGATTAGTTAGTTGAAGGCGCAGGACTTATTTTCTCAAGAACTTCCAATACAGCACTTATTACTCTCCTGTTCCATATAATAGAAATATGATTTGCATGTAAATCATAATGACTTGAAGCCCACGGCAATACGGAACTTTCAGTTGTAACCATAAAATCACCCTTCCCGGGTTTCAGTTCATCAGGCAGTATAGACTCCGGAAGAATCTTGATTAGCGAATCCGGAATTGTCAGAACCGGTTTGGGATACATGATATCGTCTTTTTTTTTCCATTTGTATACAGTAACCAGTTCCGTCTTGCTGCCGCCGAATGAAAGATATTTAACACCCTTAACAGGAACGTCTCTCAGATTTTTAAAGAAATCGGATCCAGGCATAAGCTCTTTGAGCGCAGCGCCTTCAATAAGATCAGTCATTCTTTTAATGACATCTGAAACGGTGCCGTGTGTTTGCATCGGAAGAATACCCTTGAGAAAAGACGAAAGAGGCGAGAGATGCTTTCCTATAAGTGAAAGAGAGCTTCCTTTATGCGGAGTCGAGAGTGTAATCAGTGCCCTTATTACCCGGGGGTTCTCCTCCATGAATTTTCTTGCAATAAGTCCTCCCCGGCTATGGCAGAGAAGGGAGACGTTGTTTTGAGGAAATATACGTGCAGTAAGTTCTAAAATTTCTTCGAGTTCTTCAACAGCTGAGCTGATCGGTCCAACAGGTCTTCTCTGGCTCCAGCATACAAGATTAAAACCATGGTCCCGCAGCGCAAACCAGAGGTTGTTTATTTTCTTTGGTATGTCTCCAATAGTTATTCCCCTTTTTTTAATTTCCCCTGTACCGTGGGGGTACTGATGGAGATAAATTGATTTTGGCTGCGCAGCTGCAAATACTTTCATGGGGACGTTTTTACCAAGAACTTTTGTTTCAAAAGGATCGAGCCAGAAATCCCTGTCCATTCCAAGTCCGTGGATAAAGATCACGACGGGTTTATCACTACTGCCCTTATGAATTGATACGTCTAATTCCATCTTAACCCAGAAGATGCATTTAACATAATGTCCCGACATGTCGGGATTGAAAAATTATTTGTTTTTCGATTCCTTAAACGTATTTTCAATCAAGGTTAGGACGCATATAATTGACAACTATTATTTAAACTTTATCTTTTCCAGAGCCCCGTCTTTATCCAGATAAATAACTTCTGTTATCTGCGCATTCCTGATCATCCTGTCACACAGTTTGCATGGTTTCCCGGCAGCATAACTTCCATCCTCTTCATAACCCGCAATATAAATTGTTGCATCTTTCATTCTCTCAGGAGGGGCATTTATGATTGCATTCTGTTCGGCATGCACTGCTTCACACAACTCGTATCTCTCTCCAGATGGAATATTCAGCTCTTTCCTTGCGCACGTGCCTGTATCTATACAATTTTTAATCCCCCGGGGAGAACCGTTATAACCCGTGCTGATTATAACCCTGTCCTTGACAATGACAGCGCCGTATTTTCTGCGCAAGCATGTAGATCTTGACGACACTACCTTTGCAATTTCAATAAAATATTCATCCCAGTCAGGTCTCATGTGTTACCCCTTTTAAATTAGCAAGTAATAGATTATAGCAAATGTTAGGAACCTGTTTTTTGATGATCTTTTTCAGAACCATGATATTCAAGTGATCATATGGTCATGATTAATGCGGTGTAACCCTCATCAGCAAGCTTTTCCGCGACAGCATATGCCTTGTCGTAATTATTAAATTTCCCTATTCTTACCCTGTAGAACTTCTGGCCCTTCACATAAGCTGTTGTTATAAAAACCTCACTGTATGTTAGATCCAGTCCCTGCTTGAGCCGTTGGGCATTGGATTGTTCAATGAATGAGCCTATCTGAATAGTTAAAGAACCGGTTGTTTCTGAAGGTTCAAAAGGGACCCGTTTAGCATAGCGCATATCTCTTCCGAGATATTCGATCTTAACTTTTCCGACACCTTTTTCTGCAAATCCGATTTCCTTTGCTGCGCCATAGGAAAGATCCAGGTCCCTGCCCCATATAAACGGCCCCCTATCATTTACCGTCACTATAACAGACTTATTTGTATCCGGACTTGTAACCCGCAGTTTTGTTCCAAACTTCATGGTCTTGTGCGCGGCTGTCAGCGCGTTCATATCATACCTTTCGCCTGATGATGTCGGCCTGCCATGAAAGTCATCGCCATACCATGAGGCCGTAACATATTCACCTCCGGGTTCAATCTTGTGTTCCTTCGGGGGGAGAGAGGCGCAGGCTGTGATAAACAGCAATCCGGTTATTATAAAGAGACGTTTCATCACCCCAATATAATAACCGAAGCGTTGCCTGGATTTCCTGTCATTGATTAAAGGCTTCCCCCTTAGGTTAAGGGGGATTGAGGGGGTTACTTTAAAATAACTCCCACTGCCCCCCTCTTACATAAGAGGGGGA
>CAYMUX010000051.1:0-23827 GCA_964393845.1 uncultured Nitrospiraceae bacterium
TCTTCATAGAATGGTCAGAGTGATTACCGGGACGATTATTCAAGTTGGTTTAGGGGAGCTTTCTGTTTCAGAGATTGAAGAAATGTTTAAAAAGGAAAAACGTTCAGCGGCCGGCTTTACGGCTCCTCCTCATGCCTTGTTTCTGGTTAAGGTCATTTATTGATTCCGTGCTTCTGAGCCTGTTTCCCTGTTGCACTTTTACTCTATTGCGGTGTATGATATTTTTTTAATATTGATGAGGGACCGAGGTTGTCAGAAAGAAGGGGATGATTAATGACAGATAAAATGAATCCCGGTGAATACTCTCAGATATCGATAAGCAGGTCTGAGCCTGATTCCTCCATTGAATATGACTGTCACAGTGCCAATGTTGTTTGTGAAATGCTTCTGCGCTTCCGGACTTTTGGACTTGTGCATTGTTTTATACTTAGTCGTTTGAGAGGAATGTGGATAATGGGGGGTATTGAGCTTTATGAGAGGGAGAATTGATTTGACTGGAAAATGCGAAATACAAGAAACAAGACCTGCTGACCCCAGATTGTCGCACTTTTTTTAAGGAAGATAATGAAAAAAGCAAGAAGAAAGACCAGCCCCTGAGTTAAGCAATGGAACATAAACAAGTAATTAAACGAATTGCTGAATCCATACTCTCTGAGCTTGAATACTTCAGACTGAACATTAGCCCTCATAGCGACAATAGAAGAGATGTCTTAGCTAATCCAGAAAGTTCTCTTACGGGAAGCACACAAGGTTTGCAGGAGTTGGGGAGAGTTAATGCTGCTATATTACAAACAAATGCACAACTTCAAAAAGAGCCTTTCATCGCTTACGTTAAGGCAGAAGTTGACGGTGAAATACGAATTATTTATATATGCAGGGAGTACGTACCGAGATCAGGTCCTCAAGACAAATCAACAACTATGTTTGCGAGCTATAAGGCATCCTACGGACAAATTGTTGAACAAGACGTTAACACCTCTTTTGAGCTTCAAACTCCAGATCGGAATAGACCAGTCAAGCGAATAAAAGTTCTTGAAAAAGATCTTTTTAAACCAGTGCGTCAAGCGCATTCCTATGATGCAATTAGCAATCAGTTCTTTCTTGACGCCGGCATATATTCCATTGGATCGTTAAGACAGTTTATTGATGACTACTTCAATATTGAAACCAGAGATCGAGATAGAACCGCAACATTAAGCCTTGAGGAAATTGAAGCATCCCTGCGTAAAGCCCTTGAGCAAGAGCTTACAGTTAAAGAAGGACTTGCTCGTGAGATTCGTTCCAGAATTGCACTACGTGACCAACCAACTCTCGATGCTGTTCAAGGAAATATCTTTCGTCTTCCTGTTTCAATGCAACTGATTATTACTGGAGCTCCTGGTACTGGCAAAACCACAACTCTAATTAAGAGGATCGCACAGAAAAGCAATCCATCCCTAATGACACCTTCCGAGAAAGAGGGTTTTTCAGAAGACGAGCTTGAGGAATTCTTTAGCATCGATAGATGGGTTATGTACGCGCCGACCGAATTACTCAAAATTTACTTAAAAGAAGCTTTTGTAATTGAGGGAATACCCGCTTCTGATAAAAGAATAAGGATTTGGAATGATGAACGCACAAGAATAAGCAGAGAAGTTTTAAAGTTCTCCAGGATTGGAGACAAAGGATATTTTGGTAGAACCACCAAGCAGATACTTACGGTATCCAACAATACTGAACTCATGAAATTTGCCACACAGTTTGATGATTTTTATTGTAATTTCATTGTGGATAGATTCGAGAAATCATTATCTACTCTTGAAGTAAATAATTCTACCCCACAGTTAGTTAATGCTTTTCAAAAAGTATCGCAACAGCTTGCTGATGTTGATCCTTCCAATTTAAGAAAGCGAATTTTTTATCTTGTTGAAAAGCTCTTTGAGAATAGGGATACTTTCAATGAGCTCAGCAAAGAACTTGATGAAGAGATCGACAACAACGTTAGAAAAGTAACGGGATTAAGGGATGAGATTTTTCAGGTTGTCTTCGAGACAATGCAAAACTATACAAAACAATCAGATGGAATGAGTGAACAAAACATTGAGGAGCCAGAAGAAGAGGATCAGTTCGAAGAATTAACTCCGATTGATCCCGAAACTCCTGATTATAGACTGATTGCAAACCGCCAAATAAGGAAGACATTGGTTTGGTATTCGCAACGACTTGCAACTAAACAGAAAATCACTGAAGACACACTCAACTACCGCATAATAAACCTTCTATCAGAGAATCTACCTGGCATTGATTACTTGACACAACTCGGAAAAAAGATTATTGACCGAAAAGTTGCCAATGTTCTTACAAGAGGCTACAGCAATCTTCTCGATCGAATTCCTTTTTACTATCAACGCTTCAGATTATCCTTGTTGAGTCAGGAACAGATTTACTTCTCAACGTCCGTTGAGAAAAACATCAGAGATAAAAGTATAGATGATAATGAATACGATCTAATAATGTACACGATGTTAAGGAATGCTCGGGTTATTATTGATAGAAATAAAAAATGGATCAAAGGGAATTCAGGTCTTTCTCTTCTGGAAAATATTAAATCTGAATATGTTACTCAGATAGCAGTAGATGAAGCGACTGATTTTTCTTCTTTACAGTTAGGAGCTATGTTTTATTTGGCTCATCCACAGTTTAAGTCTGTAACGTTCTCTGGTGATTTAATGCAACGTTTGACATCTATTGGAATCACAAGTTGGGACGATCTCAGTTTCATAAGTGATAGCTTCATAACGCACAATGTAACAACAGTTTACCGTCAGAGCCGTAAACTACTCGGCATTGCAAGCAAGCTTTATGAACACTTCATAGGTATGGCCCCAAGCTTTATATCAGCTTTTCAGGAAAGTGAATCTGATCCTGATCCGCTTAAATATTCTTCGGGTAATAATATCGAGGACTTGTCAGAATGGATTGCACTGCGAATTATTGAGATCTACCGGATTAATGATACATTACCTTCAATTGCTGTTTTTGTTCCAGAGGAAGATCAAATAGATAACATATACAATATACTTTCGTCATCTTTGATGAATCACTCGATAGAAGTCGAAGCCTGTTCCCGTGGAAAAATACTTAGTACAGAGGGCAAGGTTCGCATTTTCAGCGTTCGTTACATCAAAGGATTAGAGTTCGAAAGTGTCTTCTTTGTAAATTTGGACCAACTGTCGCCAGAAATGGCTACTCTTATTGATAAATATCTTTACGTTGGTTTAACAAGAGCAGCTTCGTTCCTTGCGATTACATATGCCGAAAACTTCCCAGAGAAGATTCGTTTCATTGAAGACGATTTCTTAACAGGAGACTGGGGGAGATTGGTCACGTGATACAGCAAAGAGCCCCCTCAAGGAGCTTATGGGGTCAGACTTGCCTATTGACATTTGAAAGCGCAGACGTCGAGGTCAGGCCTTTCATTTTCATTATTCTTATTGTCCTCATTTACTATCCTGAGTATTGTTGAATAATGCGAGTGACTGCCCCGTTTGTATCTCACCCTTAGCCTTGCCAACCTGCAAAAGTTGATAATCAGATTTCAATTGAGTAATCTTTATGTCTTGAATTGAAAATAAAGAATTAAAAAATCCCCCCTCCCCCCCCTTTACCAAAGGGGGATTGTCCGGGCAGGTAAATGAGACAGCTTCAATTACCGGTACCAAAAAATAAAATATATAATAAAAAAAAGAATTTTGTTAAAATGAACATATATCAGAGTGAGTCGACCATGAGCAAGAAAGAAATACTGATAAGTGAAATTGCACAAGTCCCTGAATCTTTACTTGATGAGGTCTTGGATTTTGTTCATTTTCTGAAAACAAAAATCATCAAGGAGCGGCTTGACATCGCCATTGCAAGCGAATCCTCCCTTAAAAAGGATTGGCTGAAACCCGAAGAGGATGAGGCGTGGCAAAATTTGTAAAGGGCGATGTCGTTGTTGTTCCATTCCCATTCTCCGATCTAACGCAAGCTAAAAGACGACCTGCCCTGGTAGTATCACAATTAGAAGGTGATGACGTTATTCTCTGTCAGATTACAAGTAAGACAATAAAGGACAATTATGCCCTTTCCCTTGAAGACCAGGATTTTGAGACTGGAACTCTCAAGCAGTCAAGCAACATAAGACCCAACCGGATATTTACTGCCGATAGCCACATAATTTTATACTGCATTGGCAAGCTCAAAGCCGGCAAGCTTTCTGAAGCAATAGACAAGATCATTGAGATTATTCGCGGATAAGTTAAATAACCTCCTGCAATATTCTTTTCTAACTTCAAGATTAAGAAATTTCAGGACGTAAGGACTCCGTGGGGTCAGACCTACACATTTTACTAAACCTGTAGATTGTGTAGGCTAGACCCCGTAGAGCATTTGTAAATAAATGTTTTACCGCGACATGATGCCATCTCGTATCTGCCGCATCATTTGTAAGAGTAAAGGCGTGAGTCTTATGCAGCCATACGTGTAGCTTTAACACGCAGCGTTATATGTTCATGCGCCTGCAATATTTTAATGACTTCAAGGATATTATCAGCCCGCGGATTGCCTTGAGGGCCGAACATGCGATGAAGGCTTTTACTGGGTTTCCTGATTTTCTTTGCGAGCCCCTCAAAAGTAATGGTCGCGTTAATATAATCACGGAGGGCCGCTTTGCCTGCGTTAAGGTCTCCTGCCAACAATTCATTTACAGCCTCAATTAACATCTGTCTGCGAAATGAGGGATCTTTTTCAGCGCGTTTTAAAATTGTATCACGGAAGTCTCTTGTTATAGCCATGATTCCTCCCTTAGTCTTTCAATTTGTAATCTGTTTTATAATCCTGCCACGCAGTCTGAGCTTTTATTATGTCTTCACTCTGTGTCTTTTTGCTCCCACCACCAAGCAGAATAATTAAATCATTACCTTTTTTGCCAAAATAGATCCTATAACCGGGACCAAAATCAACTTTGTATTCCAGAACTCCTTTGCCAACGGATTTAACATTGGAAACATTACCGTGCTCTAACCTGTATAAGGCCGTTGTGATTTTAGCTGCAGCGGCTGCGTCCAATGTGTTAAACCATTTCTCAAAACGAGACTTCCCGCCCCGCAGATATTCAACTATATTTAATTTATAGTCACTCATGATGGTAACATTAAAGTTACTTTAAATCAACAGAAGAAAAGAACCTTTTGTCTTGAATCTTACTGTCCGATACCATGAAATCAACCTTGTCCCCGTATTGGCTGGTTCATTATAACACATTAGACGATATTGAACAGTCATCACAGATTATTCATAAGTCTGACAGGCAAACACTCTTAAAAAAATTGATTCTCAATGGGAATAAATAATTCTTTAACAAGGCCCTCTATTGAAGGCGCTGAAATTTCATGATATACTTTTGCTAAGTAAAAAAAGAATAACCTGATTATATCCAATAACCCGTCATAAGGAGGATAAGATGCAATTTATTAAAATCGTATTGACAGCAGTATTGGGCATTGTATTTATAACCGGTTGTGTAACGACGAAGGAATACGAAGCCCGTGTTAACGACATCAAGAGCCTTGAAAAAACACAATCTGATCTTGAAGAAATGCTCATTGAGACACAAGAGAACCTCAAAAAAGAGAATGCGGCCCGGTCAGCTCTGGATAACGACGTGGCCCGGCTCAAAGCTGAACAGGAAGAACTCATCCGGAACAGAGAACTATTGTCTGCGGCAAATAAAGAGCTGAATAACGACATCACCGAGCTTTCGCAGGAAAAATTAAATGCCATTCAGGAAAAAGAACGCGCCATTGCTGAACTGAAGAATACCTACAGAAACCTTGTCTCAGAGCTGAATGATGAAATCAAGAAGGGGGAGATCGCGGTTACGCAGCTGCGGGATAAACTTACCCTGAGCATGGTTGATAAGATCCTGTTTGATACGGGCAGCGCTGATATAAAGAAGACCGGGAAACAGGTACTCGTAAGGGTGGCTGAGATACTTAAGAAAGTCACTGACAAGCAGATACGGATAGAAGGACATACAGACAATGTTCCGATCGGAGCCGGTCTTGCCGCAAAATTCCCGAGCAACTGGGAGCTCTCAACAGCGCGCTCTACCACTGTGGTCAGATATCTCCAGGAGAACGGCGTTGATCCCAAATTTCTCATCGCAGCAGGCTATTCGGAACACAGACCGGTTGACTCCAATGAGACAGTAGAGGGAAAGGCAAAGAACAGGAGAATTGAGATCGTCCTTATACCGCTCGACGCGGACCTGGGCGCGACGAAGTAAGTTTGAAAGGGAACCTTTTCATGAAAAGCGGGTAGAGCTTAATTTATAAAAACGACTTATAAATATTCCATATGCCTGTTGAGATGAAATCTACCGCAATAGCTCCCAGCAATAATCCCATAATGCGGGTTATTACCAGAGAGACGGTAATCCCGAGTATTTTATTAATCTTATCTGCAAACCTTAAAATGAGGTAAGACAGAATAAAGGTCAATAGAATGGCAAGGAGCGTTAAGGCTTTTAACTCCCATGTCCTGCCTGTCCTGATAATAACGATGATCGTTGTTATGGCCCCCGGCCCGGTAAGCAGGGGGGTCGCAAGCGGGAATACGGAAACATCCTCTCTCCTGGAAGCATCTTTTATTTCTTCCGGTGTTACGCTCTCGCGGGACACTCTTCCATGCAGCATATCGATGGCAATCAGAAAAAGAAGGATACCTCCTGCAACCCGCAGGCTGTCCACTGTGATACTGAACAACATCAGGATGACCTCCCCGGCAAAGGCAAAGACAATCGCCAGGATGCACGCGATAATGACCGAGCGTCTGGCTGTGTCCATTTTTTCCGCTTCAGTCATTCCCTCTGTTACTGATATAAATGTGAGAATGCCGCTGATTGGATTCACAATTATAAAGATTGAAGTAAATGCATAAATGAAAAAGGTTATTGGTTCCATTATTATCTCTCTATGCTGATTATATCACGCAAGATACATGGTAATGATATTTGCTTAAATAAAGCGGCTCATTTTTTTAAATAATGATAAAATGCAAGAAACAGGACATGATCTCACTTATTCTAAAAAGATGAATGTGAGGTCAGGAATAAAGTGTAAAGGTTAGTTTTTTTATGGACTCTATAAAAGACAGATTTCCCGATCTCCCTCAGCGAATCAGCGGTTTAGGAGACCTGGCTTACAATCTCTGGTGGAGCTGGCACCCGGCCGCACGTATGCTTTTTAAAATGCTCGACCGGCCTGCGTGGAAGGAAAGCATACATAATCCGGTAAGGATGCTGAAAGAGATACCCCGTGAAATCCTTGAATCAGCCGCAAACAATCCTGACTACCTGCAGCATTATGATGCCGTAATTGAGAGATTTCATAACGAACTTGCATCAACGTCCTGCTGGTTTACGGAAAATGTTACGGACACGGCATGCGCGCCCATCGCCTATTTTTCAGCTGAGTACGGATTGCACCGCTCGCTCCCTTTTTACGCCGGAGGCCTGGGTTTCCTGGCGGGTGATCACCTCAAGGAATGCAGTGACCTCGGGGTACCTGTAACAGCAATCGGCTTTATGTATCCTGAGGGGTATCTCCGTCAGAAGATTCGTGTGGACGGCTGGCAGGAGCATTCGGATGAAGTCCTTGACAGGGACGCGGCGCCGATCGTAAGGGTCCTCGATGAAAAAGGGCAGCAGCTCGTAGTCAAGGTGCCGTTTATTGATCCCCCGATATATGTGGCGGTATGGAAGGTCTCTGTAGGCAGGGTGCCGCTTTATTTGATGGATACGGACATGGAGTTGAATGACCCGTGGAACCGTCTGATATCCGCCCATCTTTATACCGGCGATATTGAACAGCGGCTGCGCCAGGAAATCGTCCTTGGTATCGGGGGCCGTGAGGTACTGGACATTATCGGGATTGAACATTCCGTATTACATCTCAATGAGGGGCATCCGGCATTCGCCGTTCTGGAGCGGATCAGGGACCGGATGGCAAAGGGCATGAGTTTTGAAAAGGCGGCGGCGCAGGTGCGCGTCACTACCGTTTTTACAACTCATACGCCGGTGCCGGCAGGTCATGATGTTTTCCCTTTCCATCTCATGGACAAGTATTTCAGCCGTTACTATCCTATGCTCGGTTTAAACCGCGACGCCTTTCTACAGTTAGGGACACATCCGGAGCAGCCTGCGGCAGGGTTTAATATGACCGCATTTGCGCTGAGAATGTCAGCCTGCCGTAACGGTGTAAGCAGAAAACACGGCGAAGTCGCGCAAAAAATGTGGCAGCCGCTCTGGCCTGACCGTAAAGAAGAGGACGTTCCTATTGATTCGATAACCAATGGAATTCATGTCCCCACCTGGATAGAGCCCAAGATGGAGCTCCTTTTCAATAAATACCTCCATGAAGGCTGGCTGAAAGATCATGACAATCCGAATATATGGGATTTTGTTGATGACATCCCGGACAATGAATTGTGGCAGACATACATCTGGGTCAAGATCAAATTGATTGATTTTATCCGGGAGCGGGTCCGGAAAAGATGGGTGGAAGACAGGCCGAGCCCTCTCAATATTGTAGCCGGCGGCACATTACTGGACCCCCTGACTTTCACGGTCGGTTTTGCACGTCGTTTTGTTACGTATAAAAGGGCAGACCTGATATTTTACGATCTGGAGCGGCTGAAGAAACTCCTCAACAGCCGCTGGAGGCCTCTGCAGATCATCTTTGCCGGCAAGGCGCATCCGTCTGATGACGAAGGGAAAAGAATCCTTCAGCGTGTATTCAATTTCGCCCATGACCCTGACCTGGGAGGAAGGATCGCCTTTGTCGAAGACTATGATGAACAGCTTGCTCAATACATGGTGCACGGGGTAGACCTCTGGCTTAATAACCCTGTGCCTCCGATGGAGGCAAGCGGGACCAGCGGCATGAAGGCCGGCCTCAACGGGGTCCCGCACTTGAGCATACTGGACGGCTGGTGGTTGGAGGGATATACAGGCAAGAACGGATGGGCCTTTACCGGAAGCGGAGATGAAAAGGATGCGGAAGCAATTTATACCCTTCTTGAGACAAAGATCATCCCCCTGTATTACAGGCTGGATGACAACGGCATCCCGCATGGCTGGATAAAGGTCATGAAAGAGGCTATAAAGAATACAGGCGCCGGATTCAGCGCGCGCAGGATGGTAAAAGAGTATGTGACCAAGTTTTACCATAAGGCCCTGAAATCAGCTGTAAATGGGACAGTATAACAGCATTACTTCCTGCCCCCTGTAGCCACTCAGTTGCTGGGCTTAAACCATTAATCCCCTTTTTCAAAGGGGGAATAGTTCCTATATCTGAGATATTCCTGCCTCCTGCTTAACCTTATATGATTTAAATCATAGTAATGAATGCCTTCTGATGATAATTACTATATCATCAAAGAGAATATGAGAATCTCCTGTCAGGGAATAAGGGAGCACATTCATTGAATGATATAAAAAATAAATGAGAGGTGAAAATGGCAAACGTTACAAAGGTTGCGAAAATCAGCGTGAAAGGAGGTGAAAGAGAATGAAGATTTTAAAGGTTGTAATGCTATCAATGCTTGCAATAGCCCTTATCTCTTCAGTGGTGTATGCCGCCGGTATGATGGAAGGCAATGCTGAAAAAGGCAAGGCGCTTTTCAATGACCCGAAGGCTTTTCAGGGGAGCGTCTCATGCAGCTCATGCCATCCTGACGGAAAAGGCCTGGAAAAGTCGGGAATGATGGGAAAGACAGAGTGGAAGAATCCCGCAGGGACTTATAAAAGTCTCGAAGAGGCAATAAACGTTTGCATTACCGCGGCCAATAAAGGCAAGGTGATTGACCCGAAATCCCAGGGAATGAAGGACATGATTGCTTATATCAAGTCACTCGGCATGGGAATGAAACATGAAATGCCGATGAAGGAAAAAGGAAAGGGTTATTAGGATACCAGGGTAGTTCCAAGGGTAGTGTCTACAGGTCTGCACATTTCATAAAACTGACATATTCCGTGCCTGATCTGTGAATTGTGCAGACCAGACACCACCCTCTATTTTTCATGGCCCACTCTTATAATTCTGCCGTCATCTTCCTTGCAATCCCGGCCTCCGCAACTCCACCCACAATTTTTTCATATTACGCTCTAAACACTGTATAATGATAACAGTAAATCATAAATCGCCTTGTAATATCAGTTGTGCATTGGATTAAATATGGAGAGTCATATGAGAAAAAGGGCCGTTGTTGTAGTAATTACTATTGTAGTAATCAGTATCATCGGAATAATCTTTTACAAGCTGAGAGATAACAACGAGACCTCTATTGTCACTTCAGGGATAGTGGAAGGGACAGAGGTAAACCTTTCCTCAAAGGCGCCGGGCAGGATTCTGGAGTTATGCTGCAATGAAGGAGACAGCGTCCGGCAGGGCAGCATTGTTATTAAGCTGGAAAGTGATGAGCTTGCAGCATCAGTAAGACAGGCGGAGGCCGGCGCTGCGAGGGCTGAGGCTGAGATCAGGGTCGCGGAGTCGGCAATTGAAAATGCCGGGGCAAATATACAAAGTGTTGAAGCGGACATCAGGAATGCAGAGGCGGAAGTCGAGAGAACGAAAGTAGAAATGGAAGAATCGGAAAGGGAGATGAAAAGGGCCAAGTCTCTCTTTGCGGAGGAAGTTGTTACGCAGGAGTCCTATGAAAAGGCCCTTGCCGGATATAATAGCTCCGCAGCCCTGCATGAGTCGTCAAAGGCCAAATATTCCTCAGCGCAATCAAAGAGAAAATCCGCTGCCGCACAGCTCAATACATCGCTCAGTCAATTGACCGCGGCACAGAAAGGTCTTAAAGAAGCAGAGGCAAATTTGTCGTACCACCAGTCAAAATTTAACGATACGATGATAACAACCCCGATCTCCGGTACGGTTGTGTTCAAGTCATTTGAAGCAGGGGAAACAGTCAACGCAGGCGTAACGGTCCTGTCCATTGTGGACCTCAATAATCTTTATGTCCGAACAGACATAGACGAAACTCAAATAGGCAGAGTAATACTAAACAGTGAGGCAAAGGTTACGCTTGAGGGCTCTCCGGATAAAGTTATCAAGGGGAAGGTTGCAGAAATCGGAAGATATGCCGATTTTGCCACGCAGAGGGACGTTGTCCGGGGAAGACAGGATATCAGGACCTTCAGGGTAAAGATAAAAATAGATGATCACGGAGGTGTTCTGAAACCGGGGATGACTGTAACAGTAGCGATACCAAGGTAGAACCGAACAGCTATGCAGGAAAACAAGGCCATTGAAGTTTCAGGTTTAACAAAAAAATTCGGCTCTCTTACAGCCGTGGATAATGTGAGCTTTGATGTGTTGGAGGGTGAATTCTTCGGCTTCCTCGGCCCCAATGGGGCAGGAAAAACAACTCTCATAAGGATACTTACAACACTCCTGAAACCCACGAGAGGAAGCGCCGTAGTCGCATGCTGTGACGTTGCAAGATATCCTGAAAGGGTAAGGCGTGAGATCGGTGTTGTCCCCCAGGCAATGACCAGCGACCTGGATCTCACAGGGTATGAGAATATGGATATCTACGGCAGGTTCTACGGAATGCCGTCAAAGGAAAGAAAAGAGAGGATCCGGTATCTGCTCGAATTAGTCGGCCTCACTCAAAGGGCGAACGACCTCGTCGCCGCATACTCCGGCGGCATGAGGAGGCGGCTCGAGATAGCCAGGGGACTTGTCCACAGGCCGAAAATGCTTTTTCTGGATGAACCCACAATCGGGCTCGACCCCCAGAGCAGGCAGAATATATGGGGCTTTCTGAAACAGTTGATGGAAGGCGACAAGATGACCATATTCCTTACAACGCATTACATGGAAGAGGCGGAGGAGCTGTGCAAAAGGGTGGCCATTATAGATTCCGGGAATATCGTTGTGATCGGAAGTCCTGATGAGCTGAAGTCCCGTATACCCGGTAACGACAGCATCGTTTTGACTGTCGATAATATTCCTCAGGATATGATTGTAAAAATAGAGAAGCTCCCCTTCGTCCACAAGAGCAGCGTTGAAGACAACAAGATCAGAGTATCCGTTGACAACGGGGCGAATAACCTTCCAGGACTCATTGATGAGGCGAGATTGTCAGGGGCAAAAGTGCTGTCGGCTTCATTACACGAGCAATCCCTCGAGGACGTATTCATACACTATACGGGTAAATCCATCAGGGAAGAAGAGGTAAAGAAGGTCAACTTTTTGGTCGGTGCAGGAGTGCCCCGTAAGTGGGGGAGATGAGAAATGACAAGACTGCTCGCGGTTATAGAAAGGGACCTTAAGAAATTCAGAAGGAATCCTGTTGTGCTTGCAATGAGTATCCTCATGCCTCTTATTTACCTCGTAATTATCGGAAATTCTTTTCAGGGCAAATTGAAGGCCCTCCCCGTAGTTGTGGTAGACCAGGACACCGGCCCCTATGCCGGACGTATTGTTGAAAACCTGCGGGCCGTAGCCGCCGGACCGGAGACCATAACAATTTTAAATATGAAAGACCAGCAGGAAGCCCTGAACGGGGTACGGGAAGGAAAATACAAGGCAGCCCTTATCATCCCCCCTGACTTCAGCAAAAAGGTTTCCCGTAAAAGCAGGCCGTCGGTGGGTCTCTTTCTTGACAACACGGACGGCATATCTTCCGAGACGATAAGGAATACGGTCGAAGGCGCTGTCAGGTCTTCCGCATCCGAATATGTGTCCGTCAGGGAAACGGCCGGTGAGATTCACATGAGAGATATTAACCTCTACGGCAAGGTCGATTATTATCAGTCTCTCGTTCCGGGAGTTGTGATTATGGCCATATTCCTCGGGGCAATGACGACAGGGGCCTTTAATCTTGTCATGGACAGATTTCTCGGCATCGATGAGAGCTATCTGCTTACGCCCCTCTCCAAGGCACACATAGTATCAGGCCTTATCATCAGCGGGCTTTTAATAACTACTCTAATCGCCTTTTTTATCCTGACCGTGAGCATGCTTATAACAGGCATTCCTTTTTCGAGGGAGATCGACCATTGGGCAACGATATTTTTAGTAATAACACTTACAACTCTCGGATTGCTCAGCATGATGTTTGTCAACATCGGCAGGGTAAACCACCCGAGGATCGTGGGGATACTAAGCGGCTTTCTTAACGTCATTCTCTTTTTCCCCAGCGGCGCCATATATCCTGTTGCGAGTTTTCCGGGATGGTTAAAGACCTTTGCCCGGGTAAATCCCGAAGCCTATGCAGTAGATGCCCTGAAGTCCATACTCTTCAAGGGAGCGGGCATTGCCGCTGTTTCACATGACATTGCATTCCTTGTATTCTTCACACTTGTTATGATGACTATTGCGATAACAGTATTCAAGAGGACTATTTAAGAGAATGAAAAAGATTTTTGCCCCTGCCGTATCATTGATGAACCGTCTAAAATACCCTCACAAGATGGCGCTGATGGCGCTTGTCTTCTCTTTATCGCTTTTAACATTTATGTACATGCTGATAATTGAAATCAATGCGGACGTCTCAAACCTGACACTTGATCCCGGTGACAGTTTTTACCTGACAGATATGGTGGTCAACAAACTTCCTCTTGCTGCTGAATATACGGGTCGCTTAAGAGGTCTTGGCACCGGTTTAATGGTTCACCAAAAGCTTACCAGCCAGGAAAAGGCAAATCTCATCGTCCTGGCGGGACTGAGCAGGACAACCATGGAAGGCGTAAAAAATGATATGAAGAAGGCATTCAGGAAAAACCCGGGCCTGAAGCCGGAATTGGAAGCCCGGCTACAGGACACTGCCGCCGATATCGACAAGGCTTTAGACATGCTGGACAGCAGGGTCATCCACGCAGCAGCTATCTCCTTGAGTCCGCCGGAATACTTTGACACATTTTCACAGGCCATTGAGTCAATCTTCAAATTACATGAGGCTGTGACGCATAGTTTAAACAGCGTGTTGCAATCACGCATTCGCAGTCTGACAACAAAGAAAAATTACGTCGGGCTTTTTGCCTTTCTCTCAATTGCTGTCCTTGGCTATCTCTTTGTGGGGAACTATTTCTCGGTCATGGACTCTCTGTCCCGTCTCGTTCAAGCATCAAAACGGATGGGCAGCGGCGATCTCAATGTGGACATTTCGCTTGAATCGAAAGACGAAATGGAACTCGTGGCCGACAGTTTTAATGATATGGCGCATAGGCTGGCCAAGGCCATGGAAGACCTGAAACGCTCCAATACCGACCTCGAACATTTTGCTTTCCTGGCTTCACATGACCTTAAAGCGCCGATAATTTCCGTGGGGAGCGCCCTTAAACTTTTTCAGCGGCGGCATAAGGGCGGACTGGATGCCGAGTCCGAACAGTTTATTGCAGATGCGATAAAAGGGACCTTGCGGATGGAGAAGCTGATCAGCGCATTATTGGCATACTCCCGCGTGGATACCGGCAAGAAGGCCTATGAGCAAACGAGCTGTTCTGATGTGCTGGCACAAGTTCTTGCCGATCTGAAGATCGATATAGAAAACAGCGGGGCTAAAATAACCTATGACAAGCTGCCCAAATTGATGGCTGATCCTGTCCAGCTTGGCCAGCTGTTCCAGAACCTCATCGGCAACGCGATTAAGTACCGCAGTGATAAACCGCTGCATATAAATATAACTGCCGGGATTAAGGGGAAGGAATGGCTATTCTCTGTTCAAGATAACGGTATCAGTATCCCTAATGAGCACGCTGAGAAAATTTTCAAGATATTTCAGCGTCTGCATAAAGATGAGTACCCCGGCACAGGAATCGGCCTGGCGGTCTGCAAGAAGATAGTGGAGCGTCACGGAGGCCGTATCTGGGTTGAGTCCGAAACCGGAAAAGGGTCAACATTCTATTTTACAATCCCGGTGCCGGCTGCATAATCTCCAGGCAAGATCAGATAATGCCTTTCTTGTCTATCCAGAGACTTGAAGAGTATCTGTGCCTCAGAGTAAAAAGGCTCGAACGCGCAAGTTGATAAATTTTTAATGCAGAATCGGCCCTGTATTATATTGATAAATCTGGTACTATGATATAAATCATAGTGACTATTTTATTCCATGATATTTTTAAATAAAGTGGTGACTCATACATAATAATATACTTAACTTAAGGAGGGGTGAATGTTATGAAAAAAAATGAATGCGCCTTAACAAAATTTTCGACGATGGTTCTTGCAGTTGATACATCTGAACATAGTAAAGCAACTTTAAGCCAGGCATTGAGTTTGGCAAAGGCATGTTCGGCAAAGATATATGCTGTGTCTGTTGTTGAATGTAATGACGAACTTGAGGCCCTGGCCCCTCAGTTGATTGATAAGATGAGTAAGGCCACTAAAAAGTTACTGGATTCTGTAAAAGATCGTGCGGAAAAAGAGAATATCAAGTGCGAAACCATAGCTCACACGGGTGATGACCCGGCCCAATTTATAGTTGAAGAAGCAAAAAATCGTAAAGCAAACATTATTGTTATGGGTAAACATGGAGCAAGAACGAGCGTGACAAAATTCATCATGGGAAGTGTGACGGCAAGAGTTCTCAGCCATGCGCCTTGTAATGTTTTAGTCATTGTTAAGTAAGCCCAGGTATCTGTTCACACGCATATATAGGCATGAGGAATTCGAATGAATTGAAAAATCCCCCCTCGCCCCCCTTTACCAAAGGGGGGATAATACCCCCCGTCACTGAGCGATTACGTTTCTTGTCATCATATCATTTACATTTTGTATAATTTGGAATACTATTAACGCAATTAAAATAAGTAATTGTTAATATTATAGCCAAGAAAATTCAGAGGACCGCTATTTAAATGGACAGAAAAAAGACAGTCGCCAAAGCCGCAGGCAAAATGTCCCTCGCCACCTTCATCAGCCGTATACTCGGCTTTATAAGGGACATGATCTTCGCCCTGTATTTCGGCGCAAGCGGACTGACCGATACCTTTTTCGCGGCCTTCAGGATTCCTAACCTGTTAAGAGAGCTCTTTGCCGAAGGTTCAATGTCATCCGCATTTATCCCCGTCCTGACTGAGTACCGGGAAAAACACGGCGAGGCAGAAGCGAGGCGGCTTGTCAGGATAGTATTTACATTCATCAGCATTGTCGTCTCTTTAATATGTCTTCTCGGCATCGTCTTCGCCCCTGCTATCGTCACAGTCATCGCGCCGGGATTTCTGAGTTCGCCGGAGCAGTTTTCCATGACAGTGCTTTTAACAAGGATAATGTTCCCCTTTCTCTTATTTATCAGTCTGGCCGCGTTGGTAATGGGTGCGCTGAATACAAAAAAGGTGTTTTTCCTCCCGGCGCTTGCGCCTGCGGTTCTTAATATAGTCCTTATCCTGAGTATAGTTTTTTTTGAATCAAGGACAAAAGAGCCTATCATGGCGGCGGCAATAGGCGTTATGGTCGGAGGTTTTGTTCAATTCGCCTTTCAGCTCCCGGCCTTTTTCAAAAACGGATATACGCTCGGCTTTGACGCGGCCTTTAACCATCCGGGACTTAAAAAAATAGCCGTCCTGCTCATCCCCGCGACACTTGCCCTGTCGGTGAGCCAGATCAATATCGTTGTCAGCAACATCCTAGCTTCATATCTCCCGTCAGGGAGCATTACCTATCTTTTCTATTCTATGAGGCTGATACAGTTCCCTATCGGGATATTCGGGGTCGCCATGGGTATGGCCATTCTGCCGACCCTGTCCGAGCACGCAGTGAAGGGGGATTTCGACAAGTTAAGGGAGGATTTCTCGTTCGCGTTAAGGCTGCTTTTTTTTATAACAGTCCCGTCGATGGCAGGTCTCATCTTTCTGAGGGAGCCGCTCGTGAATATACTTTTTCAAAGGGGCGCATGGGACTATGCTGCAACTATTGGAACTTCCCAGGCGCTGATTTTTTACTCCCTGGGCATATGGGCAATAGTCGGCGTCAGGGTCGTGACTGCAAGTTTTTATTCCATGCAGGACACAAAAACACCCGTGAAAATCGCAGTCGTCGCCATGACGGCAAACATTGTCCTGAGCCTCTTATTGATGGGGCCTATGAAACACAGCGGACTGGCCCTTGCCAATGCCGCTGCCGCGTCAATCAATTTCAGCCTCCTCTTTTTCATGTTAAAAAGGAAACTCGGCCGGATCGATGCACGGGCCATCATTGTTTCTTTTATCAAGATATCCATCGCTTCCACTGTGACAGGCATTATAAGCTGGCTGATTATTAAAGGGGACATATGGACGCAGGGAGGGAGAATCCCTGAGAAGGCCGGCATACTGACGGGAGTAATCGTGCTCTTTCTCGCTATGTACACGGGCATTATGCATCTATTTGGGAGTGATGAGCTTAAGTATCTTGTCTCCATGCGGAAAAAGAAAGCCTGAGAGGCTTATCAGACAATTCTCACATCGTTATCTTTGTAATGACCCCGTGGAGTTTCTCCGGAGGGAATTCGTAGAATTTAATGTATGTAGGCGATATCCTCTTTATCAGCGAAAACATCTTCCAGAAAAAGTTTTTGGCGGATATGTCCTCCAGCCCGTAATAGACCGCCCTCTCATCTATCCCCGCCTCCCTGAGAATATCATCCGCAGTTATGACCTCCATGTATCCGAACTGTATCTCGAAGGACCTGAGCCCGAAGGCCATATCATCTCTGTAAAAACCTGTGATCCCGAACGGGTCGTTCCTGCCGACTATGGATACAAAGACATTGTCTTCATACATGATGCCGTGAGAAAACATGGTCTGGGTGATGTAGGAAGGGATGCTCCTGACATCACGTATGAGAAAGACTGCCGTGCCTTTTATCCTTGCAGCGCTTGCATAAGCCTCCTTGAATTTCGGGATGAATTCCTGGAAAGGCATGAATTTCATGGCCATATAAAGCCTCCTCTGTCCCCTGGTATAAAGTACTATCATGCTGAGAGGGACCATGGCAATTATTATAGACCAGTAACCTCCGTGCGGGATCTTATAGAAGTTGGCGGAAAAGTACAGCAAGTCAACGCATGTGATGAAAAATGACAACAGCGCGAGCATGGGTTTTTTCTTGAGATAGAAAATCCATGTCATCATGATCCCTGTAATAGTCATTGTGCCCGTGACGGCCAGGCCGTACGCAGCGGCAAGACGATGTGATTCCCCGAATTCGATCATGATGAATACAACGGAGGCAAGCAGAAACCAGTTAACGGAGGGGATATATATCTGGGACTTCCTTTCAACGGATGTATAGCCCACCTTCAGGGGAGGCATGATGCGTACTGTTATTGCCTGGAAAATAATGGAGAACATCCCGCTGATCATGGCCTGTGAAGCGATCACAGTGGCTATAATGCTCAGAAGCAGAAACGGGACATACAGGATTTCAGCATAGTGAAAGACCATTTCAAACAGGATGTTTTTGGAGCCGGGATGCTTCAGCAGGAACGCGCCCTGTCCGAGATAATTCAGTATGAGTGCGGCAAATACGGTCATCCATGCCTGACGTATGGGTTTTGCGCCGAGATGTCCCATGTCCACGTAAAGCGCCTCGCCTCCTGTAGCGCAGAGGATAATTCCGCTGAGCGCTATATATCCCTTCCAGCCGTTTTCAAGGAGAAAATTAATCCCGTAATACGGATTTAAGGCCTTGAGGATTTCCGGGGCTTCGGATATGGCCGTTATGCCGAATGAGGCAAGGGCAATAAACCAGGCCACCATTACAGGGCCGAAGGCCACAGAAACCTTTTCCGTCCCTTTGCTTTGAATTAAAAACAGGGCCACGGCAATTAACATGGCTATCAATACAATGACGTTTCTTGAAATGTCTTCAAATCCCGGTATTAATGCGGACCCTTCTACGGCGCTCAGGATACTGATGGCAGGTGTGATAACCCCGTCCCCGATGAGAAGCGATATGCCGGCAAAAGACAGCATAGTGATAAATGCCGTCTTCTTTTTGTCCGCAACAAGCGGAGCCAGAATCTCTTTGAGCACTATGGTGCCGCCCTCACCCCTTATACTTAAACCCATAGCAAGCCAGTCGTACTGGAGAAAAACAAGGATCACGAGCGTCCATATTATCAATGACATAACGCCGAGAATATTATCAGGCGTGGGCTGAAGGAGGAGAAATACTACGGTTACCGTATATATGGGACTTGTGCCGATGTCTCCGAATACAAGTCCAAGAGCTTTTATAATGCCTTTCATAAACAATACCTGCGCAAGATATTACCACTTTTCAAAATATCTTACAACATCGGCAACATGGATACTTAAGGGCTGAAAACCCGGAGTTTGCACAGTGTTATTTTTCTTTTTAAAGACTTTTATCAGAGCTATGATGCAACCCGGTAACGGTGACGGATGAACTCGATTATGCCAGGTAAAATCGAAAGAAAGATAATGGCTATAATTACAAGCGTAAAGTTTTGTTTTACGGCAGGTATGTTGCCGAAGTAATAACCTGCAAAAACAAAAAGGGCGATCCAAACTATAGCGCCTGAAATATTATACGCAATAAAACGCGAATACGTCATACTGCCTATCCCGGCTACAAAGGGAGCAAACGTCCGTATTATCGGAACGAACCTGGCAAATATTATTGTTTTCCCTCCATATTTCTCATAAAACTTGTGGGTGCGGTCCAGATATTCTTTATTCAGGAAGCGGACTTTTTCTTTGCGAAATATCCTGGGGCCGAAATAATTACCGATCCAATAATTTACAGTATCTCCCAGGATTGCGGCGACTGTTAATAACCCGAATAGCCAGCTGACCTCAAGTGCCCCGATAGCGGCAAATGTACCCGCTGCAAACAGCAGGGAATCACCGGGCAGGATAGGAGTTACAACCAGTCCTGTTTCACAAAAAATAATAAGAAAGAGGATAAAATATGTCCACATGCCGTAATCCTGAATAACTACATTCAGATGCTTGTCAAGATGCATGAAAATCTCAAAAAAAGTTTTAATCAGCTCCATTCTTTCTCCTTGTTTTAAGTGGAATAATATTTGCGATATGACTATGTTAGTGGACGGGCATCCAAAATCATTTTCCGGTTTTTAGTCTTATCAGGAAATAGCATATTTAATATTTTATCTGAACCTGACATTTTTTTCATAGGTATCTCTGTTTCTGGGTATGACACTCTTATCCTTTTAGATGCCGGGGAACGCAATGCTTGCCTCTCTCACCTTTTTGTCAAGGAATGCGAATTGATTCTCGTAGAAGTCCCTTGCCTCAGACTGTTTCTCCGATACGTGCGAAAATATCTCATCAAAATTATCAAAAAGAAGACTGATTATCTTAACGTCTAAAAGCCGGTTGTCGGAGAATTGTTTTATTATCCGAATAATCCCCTCCCTCGACATTCCTTTTCTGTACGGACGGTCTTCAGCCAATGCAGTGAAGATGTCCGCCACGCATAATATCCTCGCCCCTGTGTTGAGTTCATCCGCCTTGCAGTGAAACGGATAGCCGGAGCCGTCGAGTCTTTCATGATGATAAGCGGCCCATTCGGCGATCTGTTGAAGACCTCCGATGGTGTTGATCACCGAATAGGTGTAATACGTATGCGACTTCATAACGGCCATCTCTTCTTTTGTGAGCTTGCCGGGCTTGTCCAGGATGCTGTTCGGTATGGCCAGCTTCCCTATGTCATGCAGATTGCCCGCGACCTCCATCAGTTTTGTCTCCATTTCCGTAAAGCCGAATATCCTGGACATCATTGATGCTGCTGCGGCAACACCTGAAGAATGAGTTGCGGTAAAACGTGATCGGAAATCGATAATGTTCCGGAAAAGCACGGCTATTAAAGATATATTGGAAATTTCTATTTCCGTCCTCCTGAACGGTCCTTCGTTAAGCAAAAGAGAATACAGCCTCGGTGAAACAAGGTCCAGCCAGAATTCTTCACGATCAGACGCTGTGAGAAAAAGGTCTATGACCTGAGAATGAAATGAAGAACCGGACAGCTCTTTTATCTTTGAGATAATGTGCTCGTGCTGATGCAGGATATATTGATCACGGTCAATCGAACGTTCAAGATAGTCCGCAAGGAACAGTAACTGCGCCTCTAAAACAAAGGGCGCTCCAATGGATTCCTGCCAGTTCCGCCACTCCTTGTGATGGTATCTGACTATCTGTGCCGCACTCTTAAGCCAGGGCACTTTATCAAGCAGGAGCGCGCCCCGGATGCAATGGTCTTCAAGATTTTCGACCTCGGAATTCCGCAGGGAGATTTTTTCCTCTAAAGAAAAAGCTCCGATGTCATGAAGGAGCGCCGCTATAAAATTATTTTCCAGCTTTTCGTTCGACAGCTTTGCGACCTTCCCCATCTCCCAGACGGCAAAGGCCGTCCTCTGCTGATGCTGCGTCAACAAAGGGCTTGCCAAATCCATGGCGTCGGAAAGCGAAAGGACCAGATTCCCTAAATTAACTGAATCTCTACGCTGCATTTTATCCCCCTTATAATATCTCCTGTGTTATGTGTAAAATTCATACATATCTATTCGGCCGCTTCAATTAAAACTTAAGGTGATAGGCCGCCAGGTTTTAAGACCTCAGAAAAGAGAAGTCGTTTTTCTTGCCTGAAGCCATTTCCTCAATTCCTCTGCCAGCAGAAGCCCAATACTGAATGGGATCAGAATGAGCCATACATTTAAGTCCAGAGGCGCTGTGCCGAAAATCCTGTTTCCGGCAGGATGATAAACAATGAAGGCGGAAATCATTATCTCAATAACTATGCCGGAGATTACCAGAGGATTTGAAAAAAAGCCGAGGCTGAAGATTGATTCCCTAAAGGAACGGCATGCAAAGACATTTCCAATCTGTGAGACAATAATTCCCGCGAGACACGCTGTTGTTGCCTGCATATAAAGAACACTGTCCGGCGGAAGCATCGTACCCCACTGCCATCCCCCTGAATAAAGCACATAGAAAAATCCGGATAATCCGGCAATCGCCTCTATAGGGCCGAGGAACAAATACGCCCGGCCGAGAATTTTCAAGTTAAGCAGTTTTTCATCCCGGCTTCTTGGAGGCTGTTTCATTACGTCTTTTGTAGGCTTCTCCGCTCCGAGTGCAAGCGCCGGAAACATATCGGTTCCGAGGTCTACGGCAATAATCTGCATAATTGTAAGAGGCAAAGGGATTTTAAAGATGATATATGCGATATAGGGAACAGCCTCCGGTATATTGGATGCAAATATATAACTGATGAATTTCCGTATGTTCTCAAAAATACTCCTGCCCTCTTCTATAGCATTTACTATAGATGCAAAATTATCGTCAAGCAAGACCATATCCGCTGCTTCTCTTGCTACGTCGGTTCCCGTTATTCCCATTGCGATGCCGATGTTTGCCTTTTTCAATGCAGGGGCGTCATTGACTCCGTCGCCTGTCACCGCAACCCTTTCGCCTTCATCTTCGAGGACCGATACTATCCTCATTTTATGTACGGGCGTCATTCGTGCAAAGATGATTTCCGGAGTCAAAAGCCTTTCACGCAAGACACTGTCCGACATGACGTTGATCTCATGCCCTTCGATCACAACGGGATCATTCTTAACCAGTCCGATCTGTCTTGCTATAGCAGCCGCCGTCCTGCCCGCGTCACCTGTAATCATTATGACTTTGATACCGGCTTCTTTACATTTATTTATAGCATCCGGGACTTCCGGTCTCGGAGGGTCTTCAAGCCCCATGAGACCGGTGAAGATCAGGTCGGATTCAAGATCTGTAGGGGCACGGCGCGCCGTGCCCCTACTTTCGATTTCAGAACCCTCATGTATTTCCCTAAACGCAAACGCTATCACCCTCAACCCTTCGTCCATCATTGAGTGGTAGGCTTGTATGATGGAGTTCTTATGGTCTTCGGTCATCTGCAAGGGCGATTCATGAATCGCCCCTACCTTGTCGCCAGCAAGAATTCCAGTGCAAAGCGGCAGGACAGTTTCCAGGGCGCCTTTGGTGAAGATAAAAAATCCCCCCTCGCCCCCCTTTGAAAAAGGGGGATTAAGGGGGATTTTGCAAACAGTGCTCATCCTCTTCCTCTCAGAGTCAAATGGTATCTCATGAATTCGCTCCGCCTTTATATCGCCTATTGCCTCTCTTGCAGCCTTTAAAATGGCTGCCTCTGTCGGGTCGCCTTTGTATTTGCCGTTGTCGAAGGTTGCGTTGTTGCAGAGATAGGCGGTTTGCATTAACTGTAGGGGCACGGCGCGCCGTGCCCCTACGGGGATTTGGGAATCTGACATCGTCCATACCTTCTGGACTTCCATTTTATTCTGTGTAAGCGTGCCTGTCTTGTCGGTGCATATGACCGTGACCGAGCCGAGCGTCTCGACGGACGTGAGGTTTTTGATCAGCGCATTTTTCTTTGCCATCCTCTGGCTTCCCATTGCAAGAGAGAGAGTCACCGTGGGGAGAAGTCCCTCCGGGACATTGGCAATGATTATGCCGACGGCAAAGAGTAAGTTATGCCAGAAACTCCTTCCGACAAAGAATCCGAGAGTGAAAAAAAATATTCCTGTTGTAAGCGCAATGACCGCGACTATCTTTGTCACCCTTATTATCTCTTTCTGGAGCGGGCTTAATTTTTCCTGCACTCCGCCCGTAAGATGGGCGATCTTGCCGAACTCCGTGTCCATGCCGGTGGCGAAGGCCGCTGCCCTGCCTGAACCGCTTACAATATGCGTGCCTGCAACCACGAAGTTCGGACTCCCAAAATAATCCCCTTTAAATGTCTCATGTTCCCGGGCCCTTGGGTC
>CAYMUX010000052.1:0-23812 GCA_964393845.1 uncultured Nitrospiraceae bacterium
GCCTGGGAAAAGATATCCTGTTTACGATGTCGGAGGCGTTAATATCGGTGTTAATATTTGCGAAGACATATGGCACGAAAAAGGTCCGGCAAATATCCAGGCCTTGTCCGGCGCGGAAGTGATTATTAATATCAATGCGTCTCCTTATCACATGGGGAAGGCATTGTTCAGAGAGAACCTTCTCACGAAACGAGCACTGGAATGCAGGACTTCAATAATTTATGTGAATACTATAGGCGGGCAGGATGAGCTCGTGTTTGACGGTGGCAGTTTGGTTATCGATAGTAAAGGCCGTTTACTGGTAAAAGGTAAATCCTTCAAAGAAGACTTGATCGTTATTGATATTGAAATCCAGGGCGCAAAGAAGAAATTGTCGACTGCAAATAAGAAAGAATTGGAAACTATCATACGGGAAGGTGAGTTCGTAGAAAAGATAAAAATTCCCGTGGCGCATAGTAGAAAAAAACCTGCATACAGGAACAGAAAGCTTAAGGGATATTCAGAAGAGGAAGAGGTCTATAATGCGCTTTTACTCGGCACGCATGATTATGTGCGTAAAAATGGATTTAAAGGTGTAATTATCGGGATGAGCGGGGGGATCGATTCCGCCCTGGTTGCGACCATTGCAGTTGACGCTATCGGGAAAGAGAACGTTCACGGCGTGTTTATGCCCTCAATGTATACTTCGAAGGAGAGCTATGAGGATGCATTCGGTCATGCAAAAAATCTTGGAATAAAAATTCTGGAAATCCCGATAAACAGCATCTTTAAATCATATCTAAAAATTCTGTCGAAGAATTTTAAAGGTACAGAGACTGACATTACGGAAGAAAATCTTCAGGCCAGGATAAGGGGCAATATATTGATGGCTTTCTCCAATAAGTTTGGCCGGCTTGTGCTTACGACGGGTAACAAATCAGAGATGAGCGTTGGTTATGCCACATTATACGGTGATATGGCCGGAGGTTTTGCGGTCATCAGGGATGTGCCGAAAATGCTGGTGTATAAGCTGTGCGAGTGGAGGAACAGGAAAGAAGGCAAAGAGCTGATCCCTGAGAGGATCTTATGGAAGGACCCGACAGCGGAGCTGAAACCCGACCAGAGAGATACGGATTCACTGCCTCCTTATCCGCTGCTGGACCCTATTCTGAAAGCTTATGTGGAGGAAGACCGGAGTTTTCAGGAGATAATGAAGATGGGCTGTGATGTTGTATGCGCGCAAAGGATCATAAGCATGATAGACCATTCAGAGTATAAAAGGAGACAGGCCCCTCCTGGGATAAAGATAACGCCAAGGGCTTTTGGAAAAGACAGACGATTTCCGATAACGAACAGATATAAAAGCTATTAGCTTTAAACAAATAACATATTCCATATAGAGGGGGACGAAATGGCTGAAAATAAACTTATTGCTGTATTATCACTGATTGCATTGATCATCCTGTTCAATGCATGTAATGATTCAGAAGACACTCGACAAAGAACTGTTTTCGGGCAAGCACCTGAGATTGAGGATATCAAACCACAAAAACCGGTAAGGATAAAATTAAAGCGCAATGCTGACGGTAATTATACATGGGAGTTGACAGGTGATGATGTGGAGAAAATTCTTCAATCGGATAAAAAGATAAAGGACACGCTGGAGAATAGAACTTCCAGTAACTAAAAAGCAGTTCACTTGAATCCTCGACTCCTTGACCCCTAATGTTGCAAAACAGGGCAGGGGAGGTTGCTGGTAAAGCTTTTCCAGCAACCTCCCCTGCCCATTAACGAAATAATGGTTGACTGTCAGATTAATAAGTGATAGATTCTGATTTATGAAAGGTGTGAGTAAATTAAGTAATATCCCCTGCCAATTAAACATACGGCTGATATAAGAGCTGAAATGCACGATTTCTTCATAAACCAGGATCGTATACAGTCCTTTATAGATGATATTCCCGCCAATATTTATTTAACGGATTTAAGCAGCCGGTATTTGATGGTGAATCGAATGTTTGAAAGTTTGCTTAAAGTGCCCGGCAAAGAGCTCTTGGGTAAATCACCGTACGAAATATTTTCTCAGGAAGATGTGGCCAATTTTTATATTCAAATCGTAAAAGTTCTTGAGGCAGGCAAGCCTTTGACCTTTGAAGAAACAATTTCACTTCGTGATGGCAGGGTAATTACATTATTAACCAGCAAATTCCTGATCATGGACAAGTATAGGCAAGTGTGCTCTATAGTTGGAATAACATCGGATATGCGTGAAGGTGAAATGGAAGAAGAAGAACGTCAGGACCTGATACAGGAGCTGAGTGATTCGATCTGTAAAATCAGGTTTACGAATAATATAATCAGTATCTGCAGCTCGTGTAAAAAAATACGCGATGACAAAGGTGAATGGAAAAAGATTGATATTTTCTATACGTGTAATCTTTATAGCGCGGAATTTAGTCACGGACTCTGCCCTGAGTGTATAAAAAAGCTTTATCCGGAATACTATAACGATAAAATTAATAAATTTTATTAATTAAATATAGCCTTCCAGAAGAATATCTTCGCCAAAAGCAGTTGCTTGAATATCTTTCAGCTTAATTGCATTCATTAAAAGTGCCGGGGATTTTCCTCCTACTGAAGGAACGGCATCAACGCCCCCTATTATTTTTGGCGCGGTAAAAAACATGACCTTGTCTACGATCTTACTCGAAAGGGCGGATGCGCTTATTGATGAACCGCCCTCTATCATTACGCTCGTGATATCGAGCTTGCCGAGTTCTTTCATCAGGCTCTTGAGGTCGACCCGCTGCGGGTCTCCGCAAAGGGTCTCTCCGGCTTTTCCTGCCTCAGTTTTGATGATTAAAACCTTGCAGCCCTTTTTAACAAGAGAAGCAGTTTTTTGTTTGTCAGCTTTTTCTCTTGCGGCGATTATTGTCCTGCCGTCATTATGTTTCAGCACTTTTGCATTAAGAGATATTTGAAGGCGGCTGTCAACGATGATCCTGTAAGGGTTTTTGCCTCCCCGGATCCTGCAATCAAGGGAAGGATTGTCCTTTTTCACAGTGCCTATACCCACAAGAACGGCGTCAACCTCATTCCTTAACTTGTGGACCCGCGCTCTTGCTTTTGGGCCTGTAATCCATTTTGACTCGCCTCCGGCAGTCGCTATCTTTCCATCAAGGCTCTGCGCAATCTTGAGAATGACAAACGGCTCTTTTTTTGAAATGTATTTGATAAAAATCTCATTGAGTTTTTGAGCTTTCTCTTTCAAAATCCCTGTCCCGGTTATGATGCCTGCCCTCCGGAGTTCTTTTAAGCCTTTACCCGATACCTTTGGATTTGGGTCGATCATGGCTACTATAACTTTCTTTATTCCGGATTTAATAATTGCTTTTGTGCATGGCGGAGTTCGTTTCTCAATATGACAGCAGGGCTCAAGGTTTACATAGAGAGTTGCGCCTTTGGTCCCGGGCCCCGCTTTTTTTAAAGCGATAACTTCGGCGTGAGGGGTGCCAGCCTTCCTGTGATAACCCTCGGCAATAACTTTGTTCCCTCTTACAATAACAGCCCCTACCATAGGGTTGGGGCTTGTCCTGCCTTTGCCCCTGGCGGCAAGGTCTAAAGCTTTTTGCATATAAAAATTATCGGTCATCTTAATAAATTATTAAAGAAATTAAATCGACCTTACAGTTGCATTAAATAACGATAGTATAGCAGGTGAGATTGACGTAAAAGCATTACCTGCGATACCATAGAGAAACTTCACAAAGCATATCGACATTTTTTTGAACTTAACCAAAAGTTGATCCCCGCCATTGTTACTTATTTTCAATATCCTATCGCATTATAAAGGTTTTACGGCAATCTTGCCTGCTTTGCTTATGCAGCATTAAGGTCGAATTAACCAAGCAGATTCAAAAGCAATCAATCAGTATAGGATTTTACCAGAAAAGGAAATTTTCCGCATATAATTTTCCCTGATTTAAGATTCACTTTACTGCTGCCGACTATATACGCATAGGAAAGAATAATTTATTAACTTTATAAGGTATGGAGACAGCGATATGAAAATAATTTTTAAGATAATTTTATTGACCTTAACGGTATTGACGGCATCATCAATTTCTTTTGCGCAAGACATTAGCGAAAGAGAACCTATTGTCGGAAAAGTACTTTTAGATGATAATGACAGCGTTGCCAGTGAACGATTTTCCCTCTATAGAGAGATAAAAGAAATGAACATGGATGCCGGGGGGAAGAATATTGATGTTACTAATAATTCCGGCGTGGACATTTATAATGTTCCCCAACAACTTGTAAACAGCATTACATATGATTTCTCGTATAACGGAAAAAGGGCATCAGCCGGACTTGACCTTATTGAATGGCCTTCAAAACTGAGTGACGCGCTCCAGATAGGAGCGGCCTTTTTGACAAATCTTGTAGTACATGAATTTGGTCACGAAATTGTGGCGAACAATGTCGGCGCAGAAGACAGTCAGGTAAATTTCTTTAAAAAGAGTGGAGGAAATTTTTTTCTTGGTACCAGCACCGTAAGCAGCATAGACCAGGGATCAATATTGCCTTATGCAATGGGGGGAGAGTTTTTTGCCGACCTTTCCTTTGAACATGCGCTTCAGGGCTATAGGAATAGTCCTAATTCTTATAATAAATCATTGTTATTAATCAGCGGGACTGATTTCCTGTGGTATTGTTTTTATGCCTTTTATATCAGCAATGATAATCCGTCTTATGATCCCATTACTATTTCAAAGGAGACAGGGATATCAAGGGACATGCTCTTTTCCGTAGCGCTGGCAAAAACTCTTGCAAATGCGTACAGGATTTATTCCGGTCAGGATAAAGTGGTCCCTTACTTCAAAGTTGACAGGTCTTCAGCGAGCTTGAATTTTATGATACCCTTTGAGATCGGAAGTTAAGGAACAGTGCCTTTTATGGGGACGGCGTAATATCCGGGAGAGACTGTGTATTTCCCGATAAGCATGGATTCCATTGTACTCAGCCTGCCTGCAGCCGGCATCAGCTCTAAAGTCAGATTCATGACATTGCCGGCTATATTACCTTTTAATCTTGCATACCCTTTATCTCCCTCAAGACTTATGGAATCAACTTTTATCGTATTCCCTTTTAACGATAAAGCGCCCTGAAGTTTGCTGAAGGTATTCAGCAGGGGGACTACTGAGGCGGAATCGTCAATGCTTAAATCCGGTACGTTAAATGTAACCTTTATATCGTTTCTTATTATTATATCGGCAGTGACATTTCCGTTTATGTCTATATCAAAGCGTTTGAGATAGGGAATTGCATTGAGCTCAGCCCGGTTTATTTTAATGCTGCCTTCCAAAGGAAGTTTTAATATACCGTTGACATCACCGGAGCCGATCTTGCCGTTTATTGTAAAACCGAGTTTCCTCTCGGTCAGATATCGAGGTGAATAGCTCCCCTTAAAATCCGTAATCTTTAATGCGGGCCTGTTTTCTATTTTCAACTCGAGACTATCGGCATAGAGCGTAAAAAAAAGGCCCTTTCTAAATCCTTGAATGGAAAGGCTCATGTTGCTTTTGGCTGTTTTTGCAACAGCATCTTCAAGTCTTTCTTTTATCAGATCCTCCGGTATGGCAACAAGCCACAGGAGGATTAAAAAGACCGGGATACCGACTACTGCATACAGGATGTTTCGAAATTTTATCATCTAATTATATCCACAGATTACTCAGATTATAAGAGGATGAATGATTTTTTATCCCTTGCTCATAAGAGAGATTGTCAGTTTAAAGATGAATTTATCAGGGTCTTCAAACGTTGTTTTGATGGCCGCAGTCTTAATCTTCATCGGCACGGGAGAGATATCAATTTTATACAGCAGATTAACTATGCTGTTGAGGTCGGCGTCCTGTATTTCGAGTTCTGCGTTATCCTCTGTAAATTCGTTGATCTTTGTTTTTCCCAGCGGCTTAATTACCTGGGCTTCAAGTCCTAGGGTTTTAAGGATATTTTCTAAAGTTGACACAACGCCTGTTGATTGTTTCAGTCCTATTTTATTCTCTTTTGATTCGACAACGGCTTTTATTTGAACAACGTCTTTAGAGAGGGACTGAATCTCGGACAGGCTGGTTTTCAGCTGCCTGTTTTTAATCTCATAGTCCCCTGCATAAATAACCGACATCACGGTCAATATGACGGCCAGTAATATTGCAAACGACAAAACCAGTATTGCTTTATCAAAAAATAAAATTTTCCTGGTCAAGGTCTTCATGCTGTTTTTTCCTGCATGACTATCGTGAAATTGATCTTCTTATCTGCGGTAGCCCCCGAATCCGTAACTTTAACTTCTTTAAAAATGGAGGCCATGTTATTTTTCAGAGATTCGACGTCCTCAAAAGATCCGGCAGTGCCCTTAATTATAAGATTTTTCCCGTCTGCAATAAATTCATGAAGCGTAATATTTTTGCTGTTTTGCGCTGCAATATCCTGCACGATTTCAAGGACCGGAATTCCTACAAGGGCTGTCTTTTTCTTTATAAGACTGTTCATGTTGCCTTTAAACTGGCGGTCAGCGTCAATTATCTTTTTGTCCTCTGGAAAGACACGGCGATATACATCCTGGATTTCATTTGTAAGCAGGTTATGTTCTTTCTTCAGTGTTATGAGACTGAAAATGGAATTTGCGGCGATTACTATCAGAAGTATTAATACAAGCGCGGCTGTTAACCTCAGCTTCCTGATAAATTTCACAACATCACCCATATAAGCCAATTTATCCCGCCTGAGATTTATTAATGGATATAAAATCTCCTGTCTCGCAGCTTCAGCCCTGACATCAGTGTCCGATATTGTTTCTGTCAGGAGCTCCTCGCTTTTCCCTTCCATAAGCCGCAAGTTCAGTGAAGTAATAAATCTTGGTTCAAGGCCTGCTGATGAAAACACATTTATGATATTTTTAAGTTTTGCCTTTTCCATACAGACGGCCAGCACCCTGCTGCCGGCATCAAAGGACTCGATGATTATATGATCAATTACATAGTCGCTGATACTGCCGAGCAAAATTCCTTCGAGTTCAAAGGAGATAGTAGCCCTGATTTTATCCTTGTCGGAAAAAGGGAAGGTCTGTTCTCTCAGGGTCAGAAGATTCAGCGGCATGCTCAAGCATATATTATCGCATCCGGAGGTGGGAAGTGATTTCAGCGCTTCGGGGTCTAATTCGCCTTCCATGGGACAAGACGAAGTGTCTATAAGTTTATATTGACTGCCCTGTTTTTCAAAAATGTATAAATTCAGACTGCTCTCTGTCCAGTCAATAAACCCTGTCTTCATTTATCCCTCTCTCCAGAAGTGAATTTTCGTGGATGAGTCTATTACGCTCTCGACAATCCTCGTGATTTCATTGACCGTGGCTCGCGTTGTTACCCTGAAATTGGAGGCTTTAACAGTTATTTTAACCATAAATCTTTGTCCAATGTCCATGCCTGATACCCTCACTAGATGAGATTTATCCTCGAATGGAGTTGTTTCTCTGTAGTCAATAATATTTTTTGCAAGTGTTTCTGTCATGTCGGTATCCAGGCTGACAAGTACCGGCAGCTCCGCAGTATTTATATTGACCAGGTTATCTCCGAATACTGTTATGTACGGGCTGATTTTCTGAAAGATATTTTTGTCTATACCTTCAATTAATTTTAACTCGTCTACGGACCAGAGGAAATCATTTTTCGCAAAATTTTCTGAGTCAGAGAGCCTCGGCTCATTGTCCGGATCTATCCAGTCCGCGATTGCAAGCGCAAGATTCGGATTAATATTAAGGTATTCGAGCATCTTTTTCAAGGATGAAATGGCATCTTTATTTTCTACTCCGTTGTCATATATAAGACTGTTGATGTTAAATCTGGAATTTTCGTCTTCAATTATTACCGTAAGGTTAACACCGGGACCGAAATCCTGTTTAACAGGCAATACCACTTCACGTTTATCTGTATATGTTTCTTTCTTAAGTTCTGTAATGAATTCTGAACTGAGGGCCTGCCCTGACTTTGCTATTAAAGAGGCCTTTTGAGCATTACTCCAGTTGGATAGTGTGGACGAGTCTATATAGACTTCGTAAACAAAATCTACTACCAGGCCAGTGAGGATTGTTATTAATAAAAGAGTAATTATAAGGGCTGACCCTTTTTGATTCGATAATTTATGAAAAGTTCCCCTTTCAAATCTCCCCCTTTGAAAAAGGGGGATTAAGGGGGATTTTATAATTGTTGCGTTTAAAAATCCCCCCTCACCCCCCTTTGCCAAAGGGGGGAATATAGCTGATCTGTTCTGTTTCCTGCCCCTTGCCCCCTGACCCCTGACCCCTGTTATTTTCATAATCGCGTCCCGATTTTCGGCTTTGCATATTCAGTCAGTTTGACAAGCTTGCCGTTGTCATCAAATTCTATACTTATTCTTACAATTTCCGGCAGCATGGCCGTACTTTGAGTGTCCCATGTCCTGACCCATTCTTTGTCATACAGGGTCTCGACAGTGAAGCTTTCGATTCCCTCGATAATTTCTATTTTATATTCTTTTGATGTTATGGCAGCCGGTGATTCAGATTTCATTAGATTGAACTTGCCGTCTTTTTCCAATACAAAGTAAGAGACGGCATTCAGATCGTTTCCTTTAAAAGAGAATGCAGTAAAATTCAATAAAGAAGCGTTTTTGCCGAATACATCACGGTCCTGAATAACAAATCCTGCCTTTATCTTTTTCTTGTCATCAGCAGCGGGATTTTTTATTAATGCGCCTTCGATTTCGCGTCTCATTATATCAAGGGCCGTCCTTGTATCATGATATTTAAGTGATATATCATCAAACCTTTTGAGTGCGCGCTGAACAGAGAAAAAAGAACCGTAGACAGCTCCGAGTACAATAGTCAGGATCGTAAGGCTTATCAGGATCTCAATGAGGGTGAAGCCGGATTCATAACTTCTTATCTTCTTAATTTCTATTTTCATTTCTGCGCTGTCTGCCCTTCTGCCTTGTGAATTACGAGTTCATTGAGGATGACCTGTTTACCGTGTCCTTCCACAACAGTCTTTAGCCGGACAATATTGGAGTCCTCTATTGGAGAAACCGTGTTTTCATATTTAAAACCGGATGGGCTGATGTCCCCTTTTGAATTTTGAGGTGAACTTTCCAGTTCAGTCATTTTCTCTTTTGCCAGTTGAAACATCATTGTTGAGAGAATGTTCTCATCCATGACCTTAGCGTGATAGTTTACCGTATGTATGATAATTGTAAGCGCCGTTCCAATGATTGCAAGGGCAATCATGACTTCGAGAAGGGTGAAGCCGCCTTTATCCTTCAACAAAATATCCCTCCCGGATCTTGGCCCTGCCGCTGATATGATTAAATATCACGGTATACTCATTATCATCTTTTATCAGATGCAAAGTGATTGGTTCTTCAGATCCCATGGGGCCGAATTTCATTATTACCTCTCCTATTGAGACTTCGCCGAGCGACGGAACTATAATATCTTTGAACATAACATTGTCTTTCATCTTAAAACTGCGTGACTCCTTTTCACTTTCAAAACCCCAGGAGCCGGCATTAAGGTCGATTTTTAAAACATATGTCCGCTTTTTACCTGCGGCTTCGTCATAAATATATGTTAGAGTATTGCCGATTCGTTTTGCTTCAGATTTCAATGTCTGCTCTCCTCTGTCCCAGAGGTTCGGCATGACAAGCGCAGTGGCGAGAGAGATAATGAGGATTACGATTATAAGTTCAATGAGGGTGAAACCGTCTTTTGTCTTCATCCTTTAATTGTCCCAATTGATAATGTCCGAGTTATATTTTTCGCCTCCAGGCAAACCATCGGCACCGAATGAGATGATATCATAATCCCCTTGCCCGCCGGGGGAGAGGTAAATGTACTTATTTCCCCAGGGATCAAGCGGCAGGCTTTTTTTCTCCAGGTATCCGCCGGGTTTGAAGTTGGCGGGGACCTCACCGGTTATCGGCGCAGAGATTAATGCCTCCAATCCCTGATCAGTAGACGGGTAAAACCCGTTATCCGATTTAAACAATCTCAGGGCTGTTTCAAAATTCTTGATCTGTATTTTTGCCTCGGTAACTTTCGCCTCATCAACCCTGCTCATAAGCCTGGGGGCCACAAGGGCTGCAAGCAGACCGATGATAACAATAACCACCATTAGTTCAATGAGGGTAAATCCGGAGTTTTGATGTTTTGTATTAATCATGTCGACTCATTCAGGGGCACGGAGACCTTGCCCCTACTGCTATATCGTTCCTTGCTAATTTACCAAGCTTAGTCTAGAATACACACAGTCTTATTATCAATAAGAATTATGAGTTCATGGAGCTCATAATTTGCGGGAGCATACATCCCGAAAGTCTCAGATACTGTTTTTCGGATAAATAAACAAAAAGTAAATATTGAAGAAGGATATAAACAGAGTAACAGTCACACATCAAAAAAAACTGCCCTCAATATCACGGAATAAGAGGTTTGATCTTTCCTTTTGATTTTCACTCTTCAAGTATCATTTCTCAAGTCTGATGATTTATAATCCCGAATGCAGTTCTGGCAAATGTAAATTGGAAAGGGAGTAAATTACAAATGAATTCATTTGAAAAGTTAGGATTGTCTGAAGATACGTTAAAAGTTTTAAAGCGTAAAGGGTTTGAAGAGCCCACGCTGATCCAGGCAAAGACGATCCCGGTCATCCTTGCCGGGAAAAAAGATATAGTGGGCCAGGCCCAGACCGGGACAGGGAAGACCGCGGCCTTCGGGCTGCCGATCCTTGAGATGCTGGAGGAAAAAGCCAGGACAGTACAGGCTCTTGTCCTTACACCGACAAGAGAACTGGCCATCCAGGTGGCGGAAGAAATCAATTCTTTAAAAGGCAATAAAAAGCTGAGTGTGGTCCCGATATACGGCGGCCAATCGATAGAAATGCAGCTCAAGGCCTTGAAAAAGGGGGTTGATATTGTTGTCGGTACCCCCGGCAGGATCATTGACCATCTGGGGCGCCGTTCCTTAAATCTGGATTCCATATCTTTCCTTGTACTGGATGAAGCGGATGAAATGCTCAACATGGGCTTTATCGACGAGGTCAAAGAAATTCTCGAAAAGACAAATTCCGATAAGCGGACCATGCTGTTTTCAGCCACTATGCCTAAGGAGATACTGCGGATAGCCCAGAAATACATGGGCGAATATGAAGTGTTTGAAGTGCAAAAAGGACAGCTGACTGTCAGCCTGACGGACCAGATTTATTTTGAAGTAGCGTTTGCGGATAAATTTGAGGCCCTATGCAGAATAATCGACATGGAAAAAGAGTTCTATGGGCTTATCTTCTGCAGGACGAAGGCGGATGTTGATACGGTATCCAACCACCTCATGGAACGCGGCTATGACGCTGATGGCTTACATGGGGACCTTTCGCAGAGTCAGAGAGAGAAAATATTGAACAAATTCAAAAAGAGGCTGGTCACTGTCCTCGTGGCGACTGATGTAGCAGCCAGGGGAATAGATGTGCATGACCTGACGCACGTTATCAATTATGCCCTTCCCCAGGACCCGGAATCGTACGTCCACAGGATCGGCCGCACCGGACGCGCCGGCAAAGAGGGGACAGCAATCACTTTTATAACATCGACAGAATACCGGAAGCTGCAATATATCAAGCAGAGCGCAAAGACCGATATTCGAAAGGCCAGGCTCCCTAAAGTCAAAGATGTCATTGATGCAAAAAAACTCAGGATCAAGGCTGATCTTGAGGACATTGTTCAGTCGCATCTTCAGGAAGAATACCTTGAAATGTCCAGGGATCTCCTGGAAGGTTATCCTGCTGAACAAATCGTATCAGCCCTTCTTCAGTACTCTTTTCAGGAGGAGCTGGACGAGAAGAGCTATACTGAAATTGAGGATGTGGTCGTTGACACTAAAGGTACCACGCGACTCTTTGTGGCGCAGGGGAAAAAGGACGGGCTGACTCCCGTAAAACTGATAAGTTTTATCCAGGACAAATGCGGCATCAGAAAAGAGAAGATTAAGCAGATCCAGATACTTGATAAATTCTCCTTTGTAACACTCCCCTTCAATGAAGCTGAAACATTGCTGTCTCATTTCAAGAAAAGGAACAAGGGGAACGGGTTGTTTATATCAGAGGCGAAACAGAAACGGAAATAAGGGCAGGGAATTCCTCGCTGTTCTGCTGCCGGGCAGTTCATTTTTTAGATCATAATTAGCATTTGCATCATGATTTTTTATCATGTATTATATTTAATATTTGCAAACCGCATTGTTTTGTGATATATAAACTGAAGAGAGGAAACGTTTATGAATACAGAGTTTTTTTGGGGAATTATTGCAGGTGCATTAATTATATTAACGGCATTTTTAATTCCCGTCATTTTACAAATAAAAAGGACCGCAAAGGCCGCTGAGGATTTTCTGCTGATCACCCAGGAATCGCTGAATCCTCTTTTGAAAAGGCTTCAGGAAACAGTGGAGAAGACAAATCAGATTGCAGATAAACTGGATGAATCGATCAGCAATGTCCAGCATCTGACGAAGTCGGTGGGAGAGACAGGAGTGATTATTGATGACATAAACAGGTTAATAAGGCAGATTGGCACTTTCATGTCAGTTACGATGTCGGATTTTGGAGTTGGAATAAAAACCGCCCTGAGCGTCTTGACGCAGGGGATTATTAAAAAAGGAGGCTAAAAATGAATGAAGAAAGAGGATGTTCAGTAACAGGCCATGTTGTTCTAGCTTTTGTTTTAGGCGGCATTGTGGGCGCCGGTATTGCATTACTTACCGCTCCGCGGTCGGGGAGGGAGACGAGAGAGAAGATAAAGGAATTTACTGATGAAACCACAAAGAAGGCTTCAGAATGTGCGGGGCAGGTAAAAGATAAATTTTCATCTGCTGTAGAGCATGGCAAAGAATTTGTAACAGAGAAAAAGACACTGATTTCCAGTGCCATTGACGCCGGTAAGGAAGCATACGGCAAAGAGAAGGAAAAGCACTCTAAACCTTCTTAGCCTGAATAATGCAGAGATTATATGTCTGTTTCCTTGGCTATGGTTTCCAGAGGTAGAGAAATTCTACTCCGGAAACCTGCCTCCTTCTTATATTCAGATACAATATAATGGCGGATGATAGGCCGGCGCATATCCTACTTCATAACCTGGTTCATCTCAAATATCGGCAGGAGGACTGCCACTACAATAAATCCGACTACCAGGCCCATTATTAAAATCAACACCGGTTCCAGAAGGCTTATCACCCTCTGAAGTTTTCTGTCAAACTCGGATTCATAAGATGCAGCTGTTTTTTGTAACACCTCCGGGAGTTTTCCCGTTTGCTCTCCGGTAGATATTATCTGTAAAAGTGTGGGGGGGAATCCTTTAAGACTGGTTGAAAGCTTTGCACCCTGGGATACCAGGTTCTGGGCAGCCATGATTTTATTTTCCAGGACAACATTACCTGTAACCCTGGAGGTCAGCTGCATGGCCTTTAATATCGGCAGTCCTCCGGAGAGGAGAAAACCCATTGTCATGGAAAACCGCAGCATGTAGAGGCCCATTAAAATACCGGTAGGTTCTTTAAGCAGTATTGAATCAATTAAGACCTTTTTTGTCCGTTTAATTTTTCTAAATGAAATCACGGCGACTGCAGCCAGTGCCAGCAGCAGCCACCAGAAATTTTTTAATGCCGTACTGATCCAGATGAGCACTATAGTAATAAAGGGCAGGGTGGCTGAGGTTTCCTCGAATATTTTCGTTATCTTGGGAATAACGAATGTAAATAGAAAAGCCACAATGGCTATACTGACGCAGGCCATGAACGCCGGATATATGAGGGCTGTTTTGATTTTATTTTTAATATTGATCTCGCTTTCAAGAAAATCAGCGAGTTTAATAAGGACGTCCGGTAATCTGCCGCTGCTTTCTCCGGCCGCGATCATGCCTGTATAAAAATCCGGAAATATTGCAGGATGGGCCTGCATTGCGCGTGCGAATGATGAACCTCCGGCAAGCCTGTCCTTAAGGTCTGTCAATAGATTTCTCCACTCACCTTTTTGCTCTGAAGATAATGCGCTCAGGGTATCTATCAAAGTGACTCCCGATGAGATCAGGATTGAAAGTCTCCTTGTTATGTCGGCGAGCGCTGACGGAGAGAATTTATTAAATAAGGATTTTTTTCCTGAAGGGCCCTCTTCTGTTATATCTTTCGGAAAGATGCCTTTTGATTTTATTTTTAAGGCGGCATCTTTCTGTCCGTCGGCTTCAATTACTCCTTCGGCTGCCGACCCTTTCCTGTCATATCCATGATATTTAAAAACAGGCATGCTTCATCCTTCTGCCGCCTTCCAATCTCATCCTTCCACGTCTCGTAACGTGACCCGTATAACTTCTTCTATTGTAGTGATGCCTTTTAGAATTTTATCGATTGCATTTCTTTGAAGGGATTTAAAACCCGCTCTGACGGCTGCGGCTTTTATTGCCTGCGCATCTCTTCTTTCAGCAATCGCTGTTCTTACCTCCGGAGTAATCTCAAGCAGCTCGTAGATTCCCGTTCTGCCGAGATATCCTTTACCCATACATTTATCACAACCTTTCCCGTGATAAAGCTTAGATGGCGGAGGGTCAAGATCGAGATAAGATAATTCCTGTTTTGTCGGTGTATATGGTTCCTTGCAGTGAGTACAGATCACTCTTACCAGCCTCTGGGCAAGTATGCATACAAGTGATGATGCCACGAGGAACGGCTCTATTCCCATGTCAATAAGTCTTGTTGTGGCGCCCGGAGCGTCATTAGTATGAAGTGTGCTGAGGACCAGGTGTCCGGTAAGCGATGCATGCACGGCAATCTCTGCAGTCTCAAGGTCTCTTATTTCCCCGACCATCATGATATCCGGGTCCTGTCTTAATATTGATCTCAGTCCTGCTGCAAACGTAAGCCCTATTTTAGGGTTTATATGCATTTGTCCTATGCCGGAGAGCTGATATTCGACAGGGTCTTCAACTGTGATGATATTTCTGTCTTCGGTGTTAAGCCTGATAAGCGATGCGTAAAGCGTCGTGGTCTTACCGGAACCTGTGGGGCCGGTAACAAGAATGATGCCGTTGTGTCTTGAAAGCGCGTTTTTCAGCGATAGCAAAAGTGAATCCGCCAGTCCGAGCATTTCAAGGCTCAGGACGCCTGACTGCCTGTCGAGTAGTCTCAAGACCGCCCTTTCTCCGATCATAGTAGGTATTATGGACACTCTTATATCGAAATTCTTACCACCGACAAGCAGCTGTATCCTGCCGTCCTGCGGTAGTCTTTTTTCAGCAATATCAAGACCTGCAATTATCTTTATCCTCGATATCAGGGCATCATGAATAATTTTAGGAGGGCTCAGGACTTTGCTTAAAATTCCGTCCACCCTGAACCTTACGTCAATGCCTTTTTCGTATGGTTCTATATGTATATCACTTGCCTTCTCTTTTACCGCTTCCATCAGGAGGGCATTCAGCAGCCGGATAATCGGAGCCTCTTCTGTAAGCTCGAGCAAATCCGTCGGTGATTCAAATTCTGTAGCTATCATGGATAGGTCTTCACCTTTAATATCACCCATTACATCGTTTACTCTGCTTGTCCGGCTGTAAATGCGGTTGATCGTATCTATAATGAGTTTTTCATCAGCCTGGACAGGATGGGGTTTAAGATTAAGGGCCCTTGCCAGATCTCTGAGCGCAAAGACCCCGCGGTTGTCGGCAACGGCGCCTAAAAGTTCATTGTCCTGTATTCTCAACGGCAGAAAGACATTACCTTTAGCAAAGGTGAGAGATATTTTTTCAAGGAGTGAAAACTCTATGTCATCATCTTTTATATCGTCTACGGTTTCCATGCAGATGACCCGATCTTTGATTTATTCTGATTTGTTGACTAAAAAGGGTTTCAGATTAAACTTCTTTCTTAACTTTTTTAATAATAAGCTGTCATTATTCTTGCTCATTGTGCCCGGTATGCGCGCCTTATTTTGCCCGGCCTCCTCAACGATGTAGATATCCGGATAATGAGGTCTCAATAGTTCCAGCGTCTCCAGTGCATATTTGATATTTTTCCATGCCCCGACCTGAATATAATACCGGCTGCTCCCTGATATATCATTTTCGGTTTGTAGTTTTACCGGAGCTGGTTCTATATTTTTTTCTGCGGACCCGATATTTTTATCAATTGCTTCTGCCGCGTTTGTGTTGTCTGTCAATTGAGTTTGCTGTGGTTCATTAACTTTTTCTGCAAGCGCATCCACGGTTGCCTTAGCATCAGCAACAGGGACGGCCTGATTATTGTCAATCTCTTGAAGAGAGGAAGGGGTTTGTTCCCGCATTATGCTGCCGGGTTCTTCGCCTTCGTTATCAGGAGGTATTTTTTTTTTATCAGTGTCAGCGTTAGACAATGATTTATCCTCATTATCCAAGTTTAGGGAATTATCGATATCAACGGCAGGCGCAGGCTGTTCAACATCGGTGACCTGAAGCGGCTCGGATTTTCCCTCATTTAATAAACTGTCGGTTTTATTTAAGTCTACGTCAGTCGCCGGCTGTTTTTTATCAGTATCTTCAGCGGGTACATCCAGTTTGACTTTGTAATTCGGCTCAGCGTAAAGAACTTCCGGGAGTGATGAAAACTCTTCAATAGCATCTTCAACTTCCTGGCCGGATTCTAGTTTTATGTGGTAGACATTTATGTCATCAAAATATTTAATAACGCCGGCTTTCTTTTGTGATATTATGAGCAATGCCATATCTTTTGGAACATCTTCTTTGAATTTTACCAGCAGCTCGCCTTGCCTGTAAAACTTTTCTCTTGTTACAAACTCCTTATGTTTCTCTTGTGTTAATTTTGCAATCTGAGGCGCTTCTTTAATTATATGCGGCGAGAGGAATACCAGGAGATTCGTCTTGTTTTTTGATACACTTTTGAATTTAAAAAGCCATCCAATAACTGGAATGTCTCCCAGAATGGGTACCTTGAATATGTCTTCCTGTTCCTGTTCCTGCATAAGTCCGCCGATGACAACGGTAAGACCGTCCTTCACTACAACAGATGTTTTTGTTGAACGCTTCGTGGTGCTGGGACCGATAGTTGTGAGAATTGCATCGGAGGCTTTTTCAACTGACGAGATTTCCTGAAAAATATCGAGTTTAATGTAATCTCCCTCTGATATCTGGGGGGTTATCTTTAATTTTATACCGACGTCCGTTCTCTGAATAGAATTAAGCACCGTGCTGGTTGTTGTTACGTCACGCTCTCTTTGTGATATAAATGGTACGTTTTGGCCGACGAGGATCTCGGCTTCCTGATTATCGGAGGTAAGTATCTGGGGGGTGGAAAGCACGTTTATCGCGCGTTTGAATTCGCTCAGGCTGAAAAGCGCTGCAAACCCCGGGGATGTGAGGGTTTGTGAACTGACCGTTCCATCCGTACCGACTGATGTTACAGGGATGTCGAGAAAGCTCCCCATTCCACCGGCTGAAAATCCGGAAAGACCGTTAATGATATTCAGAATGGTGTCTGTTCCAATATTTCCAACTCCGCCTACTGCAATAGGTTCACCGTTGTGAGTTGCCATTGCCCTCCACTTTGACCCGAGATCTCTCAGCATATCTATTCTTGCTTCAACAATCATCGCCTCAACATATACCTGTTTTCTCTTCTTATCAAGTGTTTTGATTACCTGCACAATGTTCTCATAATCAGATGGAGGCGCAATAATTACAAGTGAATTGGTTGCCTTGTCCGGTGTGACATTTAATATCGGAGCTGCTGAAGCATCTCCGCTTTTTTGGGCCATGCGGGCATTTTTAACGGCTGTCTGTAAATTTTTTATTATTCCTTGCAAAACCTCCGACAGATCTGTTGCATCGGCATGTTCCAGGAAATAGACATGAATCTTGGCCTCTTCTTCCCTTATCGAAGGTTTATCAATCAGGCTGAGGATGGACATGATTTTATTGATGGTAATTGCAGAATCAACTGCGAGCAGCATATTGTGCGGCCCGAATGAAGATAGGTGCCCGTCTCTTGAAATGACGGGACGGAGAAACTGCAACGCTTCGTCTGCTTTGATATTGTCAACAGGGATAAGCTTTGTAATATAACCTTCATTGACAGGAAGTATTTCATCCGTAGAGATTATTCCTTCCTGCTTTGCAAGGGAAGAGGGTATGATTTTATAAGTTTTTGGTCCTGAAGGAATTATAGTAAAACCTTTAAGACTGAGTACTGATGTGAAGAGATTAAAAGACTCCTCTACAGTCAGCTTTGTCGGGGCTATTATAGTGATAGTTCCTTTTATCCTTTCATCAAATAAGAAATTGTCGCCCGTAATTTCGCTGATAAACTTAATTAATGTTGAGATTTCAACATCCACAAAATTGAAGGCAATTCGGGGAGCGGGTTGTTCCTTTGATCGACTATGATTATCATTGCCTGCTATTGACAGAGAAGAGAATACGGTTGTCACAAAAACGATAGAAAACAATACAATAGACAGTTTAATGATTTTCATGAATATTTCCTTGTCTGATGCTGCTAGCGAATGATATTAAGGCTTATCAATTATCAATTATAGAGTGTCAATTGTCAAATATTAAACATTAAATTGCTACCTTATCTCATAAGTCATGGACGAGTTCTTGCCGTCTCTAATTATATCAAGATTTACCCTGTTCATACCTCTCAGTGCGGACATTGCCTGAATTGCAACTTCAGGGTTTGATATTTCAAGTCCGTTTATCCTTAACAGTGTATCTCCGTTTACCAGTCCCAGACTGTGATAAAGTCCGTCGGAGACAACTTCGCTTATTTTAAATCCTTCCTGCCTGCCGTTTATAAAATTAGGTAAAAGCCGGGCATCAGTCAATATCTGTTCGGGATTCTCAAGTGATTTTTGGACCCTTCTGCGGTCAAGGATATATTGTTTATCACTGACCTTTCTGGCAAATGACGCTTCTGATGCTGCAGCCTGACTGTCTTGATGCTGCTCTGCCCCGGCGCTGGTTTTTTCAAATGGAATTGTAAGCGTATAAGTAATGGAACCCTGTTTTATTTCAACAGATGAGCTGTTAATTTTATTTAATATGCCATAATTATAAACTGCTTGCTTATATGCAAAAATTTCCTGTCCGACAGTCTTGGATTTATCCTGAATAATTGCGTAGCTGAGTTTGTCCGGCCCCACAACTGTGCCTACGAGAAGCAAGTCCGATAGAGAGCCGTACGGTTTTTCCGCCTCCTGCATCATGGCAATAGGATGAAGTTTCATGGGCCGGCCGAAGGGATTCTTTTCTAAAATAGCAGAATACTGCATGATGTCTTCTTTCATTTTATTAGTTAATGAGTTATTTGCCGAGACGGTATGGGGGGCTTCTGTCTTTGAGAAAGAAGTACCGATGATATTCCGGGTCAATAAGAGGATTGCGAATAGTAAAAGCACGGCAAGAATATAGTTAATAAAACGGATATTTTTTAATGAATTTTCGAGCATTTTATCTAGTAGATTAAACCATTACTTGTTTACTGTCAATAAGTTGAAACCAGGGACCATACGCTCAAATAATAAGAAGATATATAAATGACACATACTCTTACGTGAAGAGCCCAAATTGTTTTTCAATATCTGCATTATTTGGGTTTATCAAGCTACGAATAATAAATAAGTAATCTATATTTTTGCCTCTTTTAAAGCTTCTCCACAGGAGCATTTTCTTTCATCCGGAATCAGCTTAAATATCTCTTCAAGCAAACGTTTAAGCTTTTCCGTGGTGGCTTTCATTGCTCCCATAACTTCTGCTACAGTGAGTTTTCTTTTGCTTATTCCCGCGGCATAATTTGCGACTACAGACAGTCCCGAATAACATATTTCCAGTTCTCTCGCAAGTGACGCTTCGGGCATTCCCGTCATTCCAACAACATCAGCGCCAAGTATGCTGAAACTCTTTATTTCCGATGCAGTCTCGAGTCTCGGCCCTTCAACCGCTGCGTAAGTCCCCCCGTTTTTTAAAGAGACTTTAACACGCTTGCCGGCTTGCTGTAATGTCTTTCGGAGCTCAGGACAGTAAGGTTCGGTAAAGTCAATATGTACAACACCATTTTCTCCGTCATAGAAAGTAGATTTTCTGTTTCTGGTCATATCCAGAATCTGGTCCAATATAACTATATCTCCAGGCTTCAATCCTTTTTTAATGCCGCCGACTGCACTAATTGAGAGAATTCTTTCAACACCAAGCTTTTTGAATCCCCAGATATTTGCTCTGTAATTAATTTTATGAGGAGGAATGTCATGGTTTTTCCCATGACGGGGAAGAAAAACGACTTCAGTTTTGCCGATTTCACCCAAAAGATAATGATCGGAGGGTTTGCCGAAGGGGGTAGTAACTGTTTTTCTTTTTTTTAAAACAAGCCCCTTCATATCATACAGACCACTTCCGCCAATTACGCCTATTTTTGACATGATCTCCTCCCTTTTGATAAACAATACAGGATTTGCAAGATGTTGTATAATAACATTTCAAATTTTATTGAATTTTAATACGTCACTTGAACTCTCGAACCCTATTTTAACAAATGAATAGAATCTCTGATGACCTTATAGCAAAGATTATCAAGAAAGCCCTGTCGAATGGCGGTGATTACGCGGATGTTTTTATTGAACAGGAAAGACCTCTGTCAATACAGCTTGAAGATGACAAGATAGAAAAGCTTTCATCAGGTGTTGATTGCGGCATTGGGGTAAGGGTAATTTTCGGCGATAAATCTGCTTACGCGTACAGCAATGATTTTTCAGAGAGCTCTCTATTTAGTATTGCTGAGACTGTCAGCAGGGCGGTTAAGGGGAAAACAGCCGGTGAACTGACATTTGATTTAAGAAAACTCAAGCCGTCAGTTGATTTTAAAATAAAGCACAATCCTGCAGATATTGAAATAAAGAAAAAAATTTCACTGATAGAAAATTCAAATAGGGCTGCAAGAGGCTTCAGTCCAAAAATTAAACAGGTATCAATTGTATACAGGGATTCCATCCAGAATATATGCATTGCCTCTTCGGATGGGACCATTGCAGAAGACGAACGCATTTACACACTTGCCCTTATACAGGTTATTGCTGCGGAAGGAGATGTATTGCAGACCGCATATGAGCCTGTCGGCGGACTTGTCGGCTTTGAGTTATTTGAAGAAAATCCTTTTGAAGAGATAGCCCTTAAGGCGGCGCAGAAGGCAGTAATGCTGTTAAGCGCCAGAAAAGCTCCCGGAGGAAAAATTCCGGTAATAATTTCAGCGGAAGCCGGCGGCACAATGATCCATGAAGCTATCGGACATGGATTAGAGGCTGACCTGGTTCAACAGGGACTGTCAGTATACACAGATAAAATTGGAGAACAGATAGCTTCACCATTAGTTACAATTATCGATGACTCGACTCTTCCTAATAAAAGGGGATCGTTCAGATTCGATGACGAAGGTATAACGGCACAGAGGACCGTTCTGGTGGAAAGAGGTATTTTAAAAGGATATATGTACGATAGATTACGCGCAATGAAAGAAAATGTTTCTTCAACAGGAAATGGGAGGCGGCAGTCATATAAGGACAGGCCGATTCCAAGGATGAGCAATACTTTTATTGCCCCTGGAGAAGAAGACCCCGAAAAGATAATACGATCAGTTGATAAAGGATTTCTCGTCAGGAAAATGGGGGGAGGACAGGTCAATACTGTAACAGGAGAATTTGTTTTTGAGGTTTCTGAAGGCTTTCTCATTGAAAAAGGACTGATCGGAGAACCTGTAAGGGGCGCTACGCTTATCGGTAATGGACCTGATGTTCTGAAGTCCATAGATATGGTAGGAAATGATATTGGTTTTGCTATAGGTACATGTGGAAAAGATGCGCAGGGGGTCCCTGTTTCCGATGCAATGCCTACTGTGAGAATTCCCGAAATGGTTGTAGGAGGAGAGGTCTGAGTTGTGCAGAATAGAGACACTGTAGAGGTAATTATGATACATCTACAAACTTCATCCCCTTGATTTTAAAGAATATTTAGATTGGTATTTAATTTGCTTATATAGAGAAGTTATGCGACTCCAAAATACACTAAGAAATGAAATATTTATCAGCGGACTTGGTCTTCATACCGGATTAAAAATCAATATGAGACTTAGGGCTGCACCGTGCAATACGGGTGTGGTTTTCATAAGGACGGACAAGGGAAATGTAAGAATAAAGGCCAGCGTAAGTTCTGTTTCCGATACGACATTTGCTACAACTCTTGCTTCTGAAGGCGTTAAGATCGGGACAGTTGAACACCTTCTAGCTTCTTTTGCGGGTCTTAGTATTGATAATGTGCTTGTTGAAATCGACGGACCAGAAGTACCGATAATGGATGGCAGCTCATCAAAATTTGTATCCAGGATAATTGAAGCCGGCATTTCGAAACAGGAAAAAGCTGTGTCTTATTTAAGAATATTGGCTCCAATTGTAGTTATGGAAGGCCATAGTCAAATTGCAGTTACTCCGTATGATGGAACAAGAATAACATATCGTCTTTTTTATACGCATCCTGCATTTGGAGAACAGAAAATGGGCATTGACATATCTGCAATGAAGTTTGTAAACGAACTTGCGCCTGCGCGAACCTTTGGCTTCCTGAGGGATGTTGAGATGCTGAAATCCAGGGGGTTGGCTCAAGGAGGTTCTCTGGATAATGCAATCGTATTGGGTGAAAAGGAAGTCATTAATGGCGGTAAACTCAGATTTGAGGATGAATTTGTCAGACATAAAATCCTCGATGCTGTCGGCGATATTTCATTGATAGGTTTACCAATATACGGACATTTTATTGCTAACAAGTCGGGACATACTTTGAATGTTAAGCTACTCAAGAAAATACTTTTATATAGAGAAGCGTGGGAAATTGTTACTCCATCCGCAGTTAAATCTTCAGCTTCAGAATTTGCTGCACAAGTTTAAAAATAAAACTCATTGCCTGTCAGTAATCTCCATGAGATCCCAAATTCCATTTCAGCTTGATAGGCTCCCGATGCGGACCGTTTCCGGCTGCAATAAAGGCAATCAAGTCAGGACAGATAGATCTTTATCCGCTTATCAGCGATGTATTCTCGATTGAAGATGGGAAAAAGGCATTTAAGCAGGCGACAAGAAAAAATGCTCTCAAAGTCATTCTGAAGATAAATTAGTATCCCATGTATCTGATTTTTCAAGCGCCCTTAAGAAAGCTTCCACCACCTGAAGATCAAATTGCGTGTCCTTATACTTCTCAAGTTCACTCAGAGCGTATTTGATGCCGGGAGCAGGTCTGTAAGGCCTGTCGGAAGTCATTGAATCAAAGGAGTCTGCCACATGAAGAATTCTTGCGCCAAGCGGAATTCTTTGGCCCTTTAATTTCTGCGGATATCCGTTGCCGTCAAGTTTTTCATGATGATATTTAATAAAAGGTATTATATCCCGCAGCTGTTTTATTTCTTTAAGAATATCTGATCCCTGCTCAGGATGCTTCTTAACGATGTCAAACTCTTCCTTTGTAAGTTTGCCTGGTTTATCAAGAAGATAATCGTAAGTCCCTATTTTTCCTATGCCATGAAGCAATCCTGCTAGCTTGATATCTTTTATTTCATCTTCGTCGATTAACATTTCCTTTGCGATTTTTTCCGCATATATCGTTACGCTTTCGGTATTCCCTTTTTTCCATGGACTCTATGCATCAAGCGTCTTGCCCATTACACGTATAAGTTTTT